>JALWMA010000147.1 GCA_027081015.1 Campylobacterales bacterium | reverse complement strand
CGTTGTAGTAGGGATCGCTTAGGAAGAATCGGTCGCGCTTGGTACTGATGTAGCGCAGAAACGAGCGGCGGTTCATCCCCTGTTTCGCTTCGTTTACATGATCTTTGTAGATGTTCGGAGACTCCTGTATGCAGTCGTCGTTCACTATGTATGCGACCATCAGGTATGGTGTCTTTTCGACAACCTTTTTAAGCCTCTCTACGGAGTAGTCGTCGCTCTTGTACTCATTCAGCAGGCCGATGAGGTAGCTTCGGATCTTCTCTCTGTTGAGGCAGTAGATCTCCTCTATCTTTTCCATCTCTTCAGTCAATTTCGTTCCTTCGGCATGATAATAATCAGGTCCCATTATACCATGATGAGTTTAACCCCTCATGATAGTGTTGATATATACTCCTTATTCTACTCAAAGAGTTTTAAAAGAGCGCACTTTCAGTGTATTTGGTTTTAGGAGATCCACAGACAAAGAGTTCCTGTGTTCTAAAACTGTTGCGCCTAAGCAGGAAAACTGTGGAGCGAAGAATTTTACTCTCTCCTGAAGTTGTAGTCGGCTATGAATCTAAACTGTGAGTAGTCTTCGTTGTCTTCGGTTTTGTCGTCTACAAAAGCGTAAGCGGCCGTGATGTTCAAACTCTCCGAGATCTCGTACGCTATGGCGATATCGGTTTCGAATGTCTCATAAAGAGAGCTCTCGTCCGCTTTGAAGCTGCCGAACGAAAGGCGGCTCTCCATTCCCTCAACCCCGCTGTTTGAAAAATCGTAAGAGACCCCGGCGATCCATGCCCTACCTTTTGCACCCACGGCATCGAGCGTCTGATCTTCAAGAGATGTAAAAAAGGGTCCGCCTCCAAGGCTGCCGAAAGCTCCGCTGCCGCTATCTCTGTTATATGCCCCGGTAGCCACGAGGCCGATCTCTTTGAAACTTACCTGTGCGCTTATTCCCCATGTCAAAGAGTCGGTTTCGCCCAGAAGTTTTCGCCCTTTTCCGGTCGCCCTGTCGAGCTGAAGGCCTATAACCGTATGGGTGTTTCGGCCGTAGAGCTCATGTGCCGCTTCGATATAGAAAAGGTCCGCTATATCGGTGATATCGTAGTACCATGCCTGAATTACTCTATCTTCCGGCCCGGCATAGAGAGCGGAGGCGAAGTAGATGCCGTCGTTCGGTTCGGCGGCCCCGAAAGATCTACCGACGTTTACGAATCTGGATGCGTCTATGCCGTTCTCCCATCCTGCCATCTGCTCTATTTTCCCCACCGTGAGCGTAACGCTTTCTATATCGCTGTTGGTTATCGTGTATGCCGTGAAGTAGTTCGGCATCATCCGTATATCGTCCGAATCTGCATGGGGAGTGTCGAGCATCTGCCGGCCCGCTTTTATTTCGGTACCGCCCCAAAGGGCGTCTATATATGCTTGCGAAAGGGTCGAGAAGCCGGACTTCTCGGCATCGAAAAATGTGGGTTCTATCCTGTTCGGATCGCTCTTTTGCACCCCCATATCCTGCACTGTGTAGAGCTCTGCCGCACCCATTATGCCGTAAAACCGTTTTGTCTGCAGGTGCACATGCCCCCCAGCTGCAACAGCGGATCTGCTCTGTAAAGAGCCTGAGTGCGGATTCAGCGCTATATACCCGGCTCGAATCTGCGCAAGGGCGTGTTCGAGCATCAACACCCCGCCGATCTTCTCCCGAATGGTAGTAACACCTTCCTCTTTGCTGAGATCGTCGGCTCCCGCGAATGAAGCGAATAGAACGAGAGCGGCCGCTGAAACCCTTTTCATAAAAACTACCTTTCTAAACTGATAATCAATATCAAAAATATGGCGCCATTATCACTTTTTGAAGCTTATATTTTAATTAAATGGTAATCATTATCATTTAGATCACAGCTTTCCCTATTCAGCCACAAAGAGGTGATAATCTCCACTCTCTCCTCCGCTTTATAGTTGAACTTGTACTCCGCCTCTTTTAGACAGTAGATGAAGTTGTCCCTTTTGCACCTTTGTACTTCTTTATGAATCGACCGGAGTTTGACGATGCGGTGTATCTTTAGAAATTTGGAGAGCTGCTCGTTGAGCCCATCGGCGAGAAAGCTCTTTTTATAGCGGTTCGGAGAGGGTATCAATATGTTGTAGACCCGGCCGCCGTAGTCGAATGTCAGAAAGTTGTATCCATCGAAAATGTAGTGTTTCTCTTTTCGTTTGGAGTGGTTGAGGTCGAGGTATGTGTCTTGCTCCGGCACCTCTTCCGATTGGTTCGAGCGGCACTGTTCTATAGCCTCAAGAAGGAGTTAGCGCAGGGTGTCGTAGGGCTTTTTGTGCTGATAAAATTTATACCGAGCCTGGCTGAGGCCTCCCGGGCTGTCAGATCGTACCTGAATATCGTTTTGGCAGATATACCGGAAGATGACGATAAGATTAAGAAATACCTGTTCATGTTTCCCCGGGGCCGATCTTCTGTTCATTTCTACTCCGGGATAGAAAAGGCGAAGAGATCTATTTTGTCATGTGGATACAGCCGGTCGTGATATTTTGCGAAGAGTGTGCAAAGAGTCCGTCTTTTACAAATACGACTACTCGTATCCAAAATCTAAAAGCACTGTTGTGCGCATAACGAACGGGGAAGATATGTTTCTTGTGCGGCTAGAGATGGAGTAGGCCCATAGAGGAGCGGCTGTAACATATTGTTACAATTGAACAAAATAGCACTTTCTATTTCTCTCTACAGTACAACTTAAAAGGTTGTTTACCAAATTATGAATACAATTCTTTGTCAGTTTCTATTGTTGAACTGAAGGGTAGTTACACGCTGAAGTAGGTGATGGTGGCCCAAGCGGTACCGGCATCCGCCATTTAAATGCGTTTACCCGTCACCAGTGTATTCGATTCGCTCTATTTCGGTTGGCAGCCGTTCTTACTCCTGTGGTCAATCTGTTGAATGCAGGCTGCTTTGACGGAGCGAATTGCATCGGTGAGCTGATGTCGGTCGATCGAGTTGGGTATAGATCCATCCAATCGAGCCTTTTGCCTCCATTTCCGGCATTAGGTAAAAAATGAAGGAGTTGAAATGAAAAAAATTCTTGTAACGGTTGCAGCTGCAGCCGTAATCGGCTCATCCGCATTTGCAGGTGTAAACGATCAGACAGGCTGCGGCCTCGGTGCCATGCTCATCAAAGATGACAGCTCTGCGGTTATGCTGGCTCTCCAGGCTACTACAAACGGAACATCCGGCAACCAGACTTTCGGTATCACGAGCGGTACTCTCGGATGTAAAAAGACAAAGTTCGTAATGAACGAGAGAGCGCAGGAGTTTGTAGCTTCAAATATGGATACTCTCGCAAAAGAGATCGCGATGGGACAGGGTGAAACACTCGATACTCTCGCCGAGCTTCTGAACGTGGAAGACAAGGCCGCATTCTCGGCTTCTCTGCAGGAGAACTACAACAAAATCTACGTCAGCAAAAACGTAGAGATGTCTGACGTTCTCGACAACATCTCCGCTATCAACTAAATATCGAAAAAGGGCGTTTTTACGCCCTTTCAAATCTTTCTACAGGACCGACCCATTAAAAAGTACGTGATCTATCTTTCGATACTGTTTTCATCTATTCTCTTTGCCGCACCGGTAGATTCGGCCCTGAAAGAGGCCATGCAAAAGAGGATATATGAAGATAGATACTGGGCGCTTCTTCTGCACTACAGCGGCGGTGAGAGCGAAATAGAAGACGACTCGTTTTTCATCTCCGAAAACGGCAGAGTCAGCAAAAAAGATGAGCTCGTGGCCACTATAAAAGCGCTCTACGGCGAAGAGGCGGCGGACGACAACTCCACAGCCTGCAGGTATCCGGCCAGGAAGAGGTGGCTCGTGCAGAGGCTCGATCTGAAAGATCTGCCCGAAGCCGAGTGCAGGGAGTACGAGAAGATATTGAAGAGGGTAGACCCGGAGTCGGCCACACTCGTATTTCCGTCCGCGCATATAAACTCACCCGCTTCGATGTTCGGCCACACGTTCGTACGGATAAACTCTTCGTACAACTCCAGGCTGCTATCTTATGCGGTCAACTACGCGGCCGATGCCGACCCGAACAGGGAGAACGGCGTGGTATTCGCACTCAAGGGTCTCTTCGGCGGCTACGACGGAAAGTATTCGCTTCTACCCTACTACGACAAGCTGAAAGAGTACCGCGATACCGAAAACAGGGATATCTGGGAGTACGACCTGAACCTCACCAAAGAGGAGACGCTCAGGATGTTCGAGCATATCTGGGAGGTCAAAGATGTACGCTCGCCCTACTACTTCTTTACCCGAAACTGCTCGTACGAGATGCTATGGCTGCTCGAAGCGGCACGCCCAGGAACCGGGCTTAGAGAGAGGTTCATATTCGAAGTGATCCCCCTCGAGACCGTCCACGCCGCAAACGGCGAGAGGCTCGTCGCATCTACGGGCTACAGACCCTCCAAAAGGAGCAAGATAGAGGCGTACAAAACCGTTTTGGAGAGTGAAGATATAGCCGCGGCCAAGAGGCTGGCAAGAGGAGAGACGGAAGCGTCGGAACTCGACGGGAAGGGGGTGCCGGTTCAGAAAAGAAGGTACATACTCGAAGCCTCCATAGAGCTGGTGCAGTACTACTACCAGAAAGGGGAGCTCGAAAAGGAGAGCTATCTCGACATTTTCCACAACCTCACATCGGCAAGAGCCGCACTCGGCAAAGCGGAGAGGGTCGAACCGAAACGTCCGCCCGATCCGCTCAAAAGCCACAGGGCTCGAAGAGTCGTGGCCGGAGCAGCCGACATATCGTCCGAAGCGGCCGCCTATTTCGGATTTCGCCCCGCCTATCACGACCTTACAGATCCCCTCTACGGCTTTTTGAGGGGGACGCAGATAGAGTTCATGAACATAGAGGGGTACGCCACCAAAAAGAGGGCCCGCCTCGAAAAGGCGACGATTCTCTCGATAGAGTCTTTGACCCAGTCGGACGAGTTTTTCGACGAGCTCTCGTGGCGTACGCGCATAGGGTGGCACAGGGACTACCTCGACGATAAAAGCAGGTTCAGCCTGAGTGTGGGAGCCGGGCTGGGAGTGGGGAACGACTACGGCTACATCTATGCCATGATAGACCCGCAGCTCTTTATCGTGGACGGCGGCGCCGAGACGGCGGTAGACGCGGCGGCGGGGCTGGTGATAGACCGCTACAGCCGGGTGACGAATCTGCTGCTCGAATACAGGTTCAAACACTACGAGGGCGGCAGGGACCAGAACATACTCTCTTTTACGCAAAACTTCAGAGTCAAAGAGAACCTCTCGTTCAAGCTGGGCTACCGCTATATCCAGAGAGAGACGCAAAACGATACCTACGACGAGAACAGCTTCAAGCTGCTTGCAGCCTACTACTTTTAATCTCCAGAGGAGAGACTTCTATGAATGGTCTGATTTTACGCTAAAAGCGTAAAATCATCTCGAAATCTGAGATTTCGAAGCTTTAGGGGGTTGTAGGGCCGTCCAGGCCCTGCCGAATTACGGGCTCTGCCCGGAATTTGTGCAACATCAGTTATGGTATAATTTTTTTAAATAGCTTACCGGTTGCCGTTTTCTATGGCTCCAACACTCCGCCTTTAAATGCTTCAAGGGGGCTCGGATGGAAAAGTGGCACGCAAAAGATATAGAGAGCGTCTTCAGGGAGCTTGAAACTTCCAGCGAAGGGCTCAGCTCCGAAGAGGCGCGGCGAAGGCTGCAAAAGTACGGCCCGAACAGGCTCCCGGAGCCCAAAAAACGTGGGCCTCTTCTTAGGTTTCTGCTCCAGTTTCACGACATTCTCATCTACGTTCTTATCGCCGCCGCCGTAGTTACGGCGCTGCTGGGCCACATGGTCGACACTGCCGTCATAGTCGGGGTCGTCTTTCTGAATGCCGTAATCGGTTTCATTCAGGAGGGGAAGGCCGAAGATGCACTCGAAGCGATAAAGAAGATGCTCTCGGCCAACGCGCTCGCGGTGCGCGACGGGCGCCATGTGACGATACCGGCCGAAGAGCTGGTTCCGGGTGATGTGGTGCTGCTGCAGTCCGGCGACAGGGTTCCGGCGGATCTTCGGCTCTTTAAAGTAAAGGGGCTGCAGATACAGGAGGCGGCGCTTACGGGCGAGTCGATGGCGGTTCAAAAGAGTACGGAGCCGGTAGCCGAAGAGAGCGTAGTGGGCGACAGGCTCTGCATGGCCTACTCGGGCACCATCGTAACGCACGGTCAGGGGGTCGGTGTGGTTGTGGCAACCGGGGCCGACACCGAAATAGGGCAGATCAGCACGATGGTTTCGCAGGTGGAGACCGTTACGACGCCGCTGCTTCGACAGATGGCGCAGTTCGGGCGCTGGCTGAGTCTCGCCATACTGCTTCTGGCGGCGGCAACCTTTGCGTTCGGCTACCTCCTGAGAGGATACGGGGCGGCGGAGATGTTCATGGCCTCCGTAAGTCTCGCGGTGGCCGCCATACCCGAAGGGCTCCCGGCCATTATGACGATAACCTTGGCCATCGGTGTGCAGAGGATGGCGAAGAGAAACGCCATCATAAGAAGGCTTCCGGCGGTAGAGACGCTGGGGGCGGTCACGGTGATATGTTCCGACAAGACCGGAACGCTTACGAAAAACGAGATGACGGTCAGAAACATCGCGGCGGCGGAGGAGCTTTTCGAGCTTACGGGCACCGGCTACGACCCGCACGGCGACTTTATGGCAGGCGGCAGAAGCGTGGAGCCCTCGACTTTCAAGATAGCGGAGCAGATGGCCAAATGCGCCGTCTTGTGCAGCGATGCGGAGCTTAGGCAGAGCGAAAGCGGCTGGGTGGTTCACGGCGATCCGATGGAGGGTGCGCTTCTTGCCGCGGCGATGAAACTGGGGGCCGATATAGATAATGTGAGAAGAGAGTACCCGAGGGTAGACCTCATACCGTTCGAGTCGGAGCACCGTTTCATGGCCACCCTGCACCACTCCCACACCAAAGAGGCTTTCATAGTCGTAAAGGGAGCGCCCGAGAGCCTGCTCGCGATGTGCGACCGGCAGATGCGAAACGACGGGAGCGAAGCGCCTATAGACAAAGATTACTGGAGCGGCAGAATCGAAGAGCTCGCCCAACGCGGCCAGAGGGTCATAGCCCTGGCCGTCAAAAATACGGAGTTTACAAAAACCGCACTCACCTTCGACGATGTAAAAGATGGTTTCGTGATGCTCGGGATGTTCGGCATGATCGATCCGCCGCGCGTAGAGGCGATAGAGGCGGTAAAAGCGTGCCAAAACGCCGGAATAAGGGTCAAGATGATAACCGGAGACCACGCCTCCACGGCACTGGCGATAGCCAAAAAGCTCAAGCTGAAAAACTGCGAAGAGGCGCTTACGGGCGAGCGGATGGATGCGATGGGGGAGGATGAGCTCAAAAAGGCGGTCGCAAGCGTGGATGTATATGCGCGTGTAAGCCCGGAGCACAAGCTGGTTCTGGTCAAGCTGCTTCAGGAGCGGGGCCACATAGTAGCCATGACGGGAGACGGAGTGAACGACGCACCGGCACTCAAGCGCGCCGATGTCGGCATAGCGATGGGCAAAAACGGAACCGAAGCGGCAAAGGATGCGGCGGAAATCGTGCTTGCAGACGACAACTTCGCCTCCATCAAACACGCCGTAGAGGAGGGCCGCACCGTATACGACAACCTCAAAAAGGCGATTCTCTTCATCCTGCCCACCAACGGCGGCGAAGCGCTCATAATTTTGGGTGCGATACTCCTGGGCTTTTCGCAGCTGCCTCTTACACCAGTGCAGATACTCTGGGTAAATATGGTCACGGCCGTCACGCTGGCGCTATCACTGGCCTTCGAGCCGCCCGAACCGGACGTAATGAGCCGCCCCCCGAGAGACGCCAAAGAGCCGATGATAACCAAATACCTGCTGTGGCGCATCGTCTTCGTCTCCGTCATCCTGATGGGCGGAACCTTCGGCCTCTTTATCTGGGAGCAGCAAAACGGAGCACCCATCGAGCACGCAAGAACCGTTGCGGTAAACACCCTCGTGATGTTCGAGGTATTCTACCTATTCAACGCCCGCTACATAAACGGTTCGTCGTTCAGCCTGCAGGGACTCACGGGCAACCGCTACGTCCTCATGGCGATAGCCGCACTGCTTCTTTTACAGGCGGCATTCACATACGTGCCGTTCATGAACGGACTCTTCGGAACCGTACCGATAGAACCCAACGTCTGGCTGCGAATAACGGCGATAGCCTCGAGCGTATTTTTCCTCGTGGAGTTCGAGAAGTATCTGGTTAGGAGGATGGGGAAGGGGTGAGGCCGGCCGATTTTATCATGCCGATAGCTGTTTTGGATTGAAACGGGAAGTAACTGAAAAGTAAATATGGAAGTAATTGCAGTCCATGATTCCATTTGAGCACCTATTTATGGGTGTTTTTTATCTATAGTGTGGAAGTAAGACTTTTTAGTCAGGGAAGTAGTTGGAAGAGATGAGTCATATTTATCAGGAAAACGGGAAAATTTTAGGATTGAAATATATAATTATATAAAGAGACTTTTGATCGGTGGGGTTTAAGAAGTGATTACCTACGTTCGTACAGACATTTTCGAATCAAATGCTCAGGTTTTGGTCAATACGGTCAACACGGTAGGCGTAATGGGCAAAGGTTTGGCCAAAGAGTTTAAACGCCTGTATCCTGAGATGTTCGAAGCCTATCAGCACTATTGCGAAAAGGGCCAGCTGACGATCGGAAAACTCCAAATTTACAGAACGCCCAACAAGTGGATTTTGAACTTTCCGACCAAAAAGAGCTGGCGTTACCCTTCGAAAATCGAGTATATAGAGGCCGGACTAAAAAAATTCGTAGGAAACTATGAAAAGCTGGGCATCCAGTCTATCTCGTTTCCTATGCTTGGGTGCGGGAACGGAGGGTTGGATTGGCAGGAAGTCAAACCCCTGATGGAGAGATACCTGAAAAACCTGCCGATCGATGTCTACGTCCACATCTCCAAAAAAGACGGCTTGGCACCGGAGCATAAAAACCAAAAAGAGATCGAAGTGTGGCTGAAAAGCGAGCCTCAATATCTTTCGAGTATAGAATTTATATCACATCTGAATCAGAGGTTCAGCGGGCTTATAAACAGCGTACACAAGCTCGGTATGACGATAGATGTGACGGTAGAAAAGATCGATGACGAAGAGAGCTTCTGCCTAAAAAAGGGTAAAACACAGATCTACCTGACACGATCGACTCTTGCGGCTATTTGGCATCTGCTCAGAAACGGCGGCTTTTTGCGAAAAGAGATGCTCTCTTCCGAATTGGCGGAACATGCCGATATGGTTATGGCTTTTTTATCGGAACTGGACTACATAGCGTTGACACAGGTCGGAGAAGAGGAGGATGAGAGCGCCGTTAGGCTCCTGGCCTACAAACAACCGGTTTCAAAAGATGGCGAGCCCGACAAGTTTGTGGCATGAGTGAAAGGTACAAGTTTGTCGAGTCATTTCAAAAGAGCCTCTTCGAAAGATTCAAAAACGGTTATCAAAGCTGGTGGCCGAATTTTATTTTTCACTACAGTGATGTACAGAATATTGCCTCCATATTGAACTCCGGCAAGCTTTACAGCAGGGAAAAAGCGTGTGAGCTCGGTTTGATGGCAAATGACAATGCGGACAGTGAGGTAATCGACAAGACGCAGAATGAATATCTGAGTTTTGTCAGGTGTTATTTCGGTGCGAAAACTCCTACGCAATATAGAAACGAGGGCATCTTGCCGAAGCATGAGGTCAAAAACGGCGCTCACTGTCCTGTACCGGTATTTCTGCTCTTCGATTTTGTAAAACTCCTGGCCGTAGAGGGGGTGAGGTTCAGCAGCGGGAATATAGCCGCAAGCAATGCGAAGATATATGAATCGGTTGAAGATCTCAAAGAGTTGGAGTTCGATTATATATACGATCGCGGCGCTTTGCCGAATGATTCTTATAGCAGGCATATTCTCTATTGTCGCCATGCAGAAGTTTTAATACCGGATGAACTGGATGTATATGACTATTTAAGATATATATGCGTCCGTTCCGAAGCGGAAAGAGAGACGCTGCTCTATAGACTCGAGCCAAACATAAAAAGCAGAATCTCAAAGATCATTAAAGTCTTTACAAAAGACGGTATATTTTATAACAACAGGCTTCTGGTAAATAGCGTAACCATTGGTGAAAATGCCAATGAAGTCATTATGAGATTTTCCAATGCAGAGCGTTTCGAGTTCGATATGAGAGTTATCGGTGAAGATAGACGAACAGGCAGGAAATATGATAAGTCTAAACTATGGAGAGTCCCTCCTGCCGTTAGCTTTGAACTTCAGGAGCCCATAGGCCGGGAAGGTTTTTACATTCGCATAGAAATGAACGGCTATATGGTCTATGAAAATGTTATAGTGCCAAAAACGGAAGGCGTGTTTTAAAGACGGTAATCTATTTAGCCTAACCAAAAAACTCGAGGGCTTCTTATTCCTCCGGGTACAATGAACGACGTCTATCTTCGGCCGCTTACCGGTGCGACGAACCAGCTTATGTTATAATCAATTCATGAAAGAGATTATCAAGCGTATCCTCGAGGCCGATAACAGTGTGCTTTTCGGTTACCTCTTCGGCAGCTATGCCAAAGGGGAGGCGACACCTCGAAGCGATGTGGATATAGCCGTTTATCTCGACAATACCTCACTCGATGCCAGGCTCTCACTCCACCATACTCTACAAAAAGCTCTAAAAAAAGAGGTGGATCTGGTTGTTCTCAATACCACGCGCAATATCTATCTACTGGAGTCGGTCATCTACCACGGTGTCCTGCTCAAAGACCATGAGATACGAACCGAATATGAAGTAGAAACACAACATAAAATCATAGACTTCAAGGTCTTCAGGCAGATCATCGATGCGGCATAAGATAGAAGCGAAGATCAAGCGGATTAGATACTATCTTTCACTCCTTGAGTGCCGAAATGGTGAGACCTATTGATACTCGACTCATAAGCACATTTTTGGAAGATGATGCAATCTTAATGAAAGTATATTCAAGAATTAGACTTATTAAAAAGAGGACGGTATCGTGTATTTTAACTTGATACAGGTCTGTAGATGCGGTAGGAAGGTTGCAAAGGAAAGGAATGAGTAATAATCAGGTGAAGTGCAAGACGCGTGTCGCCAAACATGGCGAAGTCTTTACTCATGAAAGGGAAGTCAATGCCATGCTCGATCTGGTCAAGCATGAAACAGAGCGGATCGAGTCCCGTTTTTTAGAGCCTGCCTGCGGTTCCGGAAACTTCTTGGTCGAGATACTGCGTAGAAAACTTGAAGTAGTCAAAAAGCGCTACAAAAAGAGTCAGATGGATTATGAACGTAATGCGGTTATAGCGGTTTCCAGCATATACGGTATCGATCTGCTGGAAGACAATGTAAGAGAGTGCCGCAGTAGGCTTTATGAGGTGTTTGACGAACAGTACAGCAAACTCTTTAAAGAGCGTTGCCGTGAGGCGTGCCGTCAAAGCGTTCTATATATTTTGGACCATAACATAATACAAGGTGATGCGCTTACCTTCAAGCGTGTGGACAAAAAGAATGAGCCTATCATCTTCTCGGAGTGGTCTCCCGTAAACAGTGTGATGATCAAGCGAAGAGATTACAGCTTCGAGATACTGCACAATACGCAGTTCGGCAGTGACGCGGGGCTTTTTTCGGATTTGGGGGAAGAGGTGTTTATTCCTGATCCGGTGAAAGAGTATCCGGTAACCCACTTTTTAAGGTTGGCGGAACATGAACGATAAGGTGAACTATAACCCGGATGTGCTGAATATGCTGGCAAACTTGAGCAGTGACGAAGTCTTTACGCCGCCGGAGCTTGCCAACGAGATGCTCGATCTGCTGCCGGAAGAGTTGTGGAGTGATCCGAAGGTTACCTTTCTCGATCCGTTTAGTAAGTCGGGAGTATTTCTGAGAGAGATTGCGAAGCGGCTCAATAGAGGACTTGAAAGCGTTATACCGGATAGACAAGAGAGATTAAACCATATTTTTGAAAAACAGCTTTACGGCATAGCCATTACGGAACTGACTGGGCTGTTGTCACGTCGGAGCGTATACGGCTCGAAAAAAGCCGACGGTAAATACTCTTTTTGTGAAACATTTACTACTGAGCAGGGCAATATTATCTTTGAGCGCATAGAGCACACATGGGAGAATGGAAGATGTAGATATTGCGGCGCGAGCAAGGAAGTATACGAACGAGAAGATATACTCGAAACTCACGCATATCAATTTATACATACAGATAATCCGGAGGAGATTTTTAATATGAAGTTCGACGTAATTGTAGGAAATCCACCTTATCAGCTCAGTGATGGCGGTTTTGGAAAAAGTGCCAAACCCATCTACCATAAGTTCGTACAGCAGGCAAAAAAGATGAAACCGAGGTATCTAACCATGATTATTCCTGCTCGCTGGTATGCTGGAGGAAAAGGACTTAATGACTTTAGAGATGAGATGTTGAATGATGAACGTATTAAAAAACTAATTGATTTTCCTGATGCCTCCGAGTGTTTTCCCGGTGTTGATATTGCTGGAGGTGTGTGTTATTTTTTATGGGACAGGGATTATTCTGGCCCATGTGAAGTTACAAATATTTTTAAAGGTGAAGAGCAAAAATCAATTCGACCATTAAATCAATTCGATACATTTATAAGATTTAGTCAGGCAATATCAATAATTAAAAAGGTTCAATCTAAGAACGAGCCGAAAATGAGTGAACAGGTTTCAAGCAGAAAGCCTTTTGGACTGCCAACAACTGTCAGGCCTACAAATAATGGAAATATAAAATTGCGCTGGAATAAAGGTACTGGTTTATATGAACGGGAAAAAATAACAGTTGGAACTGAGTTGATTGATAAATGGAAAGTGATTAGTTCGTATGTGTCATATGATCATGCTGGTCAGCCTGATAAAGATGGGAAGCGAAAACTTTTCTCAAAAGTAGAAATTTTACCACCTGAAACAATATGTACTGAATCTTATCTTGTACTTGGCAGTTATGATAATCCTGAGGAAGCAAAAAATTTAGCGCTTTACCTTTGTAGTAAATTTGTACGTTTTTTAATATCCCAATTATCTTATACTCAACATGTCACAAAAGATAAGTTTCAGTTTGTACCGGTACTTGATATGACAAAGAAATGGACTGATGACAAATTGTATGAAAGATATAATTTGACAAAAAACGAAATTAACTTTATTGAGTCTTCTATTCGGCCTATGGAGCCAACGTATGAGTAACGACTTTTTCCCGCAGCGTCCCAAACTGCACCCTCAAATTTATGCCTACAAAATTCTCAATGCCCCCGATAGAGAGGGGCTTATCAAGGTGGGTTTTACGACAAGAGATGTGAGAGAGCGTGTCAGGGAGCAGCTCGGGACATCGGGACTTCGCTACGAGATTCTTCTCGAAGAGTCCGCAATGAGAAATGACGGTAGCTCCTTTAGCGATCATGATGTTCATCGCTATCTTCGTGCCCAGGGCATCCCCAATCCTGACGGAGAGTGGTTCAGGTGCGGAAAGCGGGAAGTTATGGCGGCCATACACGCCGTTAAAAGCGGTAAAAAGAGTGCCCGGAGTCGGACTTTGACATTCAAAATGCGTCCCGAACAGGCTGAGGCTGTCGAGAAGACGATGCAATACTTCGAGAGCTACAAAAAAGAAAATCCGGACAAAAACCCGCACTTTCTCTGGAATGCCAAAATGCGCTTCGGCAAAACGTTCGCTACATATCAGCTCGCAAAAAAGATGGGCTGGAAGAAGATACTTGTTCTAACATTCAAACCCGCGGTAGAGAGCGCTTGGAAAGAAGATCTGGAGACACATGTCGATTTCGAGGGGTGGGAGTTCTACTCTCGTGAGCGTTTGGATGAAGAGAGTGTCGATGAGAGCAAGCCTTTTGTCTGCTTCGGTTCGTTTCAGGACTATCTGGGCAAAAACTCTGCCGGAGGTATCAAAGCCAAAAACGAATGGGTTCACGCGACAAACTGGGATTGTGTCGTATTTGACGAGTACCATTATGGTGCATGGAGAGAGAGCGCCAAAGAGCTTTTTGAAGCTGAGGGTAAAAAAGAGATAGCCTATGCGGAGGGTGAGGGAATCGACTATTTTGACGAAGAGATAATGCCCATTACGACAAATCACTACCTTTATCTCTCCGGCACTCCTTTCCGTGCCATTAGCACGGGGGAGTTCATCGAAGAGCAGATATTCAACTGGACATATTCGGATGAACAGAGGGCAAAAGAGGAGTGGAAAGGAGAGAACAACCCATACGCATCTTTGCCCCGTATGGTGATGCTGACCTATCAGATGCCGGAGTCGATCCGTTCTATCGCTATGGGAGGAGAGTTTAACGAATTCGATCTCAATGAGTTTTTCAAAGCCGAGGGGGATGAAGATAATGCGAAGTTCAAATATGAAGAGTATGTCCAAAAATGGCTCGATCTGATTCGAGGTGCTTACCTGCCTACAAGCACAGACAACCTCAAACTTGGATCCAATAAACCGGCGCTTCCTTTTTCGGATGTAAGGCTGCTTCAAATTCTGACCCACACCTTCTGGTTCCTTCCATCCGTAGCTTCTGCCTATGCGATGAAAAACCTGATGATGCAGCGGCAAAACAGGTTTTATCACGATTACAAGATTATAGTAGCCGCCGGTCCAAAAGCCGGGATAGGCGCCAAAGCTCTGGAGCCGGTACTAAAAGCGATGGACGATCCGCTAAAGAGTAAAACAATTACCCTCTCATGCGGTAAGCTGACCACAGGTGTTTCGGTAAAGCCGTGGTCGGGGATTTTCATGCTGCGCAACCTTAGCAGTCCGGAAACCTATTTTCAGGCGGCATTCAGGGTACAGACCCCGTGGACAGTGAAAAATCCCGACGGCAAATCTCCCAACAAAGAAGAGATCATCAAAAAAGAGTGCTACGTTTTTGACTTCGCTCCCAACAGGGCTTTGAGCCAGATTGCGGAGTACAGTTCGCGTCTGAATGTCGATGAGCCTGATCCCGAGAAGAAGGTAGCCGAGTTTATTCACTTCCTTCCTATACTCGCTTACGACGGAAGCTCCATGGAGCCCATCGATGCCGCCGGGGTTCTGGAAATGGCACTGAGCGGAACGACGGCGACCCTTCTTGCCAGACGCTGGGAAAGTGCACTGCTCGTCAATGTCGACAATGCCACCCTGAAGCGGCTTATGGATAATGAAAAAGCGATGAGTGCACTGATGAGCATCGAGGGTTTCCGTTCGCTCAATCAAGACATAGAAACCATAATCAACAAATCCGAGGCAGTTAAAAAAGCGAAAAAAGAGGCCAATGACAGAGAGCTGACAAAAGAGGAGAAAAAAGAACTCAGCAAAGAGGAGAAAGAGTACAAAAGCCTACGTAAGAAGATACAGGAAAAACTCATCAAATTTGCAACACGTATCCCGGTGTTTATGTATTTGACAGATTACCGTGAGAAAAGTTTGAAAGATGTCATTACACAACTTGAACCAGGTCTTTTCAAAAAGGTAACTGGCTTGACGGTTGAAGATTTTGAGTTGCTGGTCAGTCTCGATCTGTTCAATAGTGCGCTAATGAATGACGCAGTGTATAAATTTAAACGGTATGAGGATGCAAGCCTCGAATATGTCGGTATTAACAAGCATGAGGGTGAAGAGGTTGGGCTTTACGATACGGTAATTGGTTCTAAAGAGTATGAAGGTAACCTATGACTCCGCCAATTCAAAAGATAACTGCAGTTTTTCAAAAGAGGTCGTTAGAGATGGTTAACAGGGCTTGGTTATCCTTTTCTCGACAAAAATAAAAGAAGAGTGCATTAGCAGACCGCATTTTAGGTTGAATAGGCATTGTTTTTAAAATAACGTTAATAGGAGGTTCAGAAAGAATGGCTCCGGATGCTGGATTCGAACCAGCGACCAAGTGGTTAACAGCCACCTACTCTACCGCTGAGCTAATCCGGAACACTTGAGGGTTGTGATTGGGTCAATCACGGCGGAAATTATAGTCTAAAAGGCTCTGTTTGTCAAGAGGATTTTCGCTTCTGTTTCGAAAAGCCGGTGCCGTAAAAGAGCAGGCCGCCGAGCTTTTTTGTCTCTATCTTCCCTTTTTGCAGCAGCGCTTCGAAGCGCTTTCGGCTCTCTTCGTCGAAGAGGGCCTCAATGTCCGCTTGCGTCAGGGGGCGTTTGAGCAGGGTCGAGAGTATCTCTTCGTCGCTGAAGGAGCTTTTGGCCTCTTTGGCCCTGTGGCGGCCCGTTATGTGGATGGGAAGGGAGGGGTCGAACTCTTTTGCGATTTCGTAGAGCTCTTTGAAGCTCAGAGGCTCTATGGGGTATGCGGGCGGTCTGTCTACTGTGCCTATGTCTATGCGGTCTGCCCCAAGATCGAGAAGCGTTCTGTTTAGCGCCTCTATCTCTCTTTTTGAGGTGTTGATAGAGGGGACCATCAGAATCTCTATTATCATGGAGCCTTTGAATCTTTTTCTGAAGCTCTTTATGCCCTCTATAATATTTTCGAGCTCCGTCCCTTCCAGCGGTCTGTCCAGTTTTTTGAAGCACTCTTTCGTGGCGCAGTCGAGCGAGAGTTTTACGATGTCGAGTTTGGCGAGGGAGTTTTGGATCTGCGGCAGCCATATTGTCGAGGCGTTTGTGAGTATCAGGGTTTTGTAGCCGTTTTTGATCTGGTTTATGCGATCTATGAGCTCGTCCAAAAACGGGTATAGGGTCGGTTCGCCGTTTGCGGTGATCGTTATGACTTCGATGTCGGGGTGCTCTTTGAGGGCACTTTTGAGCTCATCTACGACAAGCTCTACACTCGGCGGGTTCTGAATGGCTTCCACCGGTTTCGCGGCGGCCAGTTCGCAGTATAGGCAGTCGTAGTTGCACTGTTTCGTACCGGGGCTCAGGTCAATTCCCAGCGAGATGCCGAACCGTCTGGAGGGGATAGGACCGAAGATGGTCCTATATTTGGAGGGTGTCACTTCTCTTTCGTTATCTCGTGTACGAGGTCTACGAAGTATTTGGCGTTCTCCACCGGAACGTCGGGGAGGATTCCGTGGCCGAGGTTGAAGATGTGGCCCCTGTTTTGCATGGTATTGTAGATAGACTCCACGCACTCTCTGGTCGCCTCTTTGGAGTAGAGGCGGCACGGCTCCATGTTGCCCTGCAGGACGTACCTGTCTCCCAGTTTCTCTTTTGCAAGCGCCATCGGCGTGCCCCAGTCTACGCCGAAGACGTCGAACTCTCCGTCTATATCGTCGAGGTAGGCGCCTATCCCTTTGGGGAACATGATGATCGGGATGTTGGGGTATTTGCCCTTGATGTAGCTTGCCACCTCTTTCATGTAGTTCCAGCTGAATTCGAAGTATTTGCTCTTTTCGAGCGCCGCCGCCCAGCTGTCGAAAATCTGTACGACGTCGACTCCGGCTTCTATCTGCTTTTCGAGGTATAGTTTGACGACCTCGGTAACTTCACGAAGGAGTGCGTGTACGAGTTCGGGCTCCGTGTAGATGAGCTTTTTGACTATGTTGTAGGTCTTGGTGCCGCGCCCTTCGATCATGTATGTTATGAGTGTCCAGGGTGCGCCCGTGAAGCCTATGAGCGCTTTGTCGTCGGCGAGCCGCTCGCGTATGATCTTGATGGCGTCGTAGACGTATGTGAGCCTCTCGTGCGCGTTCGGCCGGAGGCGCTTTAGGTCATCTTTGGTTCGTATGGGGTCTGAAAATACCGGCCCTTCACCCTTTTCGAACTTCAGATCCATCCCCATCTCGAGAGGTACTACGAGAATGTCGCTAAAGAGTATCGCCGCATCCACACCTATGATGTCTACAGGCTGGAGTGTCACCTCCGCAGCTTTTTCGGGGTCTTTACAGAGATTCAGGAAGTCTCCGGCCTCTTCGCGTACCGCCATATATTCGGGAAGGTATCTTCCTGCCTGGCGCATCATCCAAACGGGTGTATAGGGGGTCGGTCTGTTAAAACATGCATCTACGAATATCATTTTCCACTGCCTTTATGTAAGAGATATAGTGCCCCTCCGAGAGCCATGATCGCGATAGCGAAAAAGAGCATATCCTGGGGTGTTTCGTATGTGATATACATCGCCTTTTTGAAGAAGGTGACTATGAGCACCATCAGGATCACTTTCGCCAGCTTGTCTTTGAGCTGGTCGAGCGAGTGGATCTCGAGAATCTTCGAAGCGCCCGACTGCTTGGCCGGGTCTATCTCCGATATGAAGAGCTCGTATACACCGAAGCTGAAGATCAGCATAACTATGGCGATGAGGTAGAGGTCCACGGCACCTATAATTACGCCCACCAGCTTTTCGTGAAAGTAGGGCGGGTGCTCCTGCGCAACGTACATCTTGACCGTCTTTACGGCGATCTCCCATATATCGACGCTCGCGACAACAAAGAGGATGATCGAAGCGATAAGGCTGAAGATTACGGCCAGCAGGACAAAGAGGCGTCCGTTCCAGAGCGTATGCTCGAAGATCTTTTCCAGTAGTTTCATAGTGTCTCCATCTCTATCCATTTTTGGGCTATCCGTACGGCGTTGGTGGCCGCTCCTACCCGTAGGTTGTCGGCTACGACGAACATATGCAGGACATTGGGGCGGTAGATGTCGCGGCGAATCCTTCCGACGAAGGTCTCGTTCTTCTCCACGCAGTGTGTGGGCATCGGGTAGACGCTCTTTGCGGGGTCGTCGAGAATGACGATGTTTTCGCCTTTTGCTATGGTTTCGCGTGCGGCGTCGGCATCGAGATCCCTTTTGCAGGTTACCGTAACGCTTTCGGCATGGCCGCGAAGCGTGGGCACCCGCACGCATGTGGCGGCCACTTCGATGGAGTCGTGCATGATTTTGTTGGTCTCGTTGACCATCTTCATCTCCTCTTTCGTGAAGCCGTTATCCATAAAGACGTCTATCTGCGGAATCACGTTGAGGGCTATCTGGTGGGGGAACTTCTTGTGCTCGCTCTCGTCGAGCTTGAAGGCGAAAAACTCCTGCATCTGGCGAACCAGTTCGTCCATGGCGCTCTTGCCGGCACCGGAAGTGGCCTGGTAGGTGCTGACATCTATGCGCTCTATGCCGTAGGCATCCTGCAGCGGCTTGAGAGCCTGCACCATCTGGATAGTGGAGCAGTTGGGGTTGGCTATGATCCCCCTTTCACGCCACCTGGCGATATCTTGCGGATTCACCTCCGGCACCACCAGCGGAACTTCGGGGTCCATTCTGAAGTGGCTGGTGTTGTCTATGACCACCGCTCCGGCCTCTACCGCGAAGGGTGCGAACTTTGCAGATACTGAACCGCCTGCGCTAAAGAGCGCTATATCTATCTCCTCTTCGTCGAAGACCGTTTCGGTCAGCTCTTTGACGACGACATCCTCTTCTTTGTAGGCGACCGTACCTCCCGCACTTCTCGCGCTTGCGAGCGGAACGAGCTTCGCGACCGGAAAATCGACCTCCTCCATGACGCGGAGCATCTCTTCGCCTACGGCGCCCGTGGCGCCCACTACGGCAACGTTGTATTTGCGCATCTGTCTCTACCTTGCTGAGAAAAGTTGCGAGATTATATCGAAAATATAGAAAATATTATATAAACCCTCCGTAGGCGCGGCTAAAAACGGGCGTCGAGGAAGAGGTCGTCGCAGCTTATCGCTACATCGTCGCTGAGAATCGCGGCACGCTCCACCACCGCTATGAGTTCGCGTATGTTTCCGGGCCAGTGATACGAGGTGAGCATCTCTTTCGCCTCTTTCGAAAACTCTTTCGGGCCGAGGCCGTACCTCGCTACGACATCTTCGAGCGTTCTTTCGGCTATGGGTATGATCTCTTCGCCCCGCTCTCTAAGGGGCGGTATCAGGACGGGAATGGTCGCTATGCGGTAGTAGAGATCTTCTCTGAACTCCTGGTTCCGCATCTTCGTTTTTATGTCGGCGTTGGTCGCGGCGACTATGCGGACATCTATCTTTATGCCGGAGGTGGAGCCGAGCCTGTGGATGACGCGTTCTTGCAGCACTCGAAGAAGTTTGGCCTGCAGGTGGTAGGGCATCTCGGCGATCTCGTCCAGAAAGATCGTCCCGCCGTTTGCAGCCTCGAACTTTCCCATCTTCGCCTCTACGGCGTCGGTAAACGCCCCCTTTTCGAAACCGAAGAGTTCGCTCTCTATCAGGTTCTCGGGAATCGCCGCCATGTTTACGGCCACGAACGGTCCGCCTCTTCTGGCGGAGTTTTCGTGAATGGTGCGCGCGAAGAGCTCCTTGCCTACGCCGCTTTCGCCCAGCAGCAAAACGGCCGCGTCGCTCTTTGCCGCCTTTTTGGCGAGGGAGAGGCTCTTTTCGAGCGCTGCCGAGGTGCCGTAAAAGAGCGAGTCTCTCTCTTTCGTGTCGGGACTTTTTACACTCTTTACGCGGTTTTTCGCCTTTTTGCTTCGGCGTATCGCCTCTACGAGCGTCTCCACCTCGAAGGGCTTGGTGAGAAAGTCGCTCACCCCGAGCCTTATGGACTCTATGGCGCGGCCGAGGGTCGCGTTTCCTGTTATGATGATGACTTCGTAGCGCCCCTGCAGCTCCTCTACGAACTCGATGCCGTTCATTCCGGGCATCGTGATGTCAGAGATTACGAGCTCGAAGCTGTCGTCGAGCTTTTTCAGGGCCTCTTTGGCGTTTCTGAAGGTTTTCACTTCGAATTCGTCGTAGTCCGAAAGAGCGATTTCAAGCGATTTGCGCATGTTTATATCGTCTTCGACGATCGCGATTTTCATCTATTGCTGTCCGTCTGCTGGATTTTTTTTATGGTAACCAAACCATCATTAAATTCGACTTGTACAGGCAGAACCGGTGTCGTGAGGATGTCTATCTTTTTTTGGGAGGTCATCGAGGAGAAGAGGGAGTAGGAGCGTATGGAGGCGGAGTTTTCAAGCAGGCACTCGGCCAGCTTCATGCGGTTTTTCGCGGCAAAAGAGGTGAAGCTCTCTTCGTCGGTTTCGAAGCTGCAGAGCGGCTCAGCGGCGCCGCGCAGGGGAGTCATCGCCCTGCTTATCTTCAAAGACTCCTCTACGGCGATCAGGTCCCTGCTTGTGAGTGAGTAGTATATGTAGTATTCGTCGGCCGAAACGGCTGCGGCCAGAAGCAGCGTCAGCGTGAGAGCCGGGCGTACCACTCTTTTCCGTTCAGTGTCACTTCCATCTCCACCTCGCACAGACCGTCTTTGAACTTCGTATCGAGGATTTTTGCGTTTTTGATCATCGCATCGATCTGTGTGCGTACCGTGGAGCGGCTTATCATCATGTTTCTTATGAGATCGCGCCCTTCGACCCTGACGCCGCAGATCTTCTCTCCGAGCTGTCGGTAGGCGTCGGCTATGGCGGCACGTTTGGCCAGCGCCATCGCCTGTGCGGGCGATACGGTGTTTACAGGTGCGACTCCCTGGCCGACTACCTGAAAGTGTATCGTGTTGTTTTGCGAGAGGGTGCAGGTATCGCATCCGGCCTTTGCGGGCTCTGTCGCCTGAATCGGTTCGACTTTGCCTATAGCGGCTTTGGGGGTTACGATCGTCCGCTCTTTTACGGCGCCGCCGTTTTCGGAATCTTGACACTTCTCCACTTGCGGTGTGGGGCAGGTTTCGGCCATCAGGGCAGTAGATACGAGCGTCAAGGCAAGCAGTGACCACTTTTTCATAAGAGAACTCCTAAGGTTTTATTTCGTCACCAGCAAAAACCGTTCCTATTTCGATCTACTCCTGCTCTTCACCCTCTCTCTTCTCCAGAATCTCCTCTTCGGCCTCCTCTTTGGGGCAGCTTGCTATGGAGTTTACCCTGTCTCCGCTCTCGAGCCGCACTATCTTCACGCCGCTTGTGTTTCTCCCCGCTTTTCTTATGCTCTGCATATCCACGCGGATCATCTTGCCGGACTGGGTCAGAAGCATCAGATCTTTGTCTTCGTCCACTATGACGACCCCTACGGCGTCACCCGTTTTGGGCGTGAGCTTCATCGCCAGTACACCCTTGCCGCCGCGGCTCTGGAGCCTGTACTCTCCCGCTTCGGTGCGTTTGCCGATGCCCTTTTCCGAGACGGTGAGCAGCTCCTGCTCCTCGCTGCTTATGGTCGTCGCCCCTACCACATGGTCGCCCTCTATCTTGAAGCGGATGGCCGTCACGCCGCGCGCGGTACGGCCGATCTCTCTGGCATCGGTGACCGGGAAGCGTATGCACATGCCCTTTTTGGTAAGAACGAAGAGCCACTGTGTCTCGGGCAGAACGATTTTGGCCGTTACGAGGTCGTCCTCCTCGTCGAGCGTTATGGCTCGGACGCCGACGGAGCGGATGTTTTTGAACTCGCTCAGGTTGGTGCGCTTGACTATACCGTTTTTTGTGAAGAATGCGAGCGACTTGCTCTCGTCGAAGTCGGTGGTCGGTATGATCGCCATGATATTCTCGCCGGGCTGAAGCTGGATCAGGTTTACCACCGCCTTCCCTTTGGCCGTCCTCGATCCTTCTGGGATCTTGTAGACCTTGAGCCAGTAGAGCTGCCCGCGGTCGGTTACGAACATCAGCGTATCGTGGGTGTTGGAGACGAAGAAGTTCTCTATGAAGTCGTCATCGTGTGTCGTGACGGCGGTTTTTCCCTTTCCTCCGCGGTGCTGCTTCTCGTACTGCTTGACCGGTACGCGCTTTATATAGCCTCTGTGGGTGATCGTCACGACCATCGGTTCGTTGGGTATCAGGTCTTCTATGTCTATATCTTCGTAGTCGTCCACTATCTCGGTCAGGCGCGGTGTGGAGAATCCCTCTTTTATCTCGAGGAGCTCCTCTTTGATGATCTGGTTCAGAAGATCCTCGCTCTTGAGGATGCTGCTGAGGCGTTCGATTTCGGCCATCAGCTCCCTGTACTCCTTTTCGATCTTGTCGCGCTCGAGACCCGTGAGGCGGTGCAGACGCATATCGAGAATCGCCTGCGCCTGCTTTTCGCTCAGGTCGAAGCGCTCCATGAGCCCCTCTCTCGCTTCTGCCGCATCTTTCGATGCGCGGATCAGCGCCACTATCTCGTCTATATTGTCGAGCGCTATGCGCAGACCTTCGAGAATGTGTGCCCTCGCCTTCGCCTTTTCGAGTTCGAATATGGTGCGGCGTATGATTATGGTCTTTCTGTGCTGGATGAAGAGATTGAGAAGTTCGATAAGGGTGAAGACCTTCGGCTCCTTGTTCTGGATGGCGAGCAGGATTATGCCGAATGTGGTCTGCATCTGGGTCGATTTGAAGAGGTTGTTGAGCACAATTTCGCTCATCGTATCTTTTTTGAGCTCGATCACCACGCGGATACCTTCGCGGTCGCTCTCGTCCCTCACTTCGCTGATACCCTCTATCGTCTTCTCTTTCGCCAGCTGGGCTATGTTCTCTATCAGTTTGCTCTTGTTGACCTGGTAGGGCAGTTCGTCTATGACGATCACTTCGCGGTGCCCCTTCTTCTCTATGTGGGTCTTAGCCCGCACCTTGATGCGTCCGCGTCCGGTCCTGTACGCATCGAGTATCCCCTTGCGGCCGAAGATTATGCCGCCGGTCGGGAAATCGGGACCCTTAATATGCTCCATGAGGTCGTCGAGTTCGGCGGATGGGTCGTCTATCATCACAAGCAGCGCGTCTATGAGCTCGTCGAGGCGGTGGGGCGGGATGTTGGTCGCCATTCCCACCGCGATACCGTTGGAGCCGTTGAGTAGCAGGTTCGGTACGCGGCTCGGCAGTACGTCGGGCTCCTGCATCGTGTCGTCGTAGTTGGGGATGAAGTCGACCGTATCTTTTTCTATGTCTCTTAGGAGCTCTTCGGCCAGGCGTGTCATACGCGCTTCGGTATAACGCATTGCCGCCGGGTTGTCGCCGTCTATGGAGCCGAAGTTTCCCTGTCCGTCTACGAGCGGGATGCGCATAGAGAACTCCTGCGCCATCCTCACGAGCGCGTCGTAGACGGCGGTGTCGCCGTGCGGGTGGTACTTACCTATGACGTCACCTACGATACGGGCACTCTTTTTGTATGCGGCCCTCGAAGTGACCCCAAGCTCGTGCATCGCATAGAGTATTCGCCGGTGTACCGGCTTCAGGCCGTCTCTGGCATCGGGGAGTGCACGCCCGATTATTACGCTCATCGAGTAGTCGAGATAGCTTCCCTTGATGCTATCTTCTATCGAGATCTCCTGAATATCTTCGTTTTCCTTGAACAGATCGGACATTCAAAACCTTTTGCTTTGAAAAATTTAAGATAGATTCTATCTCAAAGTAGCTTAATTTTCATAACGCAACGCTCTTTATATATATGTATGCAAACGGGTGCGGCCTGCCGGGCACGATAAATTTGTATGCCTATTTTTTAAGCATAAAAGATCTATCTTCGGGTAGATATAATTTGTATACTTTGCGTATAAATTTACCAAAGGAGATCTCATGAAGAAGTGGCTACTCGCACTCTCACTGCTTCCGGCGACGGCATTCGCGGAAGGGACGATAAACAGCGGCGATACGGCCTGGATGCTGGTCGCGACCGCATTCGTAATGCTGATGACACCTGCGGGCCTAGCGCTCTTTTACGGCGGTCTGACACGCAGCAAAAACGTACTAAACACGATGGGAATGAGCCTTGCGGCATACGCGGTTGGAACACTCGTATGGGTTATTATAGGCTACTCCCTCGCTTTCGGCGAAGGCGACCTTATAGGTACCGGTAAAGTGATGCTTTCGGGTATCGGCTCCGACAGCGTAAACGGGTCGATTCCCGAACTGCTTTTCGTCGCTTTCCAGGGAACATTCGCGGCGATCACCGTAGCGATCGCCAGCGGTTCGATGATCGAGAGGGTCAAGTTTTCCACATTCGTAGTCTTCGCGGCTCTTTGGGTTGTAGCCGTCTACGCCCCCATCACACACTGGGCATGGGGCGGCGGAAAGACACTAAACTTCGGTGAGATCGACTTCGCGGGCGGTACGGTCGTTCATATCAACGCCGGTGTTGCCGGGTTTGTCGTAGCTATGATCCTGGGACGCAGAAAAGATTACGAGAAAGCGGCCATCAAGCCCTTCTCCCCGATCCTTGTAGTTCTGGGTGCTATGCTTCTTTGGTTCGGATGGTTCGGTTTCAACGCCGGCTCTCAGGTTGCGGCCGACGGAACCGCCGCTTCGGCATTCCTCGTTACCAACGTAGCGGCGTCGCTCGGTGTCATAGGCTGGGTTCTCGGTGAGTGGCTTATCTTCAAGAAGCCCACTCTCGTAGGCGGTGCTTCGGGTGCTGTAGCCGGTCTCGTAGCGATTACACCCGCTTCCGGTACGGCAGGTGTCGGCGGAGCGATCATCATCGGTCTTGTAGGCGGATTCCTCGGATTCCTGGCCGTCTCCAAAATAAAGAAGATGTTCAAGGTCGACGACTCTCTGGACGCCTTCTGGGTACACGGTCTTGTGGGAATCTGGGGCTCCATCGCGACCGCACTCTTTATCGCTGACTATGCGATGCCGGAAAACTACAGCCTCGGAAGCCAGCTTGTAAGCCAGCTGATGGCGGTTGGTCTCACCATCGTATACAGCGGCGTCGTCACGGCTATAGTCTACTTCATAGCGGCTGCGGTTACAGGCGGCGGACGTGTGGATGAAGAGACAGAAACCATGGGCCTTGACGAATCCGTTCACGGCGAGCGCGCACTCAATCTCTAATTCGGAATAGAGAGAGTATGCCGGCTCTTTGCCGGCGGCAAATATCGTACAATCTTTAGCAGGAGCAGCAGATGAAAAAGATAGAAGCGGTAATCAAACCGTTCAAACTCGAAGATGTGAAAGATGCGCTGGCGGAAGCCGGCATAACCGGGATGACGGTAACCGAAGTGAAGGGTTACGGTCGTCAGCAGGGGCACAGCGAACTCTACCGCGGGGCGGAGTATGTGGTGGACTTCCTCCCCAAGGTCAAGCTGGAGGTAGTGGTTCCCGAAGATGATGCAGAGACTGTTGTCGAAAAGATCTCCGAAGCGGCCCGTACCGGCAAGATAGGTGACGGAAAGATATTCGTCACATCTATCGACAAGGTCGTAAGGATCCGTACCGGCGAGACCGACCGCGAAGCTCTGTAGTAGATATTTTCAGCACCCCGGCGCTTGAGCGGCGGCCGGGTGTTGATTAAAATTTGAACACAAAATTACCTCCAAATCACTTCAATAGACAAAAAACTGTACAAAATATAATCAACCAATCTGTTTGAAATCTTTGGCCTCCATTCTATAATGACGCTTTAAACTGTAGTGTGCGGTGAGTACCGTTTGCTCGGATAGTTCATCTAAAAGGAGTCGTTATGGCGGTAGGAGAGTTTTCATATATCGTAGATACCCTCTTTCTACTCTTCGCTATGACCCTGATCATATTTATGGTGCCGGGTTTTGCGATGCTGGAGGCGGGTATAGTGCGTACGAAGAATGTGAGTGCCGTATTGACGGTCAATACGATGATATACGCAGTGGCCTCCATGGCCTTTCTGCTTGTAGGGTACCAGCTCGCTTTCGGTTCGTGGGAGAACGACAGCGTGAGCAAGTGGGCGGCGTTCCTGTTTCAGATGGCGTTTGTCGGAAAGACCGTCAATATCATGAGCGGCGGTGTGAGCGAGAGGACGCGGATAATTCCCCTTATGATCTTTACCGTATTGATGGCGGCCGTTATCTACCCGCTCGTCGTCAACTGGACCTGGGGCGCGAATATGCTCGAAGGCACTTTTCTGGATATAAGCGCGATGCACGATCTGGCCGGATCTACCGTCATCCACTCTACCGGTGCGTGGGCCCTGCTGGCCGCGATTTTGGTGATAGGACCGCGCAAGGGGCGATATGTGGATGGAAAGGTGAAGGTGATTCCGGCGTCCAACATTCCGCTCGTCACGCTCGGAGCGATGATACTCTGGATAGGGTGGTTCGGTTTCAACGGCGGATCGGTAGGGACCATCGCATCCAAAGAGAATGCCGATCTTGTCGCGCTAACGATCATGAATACGAATACGGCAGGACTTGCGGGTGCGATAGCGGCTGCGGCCATCGTCTATGTACAGTATAGGAAGTTCGATATCACGATGATCCTTAACGGCGCCCTGGGAGGTCTTGTGGCGATTACCGCGGGAGCGGATCTGTTCGATATATATACGCCGATCCTCATAGGAGTCATCGGCGGTGCGCTGGTGGTTTTCGCCGTGCCGCTCTTCGACCGTTTCAGGCTCGACGACCCGGTCGGTGCGCTCTCGGTACACCTCGTAAACGGCGTATGGGGAACCCTTGCGGTCGGAATTTTCGCCGGGGATGTCTCTTTTGTCGCACAGCTCAAGGGTGTCCTGGTGGTCGGAGTCTTCGCGTTTGTGGTATCATACATTACACTGTTTGCGATAGACAGGGTGGTCCGCTTCAGGGCGAGCGACGATGAGCAGATGGAGGGGATCGACGTCAGCGAGTGCGGCGTGGAGGCCTACCCTGAATTCAAGCGTGCGTTTTGACGTGACTGATTTTACACAGAGTGCGTAAAATCATCCCGAAATCTTGGATTTCGAAGCTTTAGGGGGTTGTAGGCCCTGCCAGATTGCGGGCTTTGCCCGGAATTTGCGTAACATCAGTGACATAATTTAAAATCAACAAAGAGAGAGGTCCATGAAGAAGATCGAAGCCATTATAAAACCGTTCAAGATAGAAGAGGTGAAAGATGCGCTGGCGGAAGCCGGAATTACGGGCATGACCGTCAGCGAGGTGAAAGGTTACGGACGCCAGGCCGGGCATACCGAGCTCTACCGCGGGGCGGAGTATGTCGTAGACTTCATACCCAAGATCAAGATCGAGGTGGTCGTCAGGGCCGAAGATGTGGATGCGGTGGTGGAGAAGATTACCGAAGCCGCAAGAACCGGCAAGATAGGCGACGGAAAGATCTTCGTAAGCGATATAGAGAGGGTCGTGCGTATTCGTACCGGAGAAGAGAACGAAGAGGCGATCTGACGCTGGGCTTTCGCCCGGGTTGACCGGTCGTTGAAGGCGCCGCTTTGCGGCGCCTGGAAAGATCGATTCTCTTTTGGAAGGCCGCGGAACGGCCATCCGAAACTATTCACTTTTCAGAACTCTCTTCCAACTCCTCTATGAACTCCTCTTCGATCCTTTTGTTCTTTTTCCTGTAGTAGTAGAAGACCCCTATGACCATAATTATGATCGCACCTATAAGATAGTGCAGAACCTCTTTGATCTGATCTTCGTGCTCGCCGAAGATATAGCCCATCGAGAGCAGTACCGCGCACCAGATGCCGGCACCCAGAAACGTGTATATGCTGAATGCCAGCAGCGGCATTCTGCCGATGCCGGCAGGTAGGGAGATATACTGCCTGATTCCGGGAAGCAGGCGCCCCCAGAATGTACTGGCGGGTCCGTATCTGGCGAAGAAGGCTTCGGTCTTGTCGACCGTTTCCGGTTTTAGAAAAAGATATTTTCCGTATTTGATCAAAAACGCCCGCCCGAGCCTGTGTCCGAGAACATAGTTGAAGAGCGCTCCGGCCAAAGAGCCGCCGGCTCCGGCCAAAAATGCGGCCGTCAGGCTCATCTCGCCTTTGCTCGCCAGATAACCCGCAGGTATCATCGCCACTTCACTCGGGAACGGGAAAAAGGAGCTCTCGAGAAACATCATTATGAATATGCCGGTATAGCCCATCGCTCCGACACTCTCTACGATCCAGTCGATTATTTCGTGCATAGTTTTGCCTTGGGTAAGGTGGCTTGATAAAAGTAAACGATATAATACTATAATTTTCCGAAAACAAGGTCGGTAAAAAAGGTCAAAAAATGGTAATTTCGATAAACGATCCACTCGATATGCACCTGCATCTGCGCGACGAAACGATGCTCGACATAGTCGCCCCGTTGAGTGCCGAAACCTTCAGCGGCGCACTCGTAATGCCCAATCTGGTGCCTCCGGTCACTACGAGAGAGGCTCTGCTCTCTTACAGGGATAGAGTTTTGAAAGCCGTGGGCGGCAACAGGTTCAAACCGTACATGACCCTCTTTTTCAGGTCGGACTATACCCCGGAATTTCTGGAGTCTGTCAAAGATGAGATTCTGGCCGTAAAGCTCTACCCTGCCGGAATCACCACAAATTCGGAAGGGGGTGTGAGCGGGTTCGACATGCTCGAGCTGGCTCCCGTTCTAAACGCGATGAGCGACCTGGGCATTCCGCTCTGCGTACACGGAGAGACGGGAGGGTTCGTAATGGACAGGGAGGCCGAGTTCATACCGATCTACGAGAGGCTTGCGCGCAACTTCCCGAAGCTCAAAATAGTTATGGAGCATATAACGACAAAAGATGCCGTGGAGGCGCTCGGAAGGTTTGAGAACCTCTATGCGACGATTACGCTTCACCACCTCTATATAACTCTCGACGATGTGGCCGGCGGACTGCTGCAGCCGCACCTTTTCTGCAAGCCTATCGCCAAGAGACCGGAAGACAGGAGAGCCCTGCTCGATGCCGCTTTGAGCGCAAACCCGAAGGTGATGTTCGGTTCAGATTCGGCTCCGCATCCGAGGGAGGCGAAGGAGGCCCCCGGGTGTGCCGCCGGGGTCTTTACCGCTCCCATAGCCCTGCAGGCGCTCGTACAGCTTTTCGACAACCATGGAGCGCTGGAGAGTCTGCAGGCTTTCGTAAGCGACAACGCCAAGAGCATATACGGCATCGAGCCGCCGAAAAAAGAGGTGGTGCTCGAAAAGAGCCCATACCTCGTGCCCGAAATGTATGAAGCGACGGTAGTGCCGATGTTCGCCGGCCAGAGTCTTGAGTGGAGGGTGGTGAGTGCGGGCTAAGGTGCTTCTGCTGGAGGATGACAGGCTTTTCGGGGAGACGCTGGTCGATTTTCTGGAGGACGAAGGGTACGATGTGTTCCACTGCATCGGGGCCAAAGAGGCTATAGAGGCGACCTACGAACAGAAGTTCGACCTCTACCTGCTCGATGTGAACGTGCCCGACATGAACGGCTTCGATCTCCTGAAGCAGCTAAGGGAGAGCGGCGACGAGACTGCCGCCATATATATAACCTCCGCACGCGACAAAGAGGCGCTTGCGGAGGGTTTCGGCAGCGGTGCCGACGACTATATGAAGAAGCCGATAGACCTCGATGAGCTTCTGCTTAGGATGGAGGCGCAGCTGAGGCGCCTGCACAACCCCAAAAAGGTCGAAGTGGGCGGCTACCTTTTCGATATGGAGAGGCTTGTGCTATACAGAGGTGACGAGCCGGTGCAGCTTCCCAAAAAGCTTGCCGAACTGCTTGCGCTGTTTTTGAGAAACCGCGGAGAGGTCATAGGTACAGAGGAGATACTGCGGGAGCTCTACGGCGACGACTCTCCGGGAACGGGACCCCTCCGGGTCTACATAAACAAGCTGAAGCAGCTCTTCGGCAAGGATTCCATAGTCAATATAAGGGGAGTGGGTTACAGCTTTGAAGCGTAGGCAGATAGCGAAAGTACTGATCTTCTATGTCGTGTCGTTCGCCGCTATGGCCGGGCTGGTGTGGACGGTATTCGAAACCTTCGGCTATTCGGATCGCAACTTTCTCATCGTTGTCGCGATGCTTCTGCCCCTTTCGCTCCTTTTCGGCTATATACTATCGAAGGTGGCCCTCGAGCCGCTGTTTGTCACCAACGATCTGCTCGAGAGGCTTTTGAAAGACACCCTGCATGAGCTCAACATCCCGCTATCCACGATATTCGCGAATGTATCGATGCTCAAGCGCTCCGAGAGCGACCCCAAAAGAGTCACCAGGCTTCAAAGGATCGAAAAGGCGGGGGAGAATCTGCACGAACTATACGAAGATCTCGACTACTTTATCAAAAAGGAGATCGGGGGTGTCGAGCGTGAGAGTTTCGATCTGGGCGAGGTGGTAGAGAAGAGTATCGCCAAAATGGAGGAGATGGCTGAGGGAATTTCGATACAATATAGGCCTCTGAAGAGAGTGGTTGTTGCAGACAGGCGTGGCTGCCAGAAGGCTGTGGACAACCTTTTGGGAAACGCCGTGAAATACAACCGCCCCGGCGGGAGCGTAGAGATTTACGAAGAAGAGGGGTGGCTGGTCGTCAAAGATAGCGGAATAGGTATGGACGAGACGACGCTGTTTCACATATTCGACCGCTACTACCAGAGCGACCTGAGCGCATCCGGGTACGGCATAGGGCTGCATATAGTCAAGACTTTTTGCGACGAACACTCGATAGAGATAAAGATAGATTCGAAAAAGGGGGAGGGGACCACCTTCCGACTAAATTTTGCATCTGTAGGAGAGAGAGATTGAACGATTGGCTTTACAGTAGTGTAGACTACATATTCATAGGAGCATTGGGAGTGCTTAGTGTCATAGCTTTGTGGCTTGTACTGGAGCGGTATTTTTTTTATAGGCATCTGGACCTCAATAGCTTTTCGCAGAAAGAGGAGCTCGAGATCGCACTCGGCGAAAACCTAACCATGATCGCTTCGATAGGCTCCAATGCACCGTTTATAGGACTGCTCGGAACGGTTGTGGGCATAATGGTGACATTCGTTACGATCGGTCAGAGCGGTCTCGTTGAGACGAAAGAGATAATGGTGGGACTGGCCCTGGCGCTCAAGACTACGGCCGGAGGGATACTCGTGGCGATCCCGACTATCTGGTTTTACAATCTTCTGGTAAGGCGCGCCGAGATCCTGACGGCGAAGTGGGAGATTCTGCAGAAACGGAAAGAGGGCGAAAGAGAGTGAAGGTCAAGAAGTTCGACCAGATAAACGTTCTGCCGTTTATAGACATAATGCTGGTACTTTTGGTCGTCGTGCTCACCACCGCTTCGTTCGTGGCGAAGGGTACGATTCCGGTGGATCTTCCCGAAGCTTCGAGCAAAAAGGCGCCGACGCAGAAGATGAAGAGTATAGTTATCAAAAGCGACGGAGAGATCTACTTCGAGGATAGAAAGGTGGAAAAGGGCGAGTTGAAGAGGATTCTGTCGAAATTGGATCCGAAAGAGGATGCGATACTGATAAAAAGCGACGCAAAGAGCAGGTTCCAGAACTTCGTTATGGTCATAGATACGCTCAAGTCGCACGGATTCAAAAAGGTCAGTATAGAGACGAAACAGTGAGGCGGAAATCATGATTTTACCGAAAGATAGCGAAGCTTACGAAAAGCTGCTCAAAGAGCGGGATGGCCTCGAGCCCCTTCGGCCGTTCATCGAGGGTTACAAAGATCTCTTTGTCTCCCACTTCCTGGAAGAGATACGAAAAGAGATCGGCTCTTCGAAGATAAGAGAGCGCTTCCTGAAAGAGAACATAGAGGAGTTCTACGACTCCCTTTTCGACTTTCAAACTCCGGCCGTAAAGAGTGTGGCGGATAGATTCCTGCAGATAAAAAACCGGGGAGTCGCACCGCTGCTCCTGCTTCAGAAGCTGCTCTCCTCTTTTATTTTGAGGCTTGTAAGCGACTATTCGGACGATAGGGAACTTTTCGGCTACATCAAGCTCTTTTCGGCCTACTTCGACGACGTTTTGGAGTATATGAAGTCGCTCCTGCAGGAAGATACTGAGCGGGACTTCGCGACGAGGGTCGCACTGAGAGAGGATGAGCTCGACAAGTGGCTGGCGGACGGGAAGAGCATCAGGCTGCTCAACGTGTACAAGGGTATCCCCGTCGTGTACGATGCCACGGCAAGACGCAGCTCGAAAGGCTCTGTAGTGCTGCAGATGCCGTATGAAAAGGGTCTGCTCGCCGAGCGTGAAGGGAGGGTCGTCTGTTTCGACAGGAGAATGGAGCCGTTCGCCATAGAGATGAAGATAGAGCGGGTCGTCTATGAGAAGAGGATCGCCCTGATCGAGGTCGACAGCCCCGCATGGATCGACAGCATCGCGCAGAGGAGAAAGCGTGTGCGGGTGGCTCTCGGAACCCCTTTGAAAGGGAGAATAAACGCTTTGGGGAGGCAGTTTGACGTAGATGTCATAGACCTCTCCGGCAAAGGTGTCTGCCTGCAGACGGATGTCGGCTACGGGCTGCCGCTCTACGAGCAGGTAGAGGTGACCCTCCCGATACCGCAGAATGACGGAAGCATCAGAAATATAGTGATGAGAGGAACCCTGCAGTACATATCGAAACTCGGCGATACAAAGCGGCGATACCACATTTTCCTGCATGCGAATCCGAAAAAAGAGGAGATACTTTCGGCATTCGTGGCCAGACGTGAGCTCTCTTTGATGAAAGAGATAAAGAGTATCGCGGGCATGAGAAAGGGGGTTGAATGAAAAAACCATGTTCGTCTCTTATCTTCATAGCGCTCTTCGTCTGCACCGCGGTAGCCGCAGAGAGCGGCTGCAGCGGGTGCGGTGCCGGAAAACTGATGCTGCAGTGCGACTACTACGTCGTTAAAAAGGGGGATCTTGACAAAACAGATCTCTGCAGGGAGTATGCCGACGCCGTGGACAACGACGGAGCCCATGCGAAAGCGGCCCGTTACTACCTGCTCGGCAGGGAGCCGCAAAAAGCGCTCCGTGCGGCACTGCAGGCGATAGAGGAGGGGCAGACCTACGCCGCGGAGTACGCGGCGGAGGCGTCGCTGATTTTCAACGAGTTCAAAGCGGCCGGAAAATATATGAGTATGCTGAAAAAGAGCGGGATCGAGCCCTGGAGTATCGAAAAAGATCTTCTTGCGCTCAAAAAGATCTACCCGGATACCGACTTCGATACTCTGATACGCGTAAAGTAACAGTCGGTTCCGGCAATATACATTTATATTTCTCTCCCGAAATACACGATAGCTACACAATGTTTGGTGTATAATATCGTTCACATTAAAACAAAGGATGAGTTATGAGAAAGATCTCCGGTTATAAAGCTGTGGTAATGATTGCCGGTGCGATGATATTCGCAGGTACGGGAGCGTTTGCGGCCATGCAGTGCGCACCCGGCAAGTGCGGCGCCTCCATGAAGATGGAGATGAAGAAGAGCGGGCCGATGAGCGAAGAGTCTCCCGCCAAGTGCGGTGACGGCATGAAAGAGAAGATGAATGGCAAGATGCCGTGCGGGTGCGAAAAGAAGAAGACCGACTGCGAGAAGAAGGGTCAGATGAAGGGCAAGTGCGCAGACGGAAAGTGCGCGCAGGGCAAATGCGGCGATGGAATGAAAGAGAAGATGAAAGGCGAGATGAAGGGTAAATGCGCCGCCGGAAAATGCGGGGGAATGTAGCCTCCCGAGAATTCCAAGCCTCTTCGGGCCCGATTGAGTTTGGTGCAAGCCCCGATTGGTTATAATCTTCTACCGAACCAAGTAGAGCGAAACTCCCGGCACTGCTGCGGGTCGAGTCGCTTTTGCGGCTTTCGAGTGCTTCGCTCCCTCCATTGCTGGTTTGGTGTTATACCAAAACCAAATAAAAAGAGAACGAAGCATTCGGTCGTCACCGCAGCGAGACCTGCGGGAGCGAGTCGAACGAAAGCCGTCCGAAAATCGTGCTCAAACCCGCAGGGCAGCGAAGCTGTTCACGATTTTCAGGCTTTCGTCGACGTCCCGAAGGGCGCGGAGCACTCGTCGAGCGAGGATGACGGCCGGGTGTTTCGTTTTCATTTGGGATTGGTATTACAACCGGATAAAAAGGCGGGGCCCGAGAGAAGTGCATACCGAGGCGATAAACGAACTTCTAAACGACAAGAAGAGGCTGCTGACGGATATCTATTTCGAACTGCAGCGGATTTTCGAAGAGAAGTATGGACCCGATACGGTCGTACTTATGGAGGTCGGAACCTTCTTCGAAGTCTACGAAGTCAACAACGACGAGATGAAGATCGGCAAAGCCAAGGAGGTGGCCGAGCTTCTGAATATCCAGCTTACGCGAAAAAACAAGACGATTCTCGAAAACTCCGTAGCCAACCCGCTGATGGCCGGAGTCCCCACCGTTTCGATAGACCGCTACCTTTCACGACTTGTGCAGAGCAGGAAATATACGGTGGTGATGGTTCGCCAAAAGGGTGTCCCGCCGAAAGTGAAGCGCTACATAGGCAATATCCTCTCACCCGGTACGAACTTCGACTACCTTGCCGAGCCTACCGAAAACTACATCGTCTCTTTGATAGTCGACATAAACCGCGGAATCTACTCGTGCGGCTACAGTGCCATTGATGTCAGCACCGGCAAGACCTTTTTGAACGAGGTCCACGGTACACGAGAAGATAAAACGTTCGCGCTCGACGAGATATTCAACCAGCTTCAGAGTTACAGCACTTCGGAGCTTCTATTGACACTGAGCGACGACTCGATCGATGAGGAGTGGATAGTGCGCTACCTCGAGATAGAGGGGCATATAAGATACACGCCGGGCCGCACTCGGCACAAGATCGCCTACCAGAACGAGCTCTTCGCCAATGTATACGGCATAAGGTCGTTTCTGAGCCCGATAGAGTATCTCGACCTGGAGAGATACCCATACGCCTCCGAGTCGCTCTCTCTCCTGATCGACTTCATCATAGAGCACGACGCCTCTCTTATAGAGAAGATGAACCGCCCCGCGTTCCTGGGCGGGCAGCACTTCGTATACCTGGGGAACAACGCCCTCGAGCAGCTTAACATCATAAGCCGCGACCCCGACGAGATGACGCTTTTGAAACTTGTAGACCTCACCTCCACCGCCATAGGCAAGCGGCTTTTTAAAGAGCGTCTTTTGAACCCCATATGCGATGCGAAAGAGCTCAAGAGGCGCTACGATCTGGCCGAGAAGGTGATGGAGCATACGCAGAACTTCTCTAACACGCTCAAGGAGATATACGACCTGGAACGCATACTGCGCCGCATAAAGCTCGGTAAGCTCCACCCGTTTGAGATGGTATACCTCTACGACTCACTGAAAGCGCTCGAGCAGCTTGTCTGGGAGGCGAAAGGTGTCGGGGTGGAAGTCGAGGATGACCTGAGGGTCCGCATTGAGAGCTTCGCGGCCGAACTGGAGCGCACTTTCGTTTTAGACGAGTGCGGAAAGTACAGGCGGGACCAGATCGAGAGCAACATCTTCCAGCCCGGTATAAACCTTTTTGTGGACCGGGTGGTGGAGGAGAACGAAAAGGAGATGGAGAGGTTAGAAGCGATCCGGCTGCATATAGAGAACTTTTTCGACCGCGGCGATAACGGCGACAACGTCTACGTCAACATAGGGTGGCTCGAAAGCGAAGGGTACCACCTGAGCGTCACCCGCACGCGCTTCGGAATGATAGAGAAAGAGCTTATGGAGAGCTTTCTCCTGCTCGAGGGAAACCACTACTTCCTGCGTGACTTCAGCTACAAAAAGCTGAAAAACAGCGTCAAGATCACATCGGACCTGATAGACGATATATCCAGAAGGGTCATGGCCAACCGCGCCCGTATAGTCGCGCTGACTAAGCAGAGCTACGTGGAGTCTCTGGAGCTGCTGGAGAAGAGGTATTCGCAGCTTCTCGAGCATATCATATCGTTCGTCGGGCGCTTCGATGTCGCCATCGCTACTGCGAAAGCCGCGCTGAAGTACAACTACGTAAGGCCCGAGATACTCGAAAAGAAGGATCGGGAGCAGACGGTAGAGTTCATAGGGCTTCGCCACCCGCTGATAGAGTCACGCGAAGAGAACGGGATATATATTCCCAACGATCTGCTGATGGGGGATATTCCCGAATCGACAGATCACGACCACGTCACGCTCAATGCGAGCGGCAACAGAGCCGTAAAAGGTGTGCTGCTCTACGGTATCAACTCGAGCGGAAAGAGCTCTTTGATGAAGAGTGTCGGTATGGCGGTCATAATGGCCCAGGCCGGTTTCTTCGTACCGGCCGCTTCGATGAGGTTCCACCTCTTCGACAAGCTTTTTACAAGGATCGTCAGCAAAGACAACCTCTACAAGGGGCTCAGCACCTTTGCGATAGAGATGATGGAGCTCAAAAACATCTTCAACCGCGCCTCCGGTACGTCGCTCGTTCTCGGAGACGAGATAAGCCACGGAACGGAGACCGAGTCGGCTCTGGCGATAGTTGCGAGTACGCTGAAGAGGCTGCATGAACTAAACTCTCTTTTTATCGTCGCCACGCATCTGCACAAACTTACGGAGCTCAAGACCGTTACGGAGCTTGAAGGGGTCGTTTTCCTCCATCTGGGTGTAGAGTATGACGAGGCGAAGGATACCCTCGTCTACAACCGAAAGCTGATGCCCGGATCGGGCAGTACGCTTTACGGTCTGGAGTTCGCCAAGTCGCTCCATATGGACAAACGTTTTCTCGATACGGCATATGCGGTCAGGGAGTCTCTCGCCGACGAGGAGGGGACGCTCAAGAGGCTCAAAAAGAGAAAGAGGAGCCGCTACAACAAGGAACTCTATCTCAGCAGCTGCGCCCTCTGCGGGGCCGCCGTGGAGGAGGTGCACCACATCGCCCCGCAGGCGGAGTCGGACGAATCCGGCAGAATAGGCCACTTTCATCAAAACCACAGATACAACCTGATCCCGCTTTGCAAACGCCACCACAAGCTTGTGCATGAAGGGAAGGTGACGATTCAGGGGTTCGTCATGACCGACGAGGGGCTACAGCTTCGGTACATGGAAAATGGTGTATAATCTTCTCTATACTACTCGGGCCGGAGTTTGACCGGAAATAAGGAGTTTTCATGAATCTGCCCGTTATCGACATACCTGTAAAACTGCCTTTTGAAGTGCCCCTTATGGTGCATCCTATATTTGTACACTTCGTAGTGGCGATTCCTGTTATAGTACTGCTCATAGAACTTATAAACCTGAAGGCGAAGAGGCCGGCAGTGAGCGTGACGTCGCTCTTTCTGCTTACGCTGGCCGTCATAGTATATGCTGGAGCGTTCTTTACCGGTAAAGCCGACGGATCCCACGCCTTTTCGCTGCTCACTCCGGAGGCAAAGGAGGAGCTGAAGTTTCACAAGCTGCTTGGAACATACCTCGTATATGCAGTACCGCTTCTGCTGCTTCTGAAAGCAGGAGCCATGGCCATACGCCGGCCGTGGGCGAGAAATATCTTTATAGCGTTCCTGCTTATCTTCATAGCGGTGCTTCTGAAGCAGGGAAAAGACGGTGGAGAGCTGGTGTATGAGTACGGCGTGAACGTAAAACCGGTCATGGCTATGCAGGATCGGATCGACGATATGGAGTTTGACATAGAGGATCTGAAAGAGGAGCTTCAGAAGGCCAAAGAGGAGTGCGGTGAAAAGGGTACGGCGGCTCCGGCGGCCGAAGAGGGGAACGAGACATCTCCTTCGAGCGCAGCGGAGCCGGCCGTTTCGCAGGAGTCTGCGGAAGAGAACACCACATCCGCCCCGGCAGAGGAGGCGGTGCCCGCCTACCGTGAAGTACAGCCCGCCGAAACGAACTACAGCGCGCCGGTGCCGATCCCGACCCACTGATGGCTCGCAAAAGAGCGCTCCCTTTCATACTTCCGGCCCGCCTCGACGAGCGGGCCCGCTCCCTACAGCTCAGACGCTTCAGGATAAAACCCTCCAACATAGCGAAAGTCTACGAAGCCGACGGGTTCGTCCTCTACATCCCCACGAAAAAGAGCTTTTTCAAACTCCCCAAAGAGATGGTGCCGAGCCGTGAGCTCGAGCACAGAATAAAGAGGATCCACGACTATATAGAGGAGTATCGCGCTCTTCTGGATGTAGAACGCAGGGCCGAGATGGATGCGCAGATTCGTGAAATAGGTTCGATAAGCGGGCGCGAAAGGGAGCTCTACGGCAGGGCTGTTCTCGGGCTCCGGGGTCGCGGCGCGGGGATGAAGTTCGACCTTTTTGTAATCCGTTTCAGCCGTGACGAGACGATAGAGACGCAGATAGGAAGCGGTGATATCGTTCTGATAAGCCGCGGGGAACCTCTTAAAAGCGATCTTACGGCGACCGTCATGGCGGTTGCGAAAAACTATATAGAGGTCGCCTTTTCGCAGAAGCCTCCGCCGTGGGTAAAGGGCGACGGTATCAGGATCGACCTCTACGTCAACGATGTCACCTTCAAGCGGATGGAGAGCAACCTCGAGAGGATGAGACATATCGAAGCACCGTTCTCGACCCAAAGAGATATCGTACTCGGGTTGAAGAGACCCTCCAGACCAGATTTCGCAGAGACGGAGAGTTCAAACAGCGGGCTGAACGGGGATCAGATGGAGGCGGTGAGGCTTGCTGCGGGACGTAACGGGATCGTTCTTGTCCACGGACCGCCCGGTACCGGGAAAACGACGACCGTAACTGAAGTGATAGCGGAGGCCGTCAGGAGGGGGGAGAGGGTCCTTGCCGCCGCGGATTCGAATGTGGCGGTAGACAATATTCTCAGGAAACTGGCTGCGAAAGAGGGGCTCGACCTTGTGCGTATCGGACACCCCGCAAGGGTCGGGGAGGGTCTCGAGCGCTATACTCTCTTCAGCCGTATGGAGGCCGACCCGCAGAGCCTGAAGATTAGGGAGCTCGCCGAGCGTATTCGTGAACGGATAGAGGCGAGAGACCGGCACTCCAAACCGACACCTTCGCGTCTTAGGGGAATGTCGAAAGAGAGGGTAAAGACGCTGGCGGCCGGGGGCAGGGGGTTTCGCGGCGTAGATGCGGCGACCGTCAGGTCGATGGCGGCGTGGATAGCCGAAGATGAGAAGCTGCAGACTCTTTTCGAAAAGATAAGGAGTCTGGAAGAGTCGATGGTGCGCAAAATCGTATCGGAAGCGGATGTCGTTTTGTCTACCAACGCTATGGTCGGCTCCGAGGCTCTGGATGGAGCCTTTTTCGATATCGCCGTCATAGACGAGGCGAGCCAGCAGATGGAGCCGTCGACGCTTCTGCCCCTTATGCGCGCACCGAAGGCGATTCTGGCCGGCGACCACAAGCAGCTCCCCCCTACGGTGGTGAGCGGTCTCGATATCCTGAAACGCTCCCTTTTCGAAAGATCGATGTCGATGGACGGGCTACCCTCCAAAATGCTCGGGGTGCAGTACAGGATGAACGAGACGATAATGGAGTTTCCCAACACCCTTATGTACGAGGGGCTTCTTAAAGCCGACAGATCGTGCGCCGATCGAATACTCGAGCTAAAGGGCGTACCGGATTTGCCCTTTTATCGAAAGCTGCTCGATCCGAAAAAGCCTGTTGTGTTTGCAGACACCTCCGAGATCGACGCCGACGAATCGCTGCAGCCGCGCTCGACCTCTTTTGAAAATGGTGCCGAAGCCGAACTGGTCGTGCAGACGGTGGAGAGTCTGACCGAGTGTGGGGTGCCGGCCGATGAGATAGGGGTCATAACCCCATACCTCTCACAGGTGAAGCTGATTCGCCGGATGCTCGAAAAGAGGGGAGTCGAGTGTGAAGTGAAAAGCGTAGACGGCTTTCAGGGGAGGGAGAAGGAGGTCGTTGTCATCTCCTTCGTCCGCTCCAATCTCGCCAAAGAGATAGGCTTCGTAAAAGATAGACGCCGCCTAAATGTGGCTATGACACGCGCGAAATGCAAGCTCGTTTTGATCGGCGACAGCTCGACGCTGGGTGCAAACGAACCTTTCGACAGACTGTTCGAGTGGCTTAAAAAGCAAAAGAGCGCCGATATTCTTAAAGTCGCCTATCAATAGAACCTGTGAATCTCCTCCATAAGGTTGTCGAGGGTGATATGGTCGCCCCCTTCGCTTAGAAACTCGTTCAGGGCCTTTTCACTCGCCTCCATTCCACCCTCCTTTTCGATTTCGGTCAATCTTTTGTAGAGGGGGTCGAGCACCTTTTTTATATGGGGAGAGACCATCTTTCTGTAAGCCCTGTACCCTTTTATCTCTTTCGTATTTATGTCTCGGATTATCTCGAAGTGGGTAAACACCCAGTAGTAGCGGCCGTCTTTGGCCATATTTTTAATGACGGCGGTTATGTTGTGACCGCTTTGGATGCGATCCCAGAGGAGCTTGAAGACAATTTTAGGCATATCGGGGTGTCTGACAATATTGTGCGGCTTTCCGATCAGCTCATCTTTCGTATAGCCCGATATTTCGGCGAAGTAGTCGTTGCAGTCGACTATTGTACCGTTGGTATCAGTTTCGCTCTCGATATACTTGGTATTGTCGAGCATGATCTCCTCATCGATGGGTGTAGGTCTCCCGTACGTCATGATATCTCCTTGTGTAGATTCTTCACCACCTATTTTAGCCAATTTTTTCATGGCGGCTCCGGTGTATCCGTTACGAAAAAGTTTATATTATAAGCATTATAAATTAAATTTCGAAAAAAGGTACTGTTTCAAGAAAAATTAACACAAAATTAACTATCATTCTAATATGCAGTTTGAATTTTTCAATTAATAGAAGAATTCAGCCTGTTATTTCAGGAAAACTTAAAGGAGGTAGCATGAGTTCAATCATCAAGAAGCTATCTACGGTAGCTATCGGAACGATGGTTGGCGTGTCTATGGCTTCCGCGAGTTCTGAGCTTGAAAAAGTGATGAAAGAGCGGGGTCTGACGCAGCAGGATTTGCTTGCGGCGGCCAAAACCTATACGCCGAGCGGCGGGCGGGACAAATATATAGTGTTCAGTTCCGGCGGCCAGTCGGGGCAGGTGATAGTGTATGGAGTCCCATCCATGCGCATTTTGAAGTATATCGGTGTCTTCACGCCGGAGCCGTGGCAGGGTTGGGGCTACGACGACGATACCAAAAAGGTACTGAAGCAGGGCTGGATACGCGGCAAAGAGATTACATGGGGAGATACCCACCACCCGGCGATCTCCGAAACGGACGGCAAGTATGACGGAAAGTGGCTTATCATCAACGACAAGGCTAACCCGCGTCTTGCGGTTATCGATCTTGCGGATTTCGTGACGAAGCAGATTGTAGTAAATCCGATTTTCAAATCGGACCACGGCGGTGCATTCTTCACCCCAAACAGCGAGTACGTTCTCGAAGCGTGCCAGTATGCGGCACCGTTTGATAACAACTACCACCCGATCGAAGAGTACAAAGAGACCTACAGGGGCGGTGTGACGGTTTGGAAGTTCGACCACAAAAAGGGACGGATCATTCCCGATAAATCTTTCACTATAGAGATGCCTCCCTATATGCAGGACCTCTCAGACTCCGGTAAAGGTGCGAGTGACGGGTGGGGCTTCACGAACTCGTTCAACTCCGAGATGTATACGGGCGGTATAGAAAAGGGGCTTCCCCCGTTCGAAGCTGGTATGAGCCGAAACGACACCGACTTCCTCCATGTATATAACTGGAAGAAGCTGGCCAAACTCGCCGAAAACCCGAAAAATGTGAAGATCATAAACGGCCACAAAGTGATTCCGATCGAAGTAGCCGTCAAGAACGACGCGCTATTCCTGATTCCGGAGCCGAAGTCTCCGCACGGCGTGGATGTGAGCCCTGACGGCAAGTATATCATCGTATGCGGAAAGCTCGACACACATGCGACCGTCTACAGCTGGGAGAAGATCCAGAAGCTGATAAAAAATCGCGACTACGCGGGCAAAGATCCTTACGGTATTCCGATTCTCGATCTGAAAAAAGCGGCACACTGCCAGGCCGAACTGGGCCTTGGGCCACTTCACAACCAGTATGGACCGAAGTGGAAGACGGAGGGTGAAGTCTATACATCACTGTATGTCGACAGTCAGGTCGTCAAGTGGAACTACCTGCAGTGTAAAGTCGAAGATCGCGTAAACGTCAACTACAACATCGGACACCTCTGTGGAATGGAGGGCAAAACTGTTGACCCGCAGGGAGAGTATATCATCGCTCTCAACAAACTGGCGATCGACCGTTTCAACGAGATAGGACCTCTGCATCCGCAAAACCACCAGCTTATCGACATAAGCGGCAAAAAGATGCAGCTTCTTTACGATATGCCTCTGCCGCTCGGTGAGCCGCACCAGGCCGTTGCGATTCGTGCGAGCAAACTCCATACTCATGTCAGATACAAAATGGGGACGAATCCGTTTACCGGAAAGACCCATGAAGGAAAAACTCTGGCCGGACAGGAGAGGATCGTCCGCAAGGGCAACCATGTGTATGTATACGGTACCGTTGTTCGATCACACATCAACCCAGAGCACGTGAACGTCAATCTCGGCGACACGGTAACCTTCTACCTTACAAACCTCGAGCGTGCCGAAGACGAGACACACGGCTTTACGGTCGACCAGTACAATGTACACGCCTCACTCGAACCGGGTAAGACGGTGGCCATCACGTTCAAGGCGGACAGGGAGGGAGTATTCCCCTACTACTGTACCGAGTTCTGCTCTGCGCTGCACCTCGAAATGATGGGTTACCTGACCGTCAAAGACCCGAATAAGAAGTATGTTTCGGCTCAGAAGCTGAAGATGGCCAAGATGTCTCCTGAAGAGCTCAAAAAAGAGTATGACAAAATCGTGGCGACAAACGCCGCTACCGACAAAGTCATCCAGAGCGTCGTGAAATTCCTCAAAGAGAACCACTATGAGAAGTATCCGACGATCAAAGCTCTCGTTCAGGATGCGCTCGATCAGTACGGTAAGATTCCGGAACAGAAGAAGAAGGCCGACGAGTACTACAAGAAGGGTGATCTCGAAAAAGCGATTCTGTTCGAAAACATGATCTGGCAGTATATGGTCAAGACCGCGGATGTCGGAATCCGTGCACGAGATCTCCTTATCAGAAAAGTGGCTACACCGATGAGTGAAGCGGCCAAACGCGGTGAAGTGGCCTTCAACGAAGGCGGATGCGGCGGTTGTCACGTAATCGGGAAAGTAAGCTCCGGACCTGACCTTACAGGTGTTCTGCAGCGTCACGAAAACGGAGAGCAGTGGGTCTACAACTTCATCAAGAACCCAGAGAAGATGTATGACGATCCTTATGTCAAGTCGATGATCGACTACTTCAATCTGCGAATGCCCAACCAGGGTATGAGCGACCAGGAAGTCAAAGATATCATCGAGTACTTCAAATGGATTGACGAAAACGCCAACCTCTTCTAACTCACCAAGGGCCGGGATGTTTCCCGGCCCGAATTTAGCCAGGGAAAAAATCTGCAATTGGCTGTAAAGATATTTTTAAAAATTATATACAATATAAATTAGGCATATAGTATTGATCAGTATCAAAATATTTTTGCAGACGATTGAGGTATAATCTATTAATTTCCCTATGAAAGGAACCGCTTATGAAAAGTTCACTGGTCAAGTCGAGGATCTTTACCTCGATTGCACTGGGAATCCTGCTCTACTGGTTCGTGATACCGGCGGTATTTACGCACGATGTCGTAGAGTTGGCCAGGATCGGCAAAGCCGACGAGATCCCCGCTATATCCTATAAGGTATGGAACTATTACCAGAAGGGGCAGTATGTCAGCAACACCACACCAGAAGATGCCGTAGGGGATCTGAAGAAGATGATAGAGGAGGATGCGGAGCTGCATGTAGTCAGCGCCCCGATTTGGTATGTGGCGCTGGAGGCTCCGAACTATCCGAAAGAGACGTTTCCCGAAGGCATCCCTGTCTACTACCACTTCGACGGCTTCAGCGGCGACGTCCACGAGATGAACACCATCAACCACTATATCGGTATGGATCCGATGGAGAGGGGTGCTCCCTATCTGCGTGCACTTGCACCGTACGCCCTGGTATTTGTAGCCCTTTTGATGGTCTACTATATCCTGTACGACTCCAAAATCCTCGACATACTGATGCTCATACCTGTTTTTCTGCCCGTCATTTTCCTCGGCTTCTATGCCTACTGGCTCTACTGGTTCGGCCACCATATGCACTCGTGGGGGGCGTTCAAGATAAAACCGTTCATGCCCACGGTATTCGGTGACGGGAAAGTGGCACAGTTTACTACGCACTCATACCCGACGACCGGGTTCTGGCTCCTGCTGGCGATCAGTCTCTTCAGTCTGCTCGCCATCATCTCGAAGCGGAAAGCACGTAAGCAGACGGCCGAGGCTGCATAGGGGTTTATGGTGCGAAAAGCCTGTACTCTTATCCTCATCATCGTCTCGCTGGCGGGGGCCAATATCCTGCAGGAGGCGATAGACCGTGCGGAGCCGGGTTCCAAGTTGGAGCTTCCGGCTGGGGAGTATAGGGGCAATATTGTCATAAATAAGCCTCTGATCATAGACGGGATCGACAGGGGCGCGGTAATCGTAGGCGACGGCAACGGTACGGTAGTGAAAATCAGAAGCTCCTATGTGACATTGAAAAACCTCACGATAGTGGGAAGCGGGAGCGAACACCAGTCGATCGATGCGGGTGTATCTATAAAAGATGCGGAGCATGTGACGGTAGACAACTGCAAAATAGACGACTGCCTATTCGGTATAGATATGGAGCAGGTGAAATACTCATCAATTACACGAAACTGGATACGCTCCAAACCATATTCGCTGGGACTCAGGGGGGATGCCATAAGGCTCTGGTACAGCATAGACAACAACATAAGCCGAAACCATGTGACCCACTCGAGGGATGTCGTGGTCTGGTATTCGCACGGCAATACGATAGCTCACAACTTCGGAGAGTACAGCAGGTATTCGCTCCATTTCATGTATACGGGGAGAAACGATGTGCTCCACAACAGGTACGAGCACAATTCGGTAGGCATATTTTTCATGTATTCGAGGGATACGGTGGCGATAGGAAACGTCATAAAAAATTCGCTCGGAACAACGGGTCTGGGCATAGGTCTCAAAGATGCGAGCAATTTCGTTCTGAAGGACAATACGATCATCTACTGTGCAAGGGGGCTCTACATAGACCGTTCACCGTACCAGCCCGACCAGAACAACACTATAGAAGGTAACAGGATCATCTACAATTCGGAGGGGATCCACTTCCATTCGCTTAGCATCGCCAACAACATAGTTGGCAACATATTCAAAGGGAACATAGAGAACGTGGTCGACGACGACGAAACATTGATGCACTCGTCCCGGAATCACTGGGACGGGAACTACTGGGACGACTACCAGGGGTTCGACAAAGACAGGGACGGAGTAGGAGATACGCCGTACACGCTCTACTACTATGCCGACAGAATGTGGCTTCTGAACCCGAATGTCAAATTTTTCTACGCCTCGCCGGTCATTACGATCATGAATTTCCTGGCAAAGCTGGCACCCATATCGGAGCCTGTAAAGCTCCTTAGCGATGCCCATCCCGTTATGTTCGAAAAAGATCTTGAAAGAGGGGTTGCTCAATGACACCTGAAGAGAAAAAACGTCGTAAATTTATGCAGCAGATGTCGGGCCTCGGGGTTTTGGGGCTTGTTGCCGCCGCCGGTATCGTGGGCGGACCTTACCTCAAGCCGAAAGAGCTTAGGCTGAGACCTCCCGGTGCGGTGGACGAGGATGAGTTCCTGGGGCTCTGCATCAAGTGCGGGCAGTGCCTGCAGGTCTGCCCTTACGATTCGATACTGCTCGAAGATATCGACGGGAAGGCCGGGGTCGGCATGGCGTATATAGAGCCGAGGGAGCGGGGCTGCTACCTGTGTGAAGCGTTTCCATGTATTCTCGCATGTCCGAGCGGCGCGCTGGACCATGAGCACGACAGTATAGAGTATGTACATATGGGGATCGCGCTGGTGCACGATCCGGACGGGTGTCTCGCCAAGGTGGGAAAACCTGTTCCCGACAGCGGGATAGATCGTATATATGACCACACGAAGGTTCTCACCGCCGCAGAGCGCCGTGAGAAAAGGGTGCAGATCTCTCCGAACGATCCCGAAAAGGTTCAGCTTCAAAAAGAGCTGCTTCTAAAACTCGAGAAGCACAGGGGGCAGGAGTCGTGCACGATATGTGCCGATATGTGCCCTTACCATCCCGACCATACGCTCGCTATAGGGATGGTCGCGGCCGAGGGCGGAGGTATGCTCCCCGAGATCAGGGAGGCGTGCAACGGATGCGGGGCCTGCGTCGAACTCTGCCCGGTGGATGTAATAAAGATCATACCGCGCAAGAGCTATGCGGACATATACAAAGAGGGAGGGGAGAGTAATGTTTAGGAAGATATCGGTGTTTACGTTTTCGGTTCTGCTGCTCATGGGTTTTGCCGGCTGTGAAGAGAAGAGAGAGGAGAAGCCGCAAGCTCAGCAGGCCCCGTCCGGGCAGATCAAGGTGACACCGGGTGCCGTGGAGAGGAGTGCCGGTGAGGAGGCGTCGAAAGAGAACAGCGGAGAGTTCTACTACTCGTACAACAAAGAGAAGGCGAACGGAACGCAGGAAGAGAAGAGGCGTACTACCATAGATGCCTACCTGAATATCCGCTCGCCGTATGAGCGTGTTATGGTTACGATGATGATCAAGAAGCTGAGCCGCGACTTCATCATCAAATGTTCACCGTGCCACGACGACTATGCCAACGGTGTCATAGGGCCATCTCTGCTCGGGAAAGACGGAGACTTTATCTATAAACGCCTGCTGGAGTTCAAGTCGGGAGATAAGAAGAATGTACTGATGAAGGAGTTGACTGCAGGGATGGATGATGAAAAACTTGAAAGCATAGCTTTGGAGATAGCGAAATTCAATCGCCAGATTCAAGAACTTAGAAAAGGACAACAATGATAAGACATATTATCGCCGCCGTAGCTACACTATTGGCGCTGTGGGCGGTCGTTTTCATGATGGAACTCGACAGGAAGGCGGAGCGCTTCAAACAGATAGAGGAGATCATAGAGAAGTCAAAGGATGTGCCGATTCCTAAAGTCTCCGAACCCGTAGTGAAACAGCAGCAGGAGAGCGAGGCCGAAAAGCTTAAAGAGGAGGAGGACGAGGTAGCCAAAAAGCTCAAGGCACTCAAAGAGCGCGCCGGAAGCGCGATGGCTTTCAAAGTGAGCCCTCTCTACAAGCAGAAGTGTTCCTCGTGTCACGGCGTCAACGGAGAGGGAGCCGTGGGGCCGAGACTGATAGGAAAGAACGAAGAGTACATATATGATGCCTTGGTGAGCTTCAAATCGGGCAGTCGCAAAAACTATGTGATGTACGGCCTGCTTTCGAAGATGAGCGACGATGACCTAAAAGCGCTCAGTAAAGAGATAGGAATGTTCAAAGAGAAACTGGATGCGGCCAACAGATAGGAGGCAGCATCCAAAAGGATAGAGAATGGATAGATACAACAGCAGTATAAAAGAGATTATCCGGGCACCGTTTCTCTCTACCTTCTACTACAGAAGCAAGAGCGGTTCGATCCGTCCGACATGGCGGTTTTGGCGCTGGGTGAGTGTAATAGTCATAAATATCGCCTTCTTTTTGTCGTACCATATAGATATACAGCTGCTGGAGGGTACTATGAGTGGTTCCAGGCTGCTTGGATTTCACCTCATAGACCTCTTTACCGTCATTGAGACATTTCTGGCTACCCATACGCTCCATACAAACATGATAATAGGCTCGGTTACGATCGCCGTTTTCTATCTGCTTGTCGGCGGCAAGAGCTTTTGCGCCTGGGCCTGCCCTTACGGGGTGATCAGCGAGATAGGTGAACATATCCACCAGAAGCTTGTTTCGAAAAAGTGGATAAAGGAGCGTAGCTGGGATCCGAGAATCCGTTTCGCGTTCTGGGCGGTCATACTGATCGTCACGTTCGTCGACGGCTATCTTGTCTTCGAGGTTATCAACCCTATAGGGATTATAAGCCGCTTCATCACTTACGGCTGGAGTCTGGCGATCGTCTGGGTTCTCGTGATTCTGCTTTTCGAGATCTTCTACTCCAGAAGGATGTGGTGCAAATATATATGCCCCATCGGAACCACATACAGCTTTCTGGGCTGGGTCAGTACCACGAAGGTGCAGTGGGATATGGAGAAGTGCGACCACTGTGGAGCGTGTCTGGATGCCTGTTTCGAAAACCATGTGATAGAGTTCACGAAGCCAAAATACGACAAAGAGAGAAAAGAGAAGGGGATAGAGAAACAGATCGTAGTCAACGGTGACTGCACCCTCTGTGCAAGATGTTTTGACGTTTGTCATACAGATGCGTATAATTACACATTCAGACTGAAAGATCTCGTTTAAAGGAGAGGCGTGAATATTGTCGAAGCGCGGAACGTAACCAAGAGTTTCATGGGTGTGAGGGTTCTCGACGATGTCACGCTCGATATCGCTCTGGGAGAGCGGGTGGCGATGATGGGACCAAACGGTGCGGGAAAGACGACTCTGGTGCGGGCCGTTTTGGGATTTTACCATCTCGACGGCGGTACGATACGGGTAGAGGGGTGCGACCCTGTCAAGGAGAGGGTCAAGGTGCTCGAGAATATAGGGTTCATACCCCAGATGCCTCCTCCCGTGAAGCTTAGCCTTTCGGAGCTGCTCACTTTCGTGCATAGAAGCACCGGGGCCGAAAAGGAGCGTATAATAGAGCAGTCCGAGGCGATGGAGCTCGATCTGAAGGGGCATATGGAGAAGCCCTTCTTCAAACTCTCCGGCGGTATGAAACAGAAGCTGCTTATCGCGATAGCCCTTGCGAAAAGGAGCCGTCTGCTGGTTTTCGACGAGCCTACGGCCAACCTGGACCCGAAAGCCAGGGAGCGCTTCTACAGGCTGCTCGACTCTTTGGACTACGAGCATTCGTCGATTTTCATAACCCACCGCCTCGAAGAGGTGGAGGGTCTTGTCAATCGTAAAATTTACATGGATCTTGGAAAGGTGGTAGAAGATGAGAAGATTTAAGTGGATACTGGTTTTGCTGGTGGGTTTCTCTTTCATGGCCGGTTTTGGAGGGTGTGAAAAGAAGGAGTGGAGAAATCCTGAAAAGATGCACTGGGACCGCGATATGTGCGAGCGCTGCAAGATGGCTGTAAGCGACAGGAACTTCGCGGTACAGGTAGTAGACCCCAAGAGTCATAAACATTACAAATTCGACGATATAGGGTGTGCGATTCTGTGGTTCAAGGAAGAGGGAAAAAACTGGGAAGACAAAGCGGTCATCTGGGTAAAAGACGCCAAAACCGGCGAGTGGATAGATGCTAAGAAGGCGTGGTATTCGACAAATCAAGTCACGCCGATGGGATACGGCTTTGCCGCCCACAAGAGAAAAGAGGATGCCGGCAGCGGCGAGGTGATAGATTATGAAGAGGTCAAAAGGCGTGTTATGAGTCGGGGAGAGTAGATGAAAAACCTCGCACTGGTAGCCTACCTGGACATAAAAGAGAGTCTCAGAGCGAGATGGTTCTATGTCTATGCGTTCGTTTTCGGCGGGCTGATGGGCCTCTTTTTCATAAGCGGAATCACCGATTCGGTGGTCATGGGTTTTACGGGTCTGAGCCGTCTGCTGCTGGTGTTTATTCAGGTTACCATAATAATTTTGCCGATCTTCATTCTGATTACGACCGTAAAGTCGATCTCGAGCGATCGCGAGAGCAACGTCCTGGAGTATATGCTCTCTTTTCCGCTATCGCTCAAAGAGTACTACTGGGGTAAGTTCCTGGGACGATTCGCCACCGTCTTCTTTCCTGTTATCGTGGCCCTTTTTGTAGGGGTGGCGTGGGGAGTTTTCAAAGGCGGCGATTTGCCGTGGGCGATGATAACTCTCTACTCGGCACTCATATTTTCGATCTGCAGCGTCTTTTTGGGCATAGCCTTTTTGATCTCCACGATGGTGAAGTCGCATGATGTGGCTCTGGGCCTCTCTTTTACGGTCTGGATACTCCTGCTCGCCTTTATAGATATAGCGCTGATAGGACTAATGATGCAAAACAGGGTCTCCGACGAGCTGATTCTGACAATAGCGATGCTCAATCCGCTCGAGGCGTTTCGGATAGGGGCCATCGCGCTCTTCGATCCGGAGCTGACCGTCATAGGGCCGGTCGCATACTACCTGCTCGACTCCCTGGGCCACACCTTTTTGATGCTCTACGCCGTGCTCTACCCGATTTTTCTGGGGGCGCTTTTCGCACTTTTCGGGTACACGATCTTTAAAAAGAGAGATATTCTATAGCGAGGAGGGGTTTTATGAAGAGAGCTCTTACGGCCGCTCTGCTCACTCTATCGGCAGTCTGCGCATCCGAAAGCGGCTGGGGCGACACTCCCAACAGGCTCGATCCGGTATATCAGTTGAAGGTCGATAAGTACCCGAAGTTCCAGACAGAGATGGTTTTGAAAAACGGCAGGAAGATCCGCTTCTGCTGCGTAAAGTCGATGCTCTGCTTCTACTTCTCGCCGTACAGGTTCCCGGAGTACGGGGTAAAAGAGAGCGGCGAGATCGACAAGATGTTTGTAAAAGATTATCTCGACGGCAGCAGGATCGATGCCAAAAAGGCGTGGTACGTATTCGGAAGCAGGCTCGTAGGCCCGCATGGAGACGATCTGATACCGCTCTCATCCAAAACCCGTGCCGAACTCTTCGTCAAGCGTTACGGCGGTACCCGCATAATGGAGTTTGGAAAGCTTTCTGCCGGTCTTGTGCGCTATCTCGATATGTGATATCTGCCTGCAGACAGCGAAAAAAAGGATTGAGGTATCGATCCGCTTGTTAATATGGTCGGGAGGTGTCTGTTGTGAAAAAAGCGGTGACGATCGTAGCTGCTTTGATACTCTTTTTTGCGATATCGCCTGTTTGCAAAGCCGAACCGGGTGAGGGCGGCGGTCTCGACAGATGCCCGGTATGCGGTAAGCTCGTATATAAACAGCCTGAGATAGCGGCTTTCATATACTACGAGAAAAACGGTAAAATCAGATACCTCGCATTCGACGGTGTCGCGGATATGATGAAGTTCTATTTCGAGCCGAACCGGTGGGGGGATTTCGGCAATATAAAAATGCATATATTGAAAATGGTTGTGCGCGGCCACTCTACAAAAAAACCGCTATGGGCAAAACGCGCATGGTATGTCTATCTTGTCGAAACAGACACCGAAGGCTCGGCAAAGGCGAGGCTGGTGCCGTTTAAAAGCAGGGAGAGTGCGCGGAAGTTCATGAGAGAGAGCGGGGCAGAGGCCCTTCTTGGTTTCAAAGAGATTACAAAAGAGATCCTGTATCCAGAAAAAAAGAAGGAGAGAGAGTGAAGTTCAAATCGGTAGTAAAGGCTAAGCCCCTCGGCGGCTGGTATATAGAGCTAACGGACGAGCAGACGGGAATGAGTGTCGTGTGCGATACGATAGAGGAGTATATGACCAAGATCGAGGAGATGGGAGCCCAGTACGGTCCCGACATAGAGGTCGAGTGGAGCCAGGGTGAGGGGGTCATCCCGGCCTATATCAACGAGATAAGGGGATTGATGCGGGAGTACCAGGAGAAGATGGGGCTCTCGGAGGGGTAGGTTCAACCCTCCTTTTTACCCCTCACAAGTACGGGACCGAAACGGACTCCCCATGCCGTAAAGAGCACCATCCACATCGCGGCGGAGAGATCGAAGAGCCACTGTAGATCGAGGCCGAGCCCCATCGCGAGCGAGTAGAAGAAGCGTGAGAGAACCACGGCTTCGGTAAACCAGAAGAGTGCGACTGTGAGCCTGTCTGCATGCGGCACCTGCCCCGAGTGTCCCAGCGTCACCCTCGTACCGAACCCTATCAGTATCGTGACCATGAATCCGACGGCTATCAGGTGCATACCCGCAAATATGAAAGATGTCTGCATCCACACCTGCGCAAGAGATGTGACTCCGTCTATGAAGAGGCCGGCCGGGAGCCAGTAGAGTCCCATGTGAAGCACCCATAAAATGGCGGGGGAGCTGAATACCGGAAGTCTCCAGTCCAAAAACTCTTTCAGCAGGTAGAGGGCTGCGGCCAGCGTCACTACCGCTTCGGCTACGGTGAAGCCGAGTGCGAAAAAGAGTGTTTTTAGAGCGAGCGCGCCGTAGACTACGGCGATGAAGTTTTCGGGCTTTTTTACCATCACATGGCTGAAAAAGGGGATCATTCTCTGCGCGACGGAAAATGTCAGAAAGATGAGGTATAGGTAGAAGCCGGCTCCGTATGCGGCGCTTCGCCAGGCGATCCCGATACCGAGCAGGTCGAGCAGTAGGCCGGCTATGAAGAGAGAGTGCACCGCGAGTCCGGTCGTATGCGCTACGAGCAGCCAGAAGGGGTCTCTCTTTTCGGGAGAGCTTCCCGCAAGGTATATCTGCCTGAAGTTGCTGACGACCAGCGCGTGGCCCGCAAATATCAAAACCGCCCCTAAGAGTGCGAGCGGAGCGTAAAAGAGGGCACCGGTCATAAACAGAGCCCCTCCCGTTTCGTAGATCAGGAAGAGTTTGACATAGATCTCTTTAGGTACCGGCGCACTCATACAGAAACGGGGGAACGTCGTAAGCAGAAAACCGTGGAAAAAGTGGCTTATGACTATGAAGATCATCGAGTAGACGTGTATGAGGGTAGGGTCGAGCGCGGTCGCGAACGCTCCGCTGTAGCCTGCCGAAAAGACTCCCATCGCAAGAACCGCCCAGACGATGCCTGCCAGAAAGAAGGGCTGGTGCGGCTGCGAGAGAAAATATGAGAGCTTGGAGACTCTCTCCCTTTGAGGTTCAAATTTCTGCATTCCGTTGTCCTTGAAAGGTCATTTGAGGAGACGAAATTGTATCAGAAATCAGTCCCAGAACATATCCTGCGGTTCGCCGCTCTCCGTTTTGCCCTTTTTCGGGCCGATCTTTCGCTCTTCGGGCTCTATGATCTGCGCAAGCGGCTTCGGTTTTCCGAAATGGTACCCCTGCACGAAGTCTATGCCGATGCCTCTGACCGTGTTGTAGATAGCCTCGTCCGCGACGAACTCCGCTACCGTTTTCAGGTTGTAGTTGTTTGCCAGTCTGTGTATTATCTCTACGAACTCCCTGGAGTCGGCATCGGTGTCGATCTTCTTTATGAAGGAGCCGTCGATCTTGATGTAGTCGACTTTCAGTTTCAGTATCTTGGCGAAGTTGGAGTAGCCCGAACCGAAATCGTCTATCGCTATCTTTGCGCCGTACTGCTTGACGCGATGGATAAAAGCGCTTATCTCCTCGTAGCTCTTCGCCTCCTCCGACTCGAGAAGTTCGAATGTCAAATGGTCGCTGTGGCCCGACATGGCCAACCTGTCTATTATGTAGTCCCTGGTGGGAAGGTGGTGAATGTCGTCTGCTGAGAGGTTGATGCTAAGGTGCAGTCCGTGCTCTTCTATGCTCTTCATCGCACGGTCGAAGACCATTTTCGTAAGCTCCGAGTAGAGCTTTATCTGTTTGGCCAGATATATGAAGTGGGCCGGAGGTATCACGAGTCCGTTCTCGTCGATCAGTCTGGCGAGCACCTCGTATTTGTGAACCTCCCCTGTTCTCGTGTCGACGATCGGCTGGTAGTAGGGAACGATTCTTCCATCTTTGAGGGCTTTGCTCAAAACCTTCGTCATCGTTATGTTTTCGAGGTATTTCTGTTTTTTGACGAGGTTTTCGCTGTATATTACAAGGCTGTCGTTCGAGTTTTTGGCCTTTTTGAGAGCCATATCGGCTTTTGTAAGAGGCTGTTTTTCATCGATACAGACGCCGATGGAGGCCTGCAGTATGAAGCTTCCGTTCTCGTCGCTGTAGTGGAACTCTTTCGCGAGTTCGGCAACCCGTTTGACCATAGCCAGAAAAGTTGCCGAAGACTTCTTGTCGGTCTCGATAATGGCGAACTCGTCTCCCTGCAGGTGGTATATCTCGTAGAGGTAGGGAATGGTCTTGCGAAGGTATGCCGCATACTCCTGAATTATCCTGTCGCCCACTTTCGCGCCGAAAAGATCGTTGTACGACTGGAACCTGTCTATGTTGAATATCGCTACCGAAGCCCTCGAGTTCTTCTCCAGGCGCTTGACGAAGCTCAGACGGTTATGGAGCTTGGTCAGAGGGTTTTTCATCAGGTGTTCGAGCGCTTCGTCGGTCCTCTTCTTCACCTCGTTCTCCAGCTCCTCGGAGTATTTGGTCAGGGCCCTGTTGGCGCTTGCGAGCTTCTGTTGAAAAACCTCTTTCTCCTCGAGGTACGACTGGAGCTTCCTGTTTATGCTGTTTACCTCCATTAGGAGGAAAAAGAGCAGTATCAGGGTCGAAACGGCGATGACGATCCCGATGTAGAAGGAGTTCATAGCCTGCTCTCTCAGCTTGTCGACATGGCCGTTGAACTCCTGAATATAGTGGTGTTTGAGATCCGTCAGGTTGTGAGAGAGGTTGTTGTAGGCGATCATATACGACAGGAGCTCTCTCTGGATCCTCTCCTTTTTGCCGCTTTTTAGTGTGAGATGAAGTTTTTTTCTCAGGTCGATGTAGCCCCTCCACTCCTCTTTGAGCGTCTGTAGGTGCTTGAGAAGGTTCTGCTGCTTCATCTGCCTGAGAGAGAACTCTTCAAGGGTGTTGAAAAAGATATCCGAAGATAGGCGTTTTTTCCCGTTTTGCGGGAGCTGTTCCACTCTTTTTTGAAGAGATAGTGCGGTAAGCAGCGTATCGGTATGAAGCCTGGTCAGAAGCGTGGAGAGTGAGTCTATATTTTCCGATACCTCCATGTTGAACCTCTCTACCTCCTGGTTCAGCTGCATCGAACGGTAGAGGCTCTGTATGGAGAAGAATCCGGCTACCATGAAGGCGGCGAAGATAATAAGAAAACGGACAGATATATTTTTTATCATATTGTTTACGCTCTTGCAGTCGTCCGCACATAAAAGCGGCCCGACTCTCTACTCCTCCCGCTTTCGGAATAGTCTGTGTAAATCGATTCACAATTATATCGACTTTTGCGGTGAAATATTTATTCACGGTTTAAAATAGTGTTCAGAAAAGTCGTCAGATTTTGAAAAACGGCCCGTAGAATGGTACAATCGGGTGGCCGATAGAGAAAGTAAATAGAGATTAACGAGGTTTCGATTTCGAAATTTCCCGCAAAAAAGGAGGGGGTAACATGAGATTTTGGATGCTTGCCATTCTGACTGTATCGACCTTCTGGCTCGGCGGATGTACGCAGGAGACCCAGAACAAACTCGGCAGGGCCGTACAGAACTGGACCGGTACTAACGGGGTACTCGATATTTACGAAGGTGAAAAACTGGTGATGAGGTTTATCAAGATCGACAAGCTCTCCACCGCCAAAGGCACCGACGACAATACGCCGCGCCAGTACCGCTACGGCTACGGTTACTACGACAAGAACCTGAACTACAAGGTAGACAGCGGCGAGAGAAAGCTCTATTTCGAGATCAGCAACTTCACGCCCTATATCTTCTACGAAAATCCCGAAGGGTAGGAGATAGAGTGCGCAGACTCGAGACGATAGAGCTATTTATGAAACTTCTCTCCTACCCCTCCGTCACGCCCGAAGATTGCGGTGCGTTGAGCTTCATACGCGACTATCTCGACGACTTCGAGGCTGAGTGGGTCAACAGGGTCAACGTAAAGAACATCTTTTTGCACAAACGTTTCGGCGACGGCCCGCACCTCTGTTTCGCCGGCCACATAGATGTGGTTCCGCCGGGTGAGGGGTGGAGTTCGGACCCTTTCGTTCCCAGGTTCGAAGATGGATACATTTACGCCAGGGGAGCTCAGGATATGAAGAGCGGTGTAGCCGCGTTCGTACAGGCTTGCCGCGATGCCGAAAAGTTCAACGGCACCCTCTCCCTGCTTCTTACGAGTGACGAAGAGGGAGAGGCGAGACACGGAACGATCGAAGTATTGAGGTATCTGGAGGAGAAAAAGTTCCTTCCCGATTATGCTGTGGTGGCCGAGCCTACATGCGAAGAGGTTTTCGGCGACGCTATAAAAATCGGCCGTAGGGGCTCTATAAACGGGGTTATAGAGAAGATAGGAAAACAGGGCCATGCGGCCTACCCGGAGAAGGCGCACAACCCGATACACAAGGTGGCACAGGTGCTTCCGCATATCGCCGGTGTAGACCTCGACGACGGTGACGAGTTTTTCGCACCGAGCAAATTCGTCATAACCGACATAAGGGCCGGGATGGAGGTTACGAACGTGACTCCCGGAAAGCTGCGTATGATGTTCAATGTGCGGAACAGTACGAAGACGACCAAAGAGGATATAGAGAGCTTCGTGGACCGGTATTTCAAAGATATGAACTATCTTCTGACGCTTACGCAGTCTGCTAAACCCTTTATGACGGATAAAGATTCCAAGATCGTGAGGGCGATCAGCGGGGCTATAGAAGAGGTAACAGGAATCAAAACCGCCTATTCGACGGCAGGCGGCACAAGTGACGCACGGTTTTTCGCGGAGTTCGGGGTGGATGTGGTGGAGTTCGGCGTAAAAAACGATACGATCCACGCTCCCGACGAACGGACCGCACCGGATGAGGTGGAGGGGCTCAAAGAGGTCTTCGACAGGGTGATAGCGGCTTTCTGACTCCACAGAGAGTACACGAAAAACCGCTATATTGCAGATAGTGTCGGCTCAAGGGTTCCAGGTTTCGGAAGTATCCATGCTACGGTGCGGGCTCTGCCCGGAATTCGCGTAACATAAATTGTCAAGGAGAACGGTTTGAAGAAGATACTCTTTGCAGTACTGTTGCTGGCGACATCGCTGTTTGCCGAGATTGAGTGGCAGAGCTCCTATTCTGAGGCGCTGAATAGGGCAAAAGAGCTCAACAGGCCCCTGCTTGTTCTGGTCGTTTCCGAACACTGCAGGTGGTGCCACAAACTGCAGGATGAGACGCTGGCCGATCCGGCGGTCGAAAACTATATAAACAGACGTTTCGTTGCTTTTTTGGTAGACAGGGAGAAGGGGAAGTATCCATCCTATATAAAAGCGAAATATGTACCCACAACCTTCTACATAACGCCGGACGAGAAGATGATAATAAAGCCGGTGGAGGGTTACTGGGACGCTGCAGACTATATGAGCGATCTGAGGCTTGTGGTCAGGCTCTTCAAAAAGAGTCGAGCTCTTCGTTGATAGACGATAGCAGACGGCTGCAGAAATCGGAGTGGCAGACTATCTGTTCGGTTTCGACATTGTCGCTGTTGGGCATCTGAAGCCTTAGGTAGTCCTCCCCGCCCCTCCTGAAAAAGAGGACTCCGCTGAAGACGAAACCCTCCTCTTTGAGAATATCCACCGCCCTGTCGATTCCGCGGCACCGCATCATGTTTATATCGGCATACACCATATCTACGTGCTTTTTGTAGAGCGTGTGCAGGTTGTGGCGGAGAGTGTGTGGAAAATCTTCGCATATTTCGTCAATAACCACCGTCCCTGTTTGGGTATATCTGCTCAGTTCGTACTTCACCGGACTCGTTCCATTGCAGTCGTGCTCTTCCGGCAAAGCTATCTTCAGATCGCTGTTTTTATATATCTGTTCTATGAGTCCGCTGTAGATTTTCGGTATGAAGAGTCGTCTGACCCTTCTGTCGCTCAAAACTTTGTATCCGACCAGAACGGCCGCCCTCTTTTTTGTACGAACCGCATTGGGATCTGTCAATGAGACAGAATTGGGAACTATTCCGAGAAGCAGAGCGCTTTCGCCGAATCCGTGGCGCAGGTTGGCCCTCTGGCTGAAGGGGTGGAGCATCAGCGCCTCTCCGAATATCGCATCCAGCCGCATCTCCCTCGCCCGCTGTTCTATCCGCCCGAGCATCGAGTTCATGATCCCTTTTCCTTTGTAGTCCGGATCTACGACCGCGACACCTATTTCCGCGATGTTGGAGTCGGGTACACGCACAAGGGCGAAGTGGCCTACGATCTTCCCCTCTTTCGTTTCGGCGACAACGGAGGCGATCTCGCCCTCTTCGTTCAGCTGTGCAATCTTTTTGGGGTAGTAGAAGAGAGATTTGTAGTAGCTGTATGTGTAGTTGTTGTATATGAGTCTGCTTATCGCCTCTTCGTCACCATCTTCGAAGTCGCGTATCTGTATGGAGGCCGGTTTCAAAGATGCCGGTGATTCGTCTTCAAGGTCGGAGTAGGGTCTGAACGTAAGATCCGGAAAGTCGAGCGGGTGGGCTTTGTATATCGTGAATACCTTCCCCTTTTTGCCGAGGTTTGCAAAACTGAGTTCATCCACATACTCCCCGACCCGCTTGAGTCCGCCCTCCCTGCCGGACCTCATGTAGCCGTCGAAGTCGAACGGCAGACCCATATCGTGAACACTTATCTTTATTCCGTGCGGAAGGAAGCGGATATCGATATCTATCGTGCCGCTTATATTCGCCGGGTATGCGTGCTTTGCGGCGTTAAAGAGCAGTTCGCGCGCGGCGGCCACGATTTTTACGGAGTCACTCCTGTCGATCTTCGCCAGCGAAAGGGCGTTTTTTATCGTCTCTATGCAGAGCGGAATGTATCTCTTCTCATTGGGAATGGTGAGTGAAACCGTATTTTTCATTCTCCTCTACCTTCCCTTTTCGAGCCTTTTTAGCGCACTTAGGGCCAGGATTTTCATACCTATAGCCAGCGAGTCGTCGTCGACGTCGAAGCGGGTGTTGTGCTGGGGTATGCATGTCCCCTTCTCTTCGTTGCATATGCCGAGCCTGAAGAATGCCCCGGGAACCACCTGCAGGTAGCGGGAGAAGTCCTCTCCTCCCATTACCGGGTCCACAAGATCCACCAGCCCCTCTTTGCCCACCACCTCTTCTGCGGCCTCCTTCACGATATCTACCATCTCGTCGTTGTTTTTCAGCTCCGGCGGTCCGAAGAGGTAGTTGAAGTGGTATTTCGCATCCATCGCTTCGCATATTCCCTTGATCGTCGTCTCCATCATCTCGGGAATCTTTTTGCGTACCGATTCGTTGACGGTTCTGACCGTTCCTGAGACCGTGACGAAGTCGCATATGACGTTTGGAGCCTTACCCCCCTCGATCTTTCCCATCGAGATTACGGCCGGATGGATCGGGTCTATCCTGCGGCTCACTATATGGTTCAAAGAGTCTATCACCATAGCCGTTACGAGTACCGCGTCTATACCTTCGTGCGGTCTTGCTCCATGAGCCGTCTTGCCGTATATGTCGAAGCTGAAGGTGTCTGCGGATGCCATCATTACACCGTATTTGTAGCCGATCTGCCCGGTTTTCAGGTATGGATATACGTGCAGGCCGAATATCGCCGAAACGCCGTCGAGAGCCCCTCCCTCTATCATCTGGCTGCTGCCTCCGGCAAGAACCTCTTCCGAAGGCTGGAAGATGATGCGCACATTGCCGGGAAGCCGCTCTTTTACCCTGTTGAGCGCCAGGGCGCACCCGAGAGCGATGGCGGTATGCGCATCGTGGCCGCAGGCGTGCATGATCCCCTCTTTTTTGGAGGCGTATGGTTTAGGGCTGTTTTCGGGCATCGGAAGCGCGTCCATATCACCCCTGATCGCCACCGTGGGAAGCGAAGGGTCTTTTACGATGTCGGCAACGATCCCGTAGTGGCCCTCGAAGGTTTTGAAAGGTATCCCCTCCGCTTCGAGGATCGACCTGATAAGCAGGCGAGTCTCCTCCTCCTCTCCCGACAGCTCCGGGTTTTGGTGCAGGTCGTGCCGTATCTGTACGACTCTCTCGAAAATAGAGTCGATCTCCCTTTTCAGCTCATCTTCAATTTTCACCTTTTCTCCTTTCGGAACTTCGGGCTCCTTCTTTAATCATAGTACCCGCTCTCTTAATGTATAATAATCCCAAAAAAAAGAGAGGTCTCCAAAATGATCAAGAGTGTCAGTACCGATTCCGCCCCGCAGGCGATAGGCCCCTACTCGCAGGCCGTTAAGGTCGGTGATTTCATCTACACTTCCGGCCAGATCGCCCTGACGCCGGAGGGAGTGATGGTTCAAAACGATATCAGGCTTCAGACCGGACAGGTGATGAGGAATCTAAAAGAGGTTCTCGAAGCGGCCGGAAGCTCCCTGCAAAACGTTATAAAGACCACCATATTTCTGGCCGATATGGATGATTTTGCGGCCGTCAACGAAGTCTACGGGGAGTGGTTCGGCGACCATAGGCCGGCACGCAGTACGGTCGCTGTGAAAACTCTGCCAAAAAACGCCCTCGTAGAGATAGAGTGTATCGCTCTGGCGGATATGCAGATTCCGGGATGATGATAAAGGGGCGCATTAAACTATTCTTAAATATAGTGTGGATATAATTCGCCACTAAAATCGTTTCACGAATTCAAAAGGACACGGCATGACAGCAATTATCAAGCATGGCGGCAAACAGTACAAGGTCAACGAAGGCGACATTCTCTGCCTCGATCACATGGGCCTTGAGCCGAAAGCCAAAGTCGAGATCAAAGAGGTACTGGCTGTCGAGAACGACGGTGACCTGAAGGTGGGTACACCCTTTGTCGACGGCGCTGTAGTCGAAGCGGAAGTGATCAACGAGGGTCGTGAGAAAAAGATCGTCATCTTCAAGAAACGACGTCGTAAAGACAGTAAGCTCAAGCGCGGCTTCCGCAGAGATTTCACAAGAGTGCGCATCACCAAAATCGCGTAGTACAAGCCCCTTCGGGAGGCTTTCAAGATTTAGAAGTTTTAAGGAGAAGTTATGGCTCACAAGAAAGGTCAGGGATCTACCCAGAACAACCGCGACTCAGCGGGACGAAGACTGGGCGTTAAGAAGATAGGCGGAGAGGCGGTAGTCGCCGGTAACATCATCTATCGCCAGCGCGGTACCAAGATCCACCCGGGCAACAACGTGGGGATGGGTAAGGATCATACGCTTTTCGCTCTTATAGACGGCGTCGTCAAATATGAGAGAAAAGACAAAAAGAGAAAAAAGGTCTCCGTCTACCCCGCATAATTCAACTTTGCGGTGCTTGAAGCACCGCACATCCTACTCCGTCTTTTTTGACATTTTCCTTAAATTCTGATATTTTAAACCAAAAAATCGAGGCGACAATATATGTTTGTAGACAGTGTTGAACTGAAGCTCAGTTCCGGTAAAGGCGGGCAGGGCTGCTCGTCGTTTCGCCGTGAAAAGTTTGTGCCCAAAGGGGGACCCGACGGCGGCGACGGAGGGCGCGGCGGGGATGTCTGGTTCGTCGTGGACAAAAATACCGACACACTCTCGCACTTCAAGGGTAAAACGCACCTGAAGGCGCAAAACGGCAGGCCCGGCCAGCCCAGAAAGTGTGCCGGAAAGACCGGGGAGTCTCTGTATGTCAAGGTCCCTCCGGGAACGCAGGTTATAGACAAAACGAGCGGCGAGGTGCTGCTCGACCTGACGCAGGACGGGCAGAAGGTGAAGTTTCTGCAGGGGGGAAAAGGCGGACTCGGAAACGTCCACTTCAAGTCTTCGACGAATCAGCGCCCTACATACTCCCAGCCCGGCAAACCGGGGGAGGAGAGAGAGGTGCGGCTCGAACTCAAACTGATAGCCGACGTAGGGCTTGTGGGTTTTCCGAATGTAGGGAAGTCGACGCTCATTTCGAAAATCTCGAACGCGCACCCCGAGGTCGCGAACTACGAGTTCACCACTCTCACCCCGAAGCTCGGTGTCGTTGCGGTAGACGAGTTTAGGTCGTTCGTCATGGCCGATATTCCGGGAATCATCGAAGGTGCCAGCGACGGCAGGGGGCTCGGGATCGAGTTCTTGAAACATATCGAGCGTACAAAGACGCTTCTGCTCATGATCGATGCGGCGAACTATCGCGAAGTAGGACACCAGTACGAAGCGCTCAAACGCGAACTCGAGCGCTACAGCGACAGGCTTGCCAAGCGACCGTTCGCCGTGGCGCTGACACGGATAGACGCGCTGCCGGAGGATGAGGTGAACGAGAAGATGGAGCGGTTGCTTGAATCTTTGGGGTTGGAGAAAAACGGAGGCCTCAAAGCTTACGGCAGTGATGAGAGATATATCGGATACGCTGCCGGGGATAGAGAAGGGCCTCTGTTCGTAATGGCCATATCATCCATAGCGGGAGTAAATATGAAAGCACTCGTTTTTGCACTGAGTGACGTTATGGGAAAAGAGTCTTGAGGCGGATCGTCATAAAAGTAGGCAGTGCCGTCCTTACGGAGCAAAACAGGGTAGCGAAGGAGCGTATGGCCGCCCTTGTAGATCTGATAGCCGATGTTAAAAAGAGGGGTGTCGAGGTGATTTTGGTAAGCTCCGGCGCGGTTGCCGCCGGATATACCGTCTGCCGCCTCGACAAGAGGGTAGTGGCAAACAGGCAGGCCCTCGCATCGATAGGCCAGCCCAAGCTGATAGCGATGTACCAGAAGAAGTTCGCCAGGCACGATATTACCGTTTCACAGATCCTTCTGACGGCTGACGATTTCGACTCGAGAAAAAGAACCTACCACGCGAAGTGCGCCGTAGAGACGCTGCTTGGGCAGGGTGTAGTGCCTATCATAAACGAAAACGACGTTACCGCTACGGAAGAGCTTGTATTCGGCGACAACGACCAGCTCTCGGCCCATGTGGCGTACTACTTCGATGCGGAGCTTCTCGTCATTCTCTCCGATATAGACTGCTATTACGACAAAGACCCGAATCGACATGAGGATGCCAAACCGCTAAAGGTGGTACACGAGATTCCCGAGAGCGAGCTCTCCGCCGAGTGTACGCCGAACGCTTCGTTCGCGACCGGGGGGATAGTCACGAAACTGAAGGCCGCACACTTTCTGCTGAAGCGGGGGAGAAAGATGTTTCTTGCGAGCGGTTTCGACCTCAAAGATGCCTACGCCTACCTGATAGAGGGACGCCACGAGGGGGGCACACTCTTTTTCGGCCTCGATTGAGCCTATCCGTTCTCCCTCTGTTAATCACTATACATAAAAATAGTATTTTTGCTGTAATTTATGATATAATTAAACAGTTTAAGCTCAATAGTAGTTTTAAAAGGTGGATAATATCATGAGAAACCGTGCCGTGGCAGTTCTGCTTTCAGCAGTATTATTAGGGTTTAGCGGATGTAACAGTGATAAAACCACAACAGTTCAAACACATGCGCTGTACGGGGATTACGAGTCGTCGAAAGTCTTCAATATAGATGTCGACAGAATGAGCCTCGATGCGGTTGTGAACGTGTCTCCGGCCCTGGGACCTTACGGGGTAGATATAGAGACCGATACCGAAGCGTTCGCATTGACGCGCAGGAGCGATTCGATAGCCGTCGTCAACTTCAGAAGCAACAGGGTGGAGGAGGTGATTCCCCTCAAATTCCACCCCAGATCTACCGCTACGCTTGACAATCTCGACCTTGTATTGGTTTCGGGAAAGACCAAGCCGATGTCGGTAACGATCGGCAAGACAGACCATGAGGTCAAGAGATACTTCGGTGAAGATGTGGATACATCCGTACATCCTGTAGACAGCGCAAACTACTTCGGCGGCGGTAACGCCACCGGCCACCCATTCTGGCTTGCAGACGGAAAACGGTTTCTTATGCTCGACAGGGTAAACAGAAAGCTGATTCTCTATACCAAAGAGAGCGAGACTCCTCTTGCCCAGATAGATACCGAAACGACCGCACACCATGTCTTCAATATCGCTTCCGAAGTCGACGCGTCCGGAAACGGGACCTACTATATGGTTCTTGAGGGGCCTACAGACCCGAAAAACAGCTCCATTCCGGCCGCAGGGATCATGAAGTTCACGATCGACTCTTCAGACACGATTGCGGTAGATACGATCTTCCATGCCGCCCACGAGGACGGAGGTGCGCACCATGCGCGATTCTACGGTGACAAATATATATTTTTCCCAACCTATAGCGGAAAAGTTTACGTAGTGGACAGAAACAGCATGAGTGCGGTTGCAAGCTTCGAAGCGGGTCTCGGTGCTGGCCACATAACCTTCTCTATTCCCAAAAGATTGGCAGTCGTTACCAACCATAAAGCTACATACGTGACCGTGGTAGATCTCTCCAATCCACAGAATCCGAAGGTCATCTCGAATGTGGATGTGGCCAGGCCCCTTACGGCGGAGGAGTGGGCTGCTGGCAAGAACGCACAGGCCCATACCAGCCATATAGACGAGAGCGGTAGGTTCTTCTATAGCTGTGCCAACTGCGAGGCTAAGTTCTACTCTCTCGATCTCGACTATCTCTGGATTTCGAAATCTATACACCTACCGGGAACGTACGTGGCGATGGGCGGCTTTATTCGGTACTGAAATTTGTTACGGTATAGGACGCCAATTCAAAAGATAAGCGGAGAAAAATAGATTTTTCAAGCGGGAAAGATCGGTTTGAAAATGGTGGCGGGGGGGAGACTTGAACTCCCGACCTCCGGCTTATGAGACCAGCGCTCTAACCAGCTGAGCTACCCAGCCACCTATAAGTGGTTTGTGGAGCGGTATTTTAGCCTAAAAGATTCTCTATGTCAAGATTTTTCTCTCTGCCGCACCACGTTTTGCGGCAGAGAGAGGCTTTGTGCCGAAGATCAGAAGAGACCTTTTAGAAGTTCTCCTGCGGGGCTCTCTTTGAGATTTTTGGGCAGGCGTTTCTCCAGCTCCTCTTTCGCTTTCGATTTCAGCAGCTCTTTCGCTTCGATCTTTATTTTGGGGGATGTCAGGGGGCCTTTTATGACTACAGGCAGCATATTTTTTCTTATCTTTATGTCGAGCGTGGTGTCGATGGTCTGTTTATCGAGGTCTACCACTCCGTTTTTAGAGCTGATCTCGGTGAGCCGGCTCTTCATGTAGAGATCGGAGATGAGCCTCTTTTTGATGATTTTGGTATCGATCGTAGTCCGCTCGTAGACCTCTTTTGTAATATCGAAGTTTGCCATCTGCTGCAGCATGAAGCTCATCTTGTTGGGCAGTATCTGACCGTTTAGAAGTTGAGCGTTGAGAGTTCCGAGCTGCTTGATGGTGTCATATTTGAGCTGTGCGTTTGCACGGGAGTCGAATATGTGCGGATATAGCAGCATATCGGTAAGGGCTACGGTCTGGATATTTTTTATATTCACTTCTGCTATGCCGTTCTCGAAGAGTGCGTCGAGCGCTCCTCCGAGGGTATCGGAGTGTGCGGTGGCGCGGACCTTCTCTTTTGAGGTCTCCACATCACCGGTAACCGTAATAGAGCCCTTCATATGCTGTTTGGTCAGGAAGAATAGTTTGTCGAGGTCGGCGATTTCGGTTTGGTAGTCCGTCGTCAGGGCACCCTTTTTGATATCGTAGGTCAGAGCTTTCGAGGATAGGGTGGCGATGGATGATATGATGTCGACTTTCGATACCGCTTTGCTCCCTTTGAGACGTGTATTGACGTCGCCTTTGAATGTGAGGTCCGAGGGTACCGATATGTTGAAGTCGCTCTTCACCGGCTGCGGATTGACAACCCCCTCCCTGATCTCGGTGACCACAGTTCCGTCGAGATGCTCCATATCGAGGTTTGCGATCTTTGCGTCTATATCGACTCTTCCCTTTGCATAGGGAGGTATGTTCAGCATATGAAGAAGCCTGTCGATCTGCAGATGTGCAACTTTCGCCGTGAGATTACCCGGTTCGAACTCTTTCAGGTCTACGGCATAGACTGTTTCGCTTCCGGAAACGTCGCTGTTACCCGAGATCTTGAGCTCGGACCTGTCGCCTTTTACGCTCCCGCTTGTTCTGAAAGGACCGTTGAGTCTCGTACCTATCAGTTTCTCGAGATTGGATAGCTCTTTTATATCTACACTGTATGAAGCGTCGATATATTGTGAGAAGAGGTCCATAGAGCCCTTCGCCTCTATCGTCGTGTCTTCGCCGATTTTAAGCAGAATGTCGAAACGGTCCGGCCGAAGTACGAATCTCTGCAGTTTGGTCGGTAGAGGGACTTTAGCCGCTATTTTCGATTCAATCACTGGCTTCAGCAGCCCGTTGCCTGGTGCGGTGAAAAGAGCTCCGTAGAGAAGAGCCAGAAGCAGGACCAAAATCGCTATGGCACTCAACAGATATTTCATTACCTATATCCTTCCGTCATAATTTTTATTATTGTAGCACAAAAAAGTTACGGGAAAAAATTCAAACACGAGTCGATATATGAGTCATTCTGACTCAATATTATGATATAAATAGACTAAGATAAGTGGAAAATCTCTTGACAATGAAAAAAAAATGGGATAAAATTTCAGCACTTGTAAAAAGTAACTGCTAAATCTCAAGAATGAAAGGAGAGTCAATGAGTTTCCAACCACTTGCCAACAGGGTTTTGGTAGAACGAGTTGATGAGCCGCAACAGACAGCATCGGGAATCATCATCCCCGACAATGCGAAAGAGAAGCCCCAGGAGGCTAAAGTTCTGGCTATAGGACCGGAAGTCGAAGAGGAAGGCCACATCAAGGTGGGCGACAAGGTGGTTTTCGGCAAATATAGCGGAACGGATATAACCATTGACGGAAAAGAGCTGCTGATTCTCAGCAGTGACGATATTCTTGGAATTTTGAAATAATCAGGAGGGAGTGAAAATGGCAGCAAAAGATATCCATTTTTCAGATGCGGCACGCAACGAACTGTTCGAGGGCGTGAAGAAGCTGGCCGATGCGGTCAAAGTGACGATGGGACCGCGCGGACGCAACGTACTCATCCAAAAGAGTTTCGGAGCCCCCAGCATAACGAAAGACGGTGTGAGCGTCGCTCGTGAGATAGAGCTCAAAAACGTGGTCGAAAATATGGGTGCACAGCTCGTCAAAGAGGTGGCGAGCAAAACGGCAGACGAAGCTGGTGACGGTACCACGACCGCTACCGTTCTCGCATACAGCATCTTCAAAGAGGGTCTGCGCAACATCACTGCGGGTGCCAACCCGATCGAAGTCAAACGCGGCATGGACAAAGCCTCCAACGCGATAATCGAAGAGCTCAAGAAGATCGCCAAAGAGGTAAAAGAGAAAAAAGAGATCGCACAGGTTGCGAGCATCTCCGCAAACTCCGACGAGACTATCGGAAACCTCATAGCCGAGGCTATGGAGAAGGTCGGTAAAGACGGCGTCATCACGGTAGAGGAGGCCAAAGGTATCATCGACGAGCTCGATGTGGTGGAGGGTATGCAGTTCGACCGCGGATATCTGAGCCCCTACTTCATTACCGACGCGGACAAGATGGAAGCGGTTCTCGAGAACCCCTATATCCTTCTTTACGACAAGAAGATCACAAACCTGAAAGATATCCTGCCGGTACTCGAAGGTATCCAGCAGAGCGGCCGACCGCTTCTGATTATCGCCGAAGATGTGGAGGGTGAGGCTCTCGCTACACTTGTCGTGAACAAGCTTCGCGGCATTCTCAACATCGCGGCCGTAAAAGCGCCCGGATTCGGCGACAGAAGAAAGGCGATGCTCCAGGATATCGCGATTTTGACAGGCGGTACCGTGATCAGCGAAGAGGTCGGAAGAACTCTCGAGAGTGCGACTGTAGCCGACCTCGGTCAGGCCGGACGCGTAGTGATAGACAAAGACAATACTACAATCGTTGACGGAAAAGGCGACAAAGCCGCGGTAGAGGCCAGAATCAAAGAGATCAGGGTCCAGATAGAGAACACTACCAGCGACTACGACCGAGAAAAACTGCAGGAGCGCCTCGCCAAGCTGAGCGGAGGAGTCGCCGTTATCAAGGTGGGTGCCGCTACCGAAACAGAGATGAAAGAGAAGAAAGACCGTGTGGACGATGCGCTTTCGGCTACAAAAGCCGCGGTCGAAGAGGGAATCGTCATTGGAGGCGGTGCCGCACTTATCAGGGCGGCCGCCAAGGTGAACCTCGACCTTTGCGGAGATGAGGCGATCGGTGCCGACATCATCCTGCGCGCCATCAAGGCACCGCTGAAGCAGATCGCCGAAAATGCTGGCTTCGATGCCGGAGTCGTAGCCAATAGCGTAGAGAACGCCGAAGGTGAAAACATTGGCTTCAATGCCGCTACCGGCGAGTATGTGGATATGCTCGAAGCGGGAATCATCGACCCTGTAAAAGTAGAGAGAATCGCACTGCAAAACGCGACATCCGTAGCGAGCCTGCTGCTGACCACGGAGGCTACGGTGAGCGAAATCAAAGAGGATAAGCCGGCAGCTCCGGCGATGCCCGATATGGGCGGAATGGGAGGCATGGGCGGCATGATGTAAGCCCGGCTTTTCAATAAAGCGCCTTTGAGGGGAGTCCGGCCTTGCGGCCGGCTCCCCTTTTTTTATATCTACTGTTAACCAATCTGCTGTAAAATGGTCTTTAAAGATTCAAAAAGGATCATCTATGGCGTTTGTAAGATCGTACGGTGCTGCGGAAGTGGTTACCGGCTCGTCTCATATGCTCCGTCTCGAAAACGGTATCAGGATTCTTGTAGACTGCGGAATGTTCCAGGGAAGGCATGAGGAGTGGAACGGACGTCCTTTCGGCTTCAACCCCAAAAAAATCGATACTCTTCTGATCACCCATGCGCATCTGGATCATGTCGGACGTATACCGAAACTGGTGAAAGAGGGCTTCGACGGGACCATAGTGGCGACGAAAGCAACCCTCGAGCTGGCGCATGTGGTTTTGATGGACAGCGCCAGGCTGATGGAGGAGGAGTATAGAACCCGCTACAGAAAAGCGCAGCGCAGGGGTGAAGAGAGGCTGGTGCCCAAACCGCTCTATACCACGGAAGATGTCGAAAACGTCTTTATGCTCACGCAGATTCACGCCCGATACGACAAACCGCTGAAGATAGCCAAAGGTGTCCGTGCCGTTTTTCGCAACGCCGGGCATATACTCGGTTCTGCCACTATCGAGATCGATTTCAGAGAGGATGGGCGCACGAAGAGGGTGGTTTTCAGCGGCGATCTCGGAAGCCGCCACGATATAGTGACCCCCTATGTAGCCGACGTACCGAAAGCCGATACCCTCTTCATAGAGTCGACGTACGGGGACAGAAACCACAAGAGCCTTAAAAAGAGTGTCGCGGAGTTCAAAGATGCGGTCCGGAATACCCTGATCAACAGGGGAAACGTCATCATCCCCTCGTTCGCCATAGAGCGTACACAGGAGGTTTTGTGCATACTCAAACAGATGTATAGAGAGCGTGAACTTCCACGCTGTAAAATTTTCCTCGATTCGCCTATGGCTATCAGGGCTACACACCTATTTTCCAAATACCATTCCGAGCTTGGCCCCATCTGCCGCCGCTTCTATGAAGAGGACGGCGATGTATTCGGCTTTCCTTGGCTCCACTTTACGAGCGATGTGGAGGAGTCAAAAAAGATCAACGAGGTCGAGCGGGGGGCCGTAATAATCGCCGGAAGCGGGATGTGTACGGGTGGAAGGATTCTTCACCACTTCAAAAGCAGGCTCTGGAACGAGAGAAACTGCGTCATTTTTGTCGGATTTCAGGCGGAGGATACGCTTGGCAGATATATCGTCGACGGTGCCAAGTGGGTGCGGATATACAATGAAGATATCCGCATAAGGGCGAAGATATTCACGATAAACGGCTTTTCGGCCCATGCGGACCAAAGAGAGCTGATGGATTGGATGGGCAGATTCCGGAGTCTCGGAAAGGTATGCCTTGTACACGGCGAGAAGGAGAAGGAGATGATCTTCAAAAAAGCGATTCGCAAAAAACTGGGCAAAAAGGCGCACATAGTGAGATTCAAAGAGAAGATTTTCCTTTAAGGAGGGCGCTATGGATAGGCAGCACGGTATAGAGACGACCGACCTCTCAAAAGGCTTGAGCTCCGAAGAGGCTGCCCGGAGATTGAAAGAGTTCGGCCCCAATACGATAGAGGAGAGAGAGGAGGGTTGGTTCATTCGGCTGCTGAAGCGCTTCTGGGGTCCCATACCGTGGATGATAGAGGCGGCTGCGGCTCTTTCGGCGCTTGTCGGAAGATGGGAAGACTTCACGATCATTACGGTACTGCTGCTGGTCAATGCCCTTGTCGACTTCTACCAGGAGTCGAAGGCGCTGAGCGCCATAAAGGTGCTGAAGAGGAAGCTTGCGAACAGGGCTCTCGTTCTTCGAGACGGCGAGTGGCGTCAGATCCCGGCTGCGCAACTGGTACCGGGTGACGTGATAAAGGTAAAGATCGGCGATATCGTCCCCGCCGATGCGAAGCTTGCCGGGGGAGGGGAGTTTCTTCTGGTAGACCAGTCGGCACTTACGGGCGAGTCTCTGCCCGTTACGAAAAGGGAGGGCGAGGAGCTCTACTCCAACGCTGTCGTAAAGCAGGGAGAGATGGTTGCGGTGGTTCAAAGAACCGGTAAAAACACATACTTCGGCAAGACGGTCGGGCTTGTAGCGAAGGCCGAGCGGGAGGAGCGGAGCCATTTCCAGAAGATGGTCATTTCGGTAGGGAACTTCCTGATAGCGGTAACTCTCGTTATGATAGCCGTGATTCTCTACACCGGCTTTTCGAGGCACGAGCCGACGGTGGAGCTCATCGTATTCTCTTTGGTACTTACGATCTCGGCGATCCCGGTGGCGATGCCCGCCGTACTCACAGTGACTATGGCTGCCGGGGCGCGTGCGCTGGCGGCGAAAGACGCGATAGTCAGCAGGCTGGCCGCGATAGAGGAGCTTGCCGGGATGGATATTCTCTGCTCCGACAAAACGGGAACGCTGACGCAAAACAGGATGACGCTGGCAGAACCGTTCGTCGTGGAGGGTTTCAGCGCGGACGATCTCTTTTTCTATGCCGCGCTCGCAAGCAGGGAGGAGAATGCCGACCCGATAGAGGTACCTATATTTGAGCATCTCGACCACCACGGTCTTAGGCGGAGGCTCTGCGGCTGCCGGCAGAAGCGCTTCATACCTTTCGATCCGGTAAAGAAGCGGACAGAGGCGGTTATAGAGGGCAATGGATGTGAAACGGTCGTGACTAAGGGTGCGCCGCAGGTGATCCTCTCTCTCAGTAAAATCGATCCGCAGCAAAAGGGCGTCGTGGAGAGGAGGGTGGCCGAATTTGCCGAGAAGGGGTTCAGGACAATCGGGGTGGCATTTAGAGGTTACGAAGAGGAGGAGTATACCTTCGTCGGGCTTATACCGCTTTACGATCCGCCCAGGGAGGATTCCAAAGAGGCGATAGAGGAGGCGAGACGCTACGGTATAGCGGTCAAGATGGTGACCGGAGACAACATAGCCGTCGCCAAATATATCGCCAAAGTGCTGGGAATAGGCGGCAACATACTCGATGTAAGGGATCTGCGCGGCGAGGGGATGGGGGAGTATATAGTTCTCTCCGAGCTGCTGGCACGCGCATTTACGAAGGTTCTCTACCCCAAAATAAGCAAAGAAGAGATAGAGCGCTATGTCAAGGAGATCGTCGAAGAGGTAAAAGACGAGCTTCTGCATATAGAGCTGCCCAGGGGTACCGTAAAGAGACACGAATCGGAGATAATTTCGCTTATAGAGGATGCCGACGGCTTCGCGCAGGTCTTTCCCGAAGACAAATACTTTATAGTCGACGAGCTTCAGAAGATGGACCATATAGTCGGTATGACGGGCGACGGGGTAAACGACGCTCCGGCACTCAAAAAGGCGGACTGCGGCATAGCCGTAAGCGGGGCGACCGATGCGGCGAGGGCGGCTGCGGATATCGTCCTGACGGCTCCCGGCCTTGGGGTAATAGTGGACGCGATCGAGCTTTCGAGGATCACTTTCGAGCGGATGAAGAGCTACACCGTCTACAGGATCGCCGAGACCATACGCATCATCATCTTCATGACTCTCTCCATAGTGATGTTCGAATTCTATCCGATCACGTCCGTGATGATCATTCTGCTTGCACTTCTTAACGACCTTCCGATACTGATGATAGCGACAGACCGCACCCGTATGCGCAGAAAGCCGGTAAGGTGGGATATGCGCGAGATGCTGGTGCTCTCGAGCTGGCTCGGAGCGGCCGGCGTGCTCTCCTCTTTCCTGCTCTTCTGGGTAGCTATGGAGGTTATGCAGCTGCCCGAGATCTATGTGCAGACGATGTTTTTCGTAAAGATGGTCGTGGCCGGGCACAATACGATCTTCAACACCCGCACGGAAGAGTGGTTTTTCAAGAAACCGTGGCCGTCCGGAAAACTCTTCTGGGCTTCGCAGCTGACGGCCGCGGCCGGAACGGTAATAGGGGTTTACGGCTTCGGATTCATGGAGCCCCTGGGTTGGTTCATGGCGATTTTGATCTGGATATACGCCCTTGTGTGGTTCCTCTTCAACGATGCTGTAAAGGTGGCCGTCGTCAGGTACTACAGGAAAAGGCTGGGAGTGGAGATTCTATAGAGCCGAAGAGGGGACGGCCTCTTCCGTCTCAGCGGCAATCGGGGCATATGCCGCGCAGCGTTATGAAGCTCTCTTTTATACTGTAACCGCTGAGCCGCTCCGCCTCCTCTATAACCTTGTCGGTGCCTACGCAGATATCCTCTATCTTGCCGCAGCTTTCGCATACCATGTGCAGGTGCGGCTCTTTGATGAGCTCGAAAACCGATTTCGTTTTTGGAATCTTGACCTCCTGAATGAGGCCGCTCTCTATCATCTGGTTTATGTTTTTGTAGATCGTGGCAAGTGAAACGCTCGGAAACTGTTTGAGCATCTCACTGTATAGATCCTCTATATTTATATGTCCGTACTCTTCGAGCATCGATACTATCTTGATTCGTTGAGGCGTAGCCTTCAGGTGATGCTCTTTGAGCAGTTCTGCAGTCTCATGCATATTGTTTTCCCCTACAGTCAGGCTGACGGAATTATACCGAAAACCTCTTTATTTTATTGATTTATACATTAACCTTTTTAACAGTATAATTAATCGAGGCGGGCACAAAAGAAAATTATTTTCTTTTAAGCCTTATTGTAGAATAATTCTCAAAGGAAAATTATTTTCCAATAGAAAGGAGACAGTAATGGCGACAAGAGGTAACTCCATTATAAAAGGTGTAGAGATCGATGAGGTTATAAACCTTCTGAACAGGGCGTATGCCGACGAGTGGCTCGCCTACTACCAGTACTACATAGAGAGCAAGGTGGTCAAAGGGATCATGAAAGATGCGGCGATCGCTGAACTCGACCAGCATGCGGCCGATGAACTGCGCCACGCGGGGATGGTGGCCGACAGGATCATCCAGCTGGGCGGAACACCGATTCTGCACCCCAAAGAGTGGTTCGAAAAGACGAACTGCGGATACGACGCCCCCAACGACTTCGATGTCTTGAAGATTCTCGAAGACGCGATAAAAGGGGAGCAGTGTGCCATAGGCGTCTACAGTCAGATAGCCGAGCTGACACATGGAAAAGATATCGTCACATACGATTTGGTGAGCCAGATTCTTGCCGACGAGGTGGAGCACGAAGAGGATCTCGTGGCCCTGCACGAGGATATAACAGAGTTTGTAGAGCAGATAAAAGGATCGATCTCATGAGACAGTACGAAACATACAGATGCAACAAGTGCGGTAACGAAGTGGAGGTGCAGAAGGTGGGCGGCGGAACGCTTGTCTGCTGCGGCGAGGAGATGGAGTGCACCACCGAGAACCTGACCGCCGTAAACCTGATGAAGGCGTTCGCCGGGGAGTCTATGGCCCGAAACAAGTACGAGTTTTTTGCCGAGATGGCGAGAGAAGAGGGTTGGCACCGCATCGCCGAGCACTTCAACGAAGCGGCGATGAACGAGAAGTATCACGCGATGGCGGAGTTCAAAACCTACAACAAGCTGATGTACGGTATAGAGCTTCACGAGACACTGAAAAACCTCGACATAGCGATGGCCGGCGAGAACTACGAACATACTGAGATGTATCCGAACTTCGCGAAGATCGCCGAAGATGAGGGGTACAAAGATATAGCGAGACTCCTGAAGGCCATTGCGAAGGTCGAAGTGGAGCATGAGCGAGAGTACAACGAACTCAAAAAGTGCCTCGAAGAGGAGGGATTCTTCGAGAGTGACGAAGATGAGTACTGGGTATGCGAAGTGTGCGGACATGTACACCGCGGCAAAAAAGCGCCGAAAGCATGCCCCCTTTGCAAGGCTCCGCAGGAGTACTTCAAAAGAGAGCACCTCTGCTGACCCCTCTCTGGAGGCCGCCGGTTATCAGTAAGCAGCGAAGAACGTAAAACTGTCTCGAAATTTTAGATTTCGAAGCGTCAGGGGGGGGTAGGTAGGGCCCGCCAGGTCCTTCCGAACCAAGGGCTTTGCCCGGAATTTGCATTTCATTAAAATTAAAAGAGGCATCGATTTGAAAAGGTTTTTTACAGTACTGCTTGCGGCCTCCGTTTCGCTGATGGCGATGGGGCCGCTTGTAAGCGGTGAGTGGCTCAAAGACCACCTGAACGAC
>JALWMA010000146.1 GCA_027081015.1 Campylobacterales bacterium | reverse complement strand
TAACAACCAAAAGTTAAAATTTGGGCAATCCGCATATGCGGACAATATTAGATGCTATTGTAGTCTTTGAAGTTGAATCGGTCTGAAAGCGAAAACTCTGGTTTTCAACTTTTAGTTTTTAGTTAGAAAGCCCCCGCCGGGGGCTTGGGATTTGGTTTAGACACCCGCCTCTTCGCGGCGCTGGAGGTACTCCCAGTAGTCGTCTACACGCTTCTGCCACTCGTCTATCAGATACTCGTACTCCGGCTTGAAGAGGTGCTTGAAGCGCCCCTGCGCACCGAGGTAGTCTCTGACCGGAATCTTGTTTTTCGGGCGGTATGTAATAGTCAGTTTCGTACCGTTCTCTATCTCGTAGAGCGGGAATACAAGAGAGTCGGTCGCAAGATCCGATACGGCTATCGTATCGTCGGGTGCGAATTTCCACTCGGTGGTACAGGCGCTCATCGCGTTGATATAGACCGGACCCTCCGTAGCGAAACCCTTTTGTATCTTTTTGATCATATCTTTCCATTTGTTGGGTGCCACCTGTGCGACATATGGAGATCCGTGGGCCGCCATGATCTGAACCATATCTTTTTTGTTCATCTTCTCGCCGTAGCTTACGCGGCCGGCGGGTGAAGTAGTGGTGCTGGAGCCGATCGGTGTCGCGGAGCTTCGCTGTCCGCCGGTATTTGCGTATACCTCGTTATCGAGACACACATACATCATATCGTGACCGCGTTCGAAACACCCCGAGATCCACTGGAATCCGATATCGTATGTCGCCCCGTCACCGCCGAATGCGATGAATTTGGGGGACTTGCCTTCGCAGGATTTGGGAAGCCTCCCTTTCCGCTTAAGCGTCTTGTACATAGCTTCGGCACCGGCTATTGCCGTAGAGCTGTTTTCGAACCCTATATGGATCCACGAAGCGTCCCACGATGTATAGGGGTAGACCGCCGTACAGACCTCGAGACACCCCGTAGAGGCGGAGAGAACCAGCGGGTCGTTGGTGGCGTTGAGTATCTCGCGTACGATAATCGAGTGCGCACATCCGGGGCATAGAAGGTTGGCGCCCTCGAAACGGTCTGCAGAGGTTGAAAACTCTTTAAGGTTTTTGATCTTTTTCATTTCACTCATTGTGCGCTCCTCTTAATAAAACGACAGTTTGGGACCTCTAAGCCCTACAAACTGCTGAAGTGGTGTGGTCGGTCTGCCCTCTTTGGCGTTGGCATCCAACTCTTTGAATATCTCTTTGGCGTGGTCAATAGTGAAGTCGCGTCCGCCGAGCCCGTAGATATAGTTCGTGATAACCGGACGGTTGTCGCCCTGATAGAGCGATGCGGTCACTTCGTTATAGAGAGCTCCCAGCGCTCCGTTGGGGCTGCTTCTATCCAGACACGCAACCGCTTTGACCTTCGAAAGCGCTTTTTTTACCTGTTCGTACGGCCACGGACGGAAGAGGCGCGGAGATACGACTCCAGCCTTGATCCCCTCTTCGCGCATCATCTTCGCGACCATTTCGGCAGTCTCGACGGTCGTGCCGAGTGCTACTATGGCCACCTCCGCATCATCCATCATATACTCTTCGACTATGTTGTACTTTCGGCCGGTCTTCTCTTCGAACGCTTCGAAAACCTCCTCCACTTTGCCGAAAACTTTGGTCATCAGGTCTGCATGCTGGCGCGCCTTGTGTTCGAAGTGCCAGTCCTCTTCGGTCTGGACTCCGTATGTAACCGGCTTGGCCAGGTCGAGCATGGCGTTCATCGGCTTGTACTCACCGACGAAAGCGTAAGCCTCGTCGTCGCTCATGGGCTTGACGTTTTCTGCCGTGTGGGAGGTTATGAAGCCGTCCTGGTGCACCATGACCGGCAGTCTTATGGAGTGATCCTCCCCTATTCTGAACGCCATCAGGGTCAGGTCGTAAGCCTGCTGAGAGTTGAACGCGTCGAGCTGGATCCAGCCGCTGTCGCGGCCCAGATACATGTCGGAGTGGTCGCCGTTGACGTTTAGCGGCGCAGCAAGCGCCCGGTTCACCACCGTCAGGACGATGGGTAGGCGCATACCGCTGGCCTGGTAGAGAACTTCCGCCATAAGAGCAAAACCCTGTGAACTCGTCGCGGTGGCCACTCGTCCGCCGGCAGCGGCAGCGCCGACACAACCGCTCATCGCGGCATGCTCCGATTCGACCATAACGAACTCGCCGTCTATATATCCGTTTGCGAGAAAAGAACTATAGTTTTGAACTATCGGTGTAGAAGGTGTGATCGGGTAGGCTGCCACAACGTCGACCTGTGCCTGGCGAAGCGCCTGGCTCGCCGCCATGTTGCCGTCCCAGACCTCAACTTCATTCAATTCCATTTTTTCAGCCATCTAACTCTCCTGTTACTCTTTCTCCGGCCACTGGGCCAGAGCGGTTTCGTTTTCTATACGCTCTTCGAACATAAGCAGCGATTTCGGGTTGGTCGGGCAGACTTCCACGCAGATTCCGCACCCTTTGCAGTGGTCGTAATCTACACCGATCATCTTTTTGTCCCTGGAGATGATCGATACGTCGGGGCAGTAGATCCAGCAGAACTGGCAGTCGATACAGAGATCCCTGTTGTATACGGGCTTAAGGACCCGCCAGTCGCCGACATACGCTTCATGTGAATTGGTTTCGGCATAGGGGCGGTTCTCCGGCAGAACTTCGCAAGCATCTTTCTCCATCTCTTCGTCAAACGAGAAGAGAATCGCTCCGGGGAGCAGTTCATCCCATCCAAGATATTTCATCTTCTATTCCTTTACTTCACTGAGTTGTACGCACGCTCTATCGCAGCCATGTTGGCATCGATGATCTTCTGCGGAAATTTGGAGAGCACGCTCTTCATCGCATCCTGAAAATAGTCGAGCTCGAACATCCCGGAAACCTTCATCAGCGCACCGAGCATCGGAGTGTTCGGGATCGCGCGCCCTATCGTATCGAGAGAGATCTGCATGCAGTCTACGACATATACGTCTTTGCCTTTGAGCTTCGGCTGGCCTGCTATCAGCTCATCTTTGCTCAAGTGTGTAGTGATGATATATTTAGTGCTATCTTTTTCATGAGCGGTTATATCCGCAGTGTACGTCAAGCCCGGGTCGATGACGAGAACATAGTCCGGATGCATGAACTTCTCATGGTTCAGAATCACTTCATCGTCAACACGGTTGTAGGCCGTCATCGCGGCACCGCGTTTGGCCGATCCGTAAAAAGCAAAAGCCTGCACAAACTTCCCGGTTCGCGATACGACGTCCGCCAAACCTTTGGCGCCCGTAACCGCACCCTGTCCTGCACGAGAGTGCCAGCGAATTTCCAACATCGATTCTCCCTTCAAAAGACCAAAAACCCTGCTTCCGTCGCTTAGATTTTTTGGCGCTTTTTTATTTAAATACACTAAGGTAAGCTAATTGTAATCAAGCGGCTCTTAAAGCAAGCTTTTTAAGCAGGAAGATGATAAAAAGTGATTCAAAGCGGTACAAAGAGGCATAAACACCGCCCTCGGAGAAGGGGTAGGAGGCTTTCGAAAATTTCAGTACCCCGTTTTGGAGTGACGTCGAATCGCCTTTACCGCACCTGCGGCATCCTCGGCCAGATATTCGGTTGCGCACGCAAGCTCACGGGCGGCACCGTATCCGCACGTGAGCGCAAAAGGGGCCACGCCCGCGGCCCTGGCCGCCTCTACATCGAGCAGAGTATCTCCCACCATCCAGCAGTTTTCACTTCCCCTGCCCAGAAGATCGAGTGCCCTCAGAATCGGTTCAGGGTGCGGTTTAGGATTCTCTACATCCTCTCTTCCGACAAGCACTTCAAAACGGTCCATAAGCCCCATGTGCTCCAGCAGCTCGACGGAGTAACGGGCCGTCTTTGTGGTCACCACCCCCAAAACGGCGAACTCCGCCGCCTCCTCTACGGCACTCTTCGCGCCGGGAAGCGGCACCGTCTTTTCACGGCTGATCTCCCTGTAACACTCCTTGTAAGCCGCCACGTACCCATCCACCGGATGCCCCTTCGCTCCAAGGCTCTCGAACATAACATCGAGCGGGTAGCCTATGAGTCTCTTTATCTCATGGTCTGCCGGCGGCGGCTCCGAGAAACGGCCGAATGCGTAGCGGAAGCTCTCCAGTATCGCTTCGGTCGAGTCAATCAACGTACCGTCGAGATCGAAAAGTATCGTAACCCGCTTCCGCAGAGCGCCGCTTCCCGCACGCATCAGGGCTTTATCCAGTCGATCTGGTTGTGCATTATTCCGATAATGGAGGGAACGATCGGTGTTATCCGCCTGTTCACAGCCGTGATGGAGTCGGGGATATAGAGAAATATATAGGGTCTGTCGGCCGCGATTATATTGAACATCTCTCTGTATATCTCTCCGACCTTCCGCATATCGGTCAGCTTTTCGGCCCTCTCTATCATCGCGTCGACCTTTTCGTTTCTGTATCCGACGAGGTTGAAGCCGCCCAGCCTGTCCGAATCGGAGTGCCATAGGGCGTAGGCGTCGGGTATGAGGCCGAGGCTCCACCCCAGAAGTATGACCTCGAACCTTCTCGGGGTTACGACGGTATTCAAAAAGGCCTGCCACTCCATCACCCTTATCTTCACCTTTACGCCGATCTTGGCCAGCTGGTGCTGGATTATCTGGGCGGCGTAGAGTCTTGTGGTGTTGTTCGCGTTCGTGGAGATCGTGAATTCGAGCGGTTTCTCTTCGCCGTAACCTACCTGCGCAAGGAGCTCTTTCGCGCTTTTTGGATCGTAACGGCTCTCGATAATCCTCTTCGGGTAGGCGAACGTACCAGGCATGAAGGGGCCGTGGCATACCCTTCCGTACGAAAAGAAGAGTATTCGGATAAGCTCGTGCTTGTCTATCGCCATATCGAGAGCCCTCCTTACGCGCGGATCTTTGAATTTGGGCAGGGTGAGGTTGAAGCCGAGGTATGTATAGCCCCTCCCCTGCATCTGTACGATTCTGTAGTACTCCGTAAACGACGGGTCAAGCTGCCGCTCCCTCTGAAGGGGGGTAAGAGAGCCCATATCGAGCTTCTTCGCCTTGAGCATAAGAAAACTGGTTGTAGGGTCGGGCATGAAGTGGTAGTGAATCGTATCTATGTTGGGTCTGTGTTCGAAATAGTCGTCGTACGCCTCCAGAATCACATCGCCGGAGTTTTGCATACTCTTGAGCCTGTATGGGCCGGTGCCGACCGGCTTTCTGTTGAGCTCAGATGTCATAGGATCTTCTACATCCACCCAAAGATGTTTCGGCAAAATACCCATCATCCAGATCGCCAGCGCTTTAAAGTAGGGCTCTTTGTATGTCACCTCCACACTGAAGGTATCCAGTGCCCTTACAGACTCCACATATCTGAAATCACTCACGTAGGGTGTGAAGATTTTGGACGATTTCAGAAGAGAGAATGTGAAAACGACGTCGTCTGCTCCGAAAGGTCTGCCGTCGTGCCACTTCACACCCTTTTTCAGATGGAATATCAGCTTGACCGGCGATTCGAAGTTCCACGACTCGGCGAGATCGCCGACGATCTCTCCGTTTTTGTCGAACTTTACAAGTCCGTTGAATATCCAGCCGCTAATCTCTCCGCTTGCGCTGTCCGTAGCGAGAAGAGGGTTGATCCTGCTCGGATTGGCCCCGAGAGAGAGGTGCAGGGTAGATGCGGCTATCTGCAGGGGTATCAGCAGCGCCAGCAGCAGCGTTCTCATTGTGCGGGTTTTACGAGAGGCCTGTTGTGCCTTTTCCAGTTAAGTATACCGCCCTTCAGCTCATAAACGTTTTTGTATCCCATTTTGTCGGATAGAAAGTCGCCGACCATCTTCGTCCTCGATGCCGATCTGCAGACGAGTATGAAAGGTTTCTCCCTGTCGATGCCGAGCTTCGAGAGGCTTTCCAAAAACGATTTAAGGTCGTATCTGCCCGAACGGTCGAAAAACATTATAGTGTGGCTCCCCTTTATGATGCCGGTTTCACGCCACTCCGAAGGTGTACGTATATCTATTACCGGAACACCCTCTCTTTTAGCCTTCTCGAAGCTCTCTATATCGAGATCCTTCACACCCGCAAAGAGCGATAACGACAGAGTAAAAAATAGTAGTAAGAGTTTTTTCATAGCAGAGTCTCCCCCGGGAGGACCCGGGAAAATGTTAACGCTTGGAGAACTGGGGACTTCGGCGTGCTTTGTGCTTGCCGTACTTCTTGCGCTCGACCACACGTGAGTCTCGTGTCAGAAGACCGTTGGGCTTGAGGATCTTTCTGAACTCTTCGTCGTACGCCGCCAGCGCTTTGGATATACCGTGCTTGAGAGCGTCCGCCTGTGCAGAGTAGCCGCCTCCGAGAGTCTGCGCCACGATATCTACACTCGTCTCCTGTTTTGTCAAAAGGAGCGGCTGCATCACCTTTCTCTTGATAGCCTCGTGGCCGCCCAGCCACTCATCCAGACCGATACCGTTTATAGTCATCTTTCCGCTGCCGGGCTTGAGCCAGACCTTTGCGACGGCGCTCTTGCGTTTTCCTGTTGCATAAACATTTGCCATATCTATTATCCTTTAGCTTTCACTTGTGCTGTATGCGGATGCTCGCTTCCCGCATATACTCGCAGCTTCTTGAGCATAGCACGTCCGAGTTTTGTTTTGGGCAGCATACCCCTTGTAGCCAACTTGAAAAGCTTTTCGGGGTTCTTCTCTATCAGTTCACCGAGTTTCTCGCTCTTGACACTGCCGAAATAGCCGCTGTGTCTATGATACTGTTTGTCTTCGAGTTTATTGGTCCCGGTGAATTTCACTTTCGACGCATTTATGACTACGACATGGTCACCGCAGTCTACATGCGGGGTAAAATATGGTTTGTGTTTTCCGCGAAGATAGGTTGCGATCTCCGTAACCAGTCGTCCGAATGTTTTTCCTTCTGCATCGAGTACGATCCAGTCACGCTCAACCTGAGCGCTGTTTACCATCTTAGTCATTTTCATGGTATTTTGACCTTTAAAAAGATTTGAACGAAGCGATTGTAGAGTAACTTTGATTAATCTTTACTTAATTTCAGTATTTTATAAGCTTTTATGGCTGTTAAGGGAGAGAGGTGTGCCCGGCTTCATGCCTCTCTATTTGACGAAGGTCTTGTATTTTTTGTAACCTTCATCGCCTCCGATCTCCACCTTGGCCACGATATTCCATCGCCCACTCTTCCCTATTGTGAACTCACGGCTCATGTAGCGGCCGTCGACATAGGTGAACTCGTCGAGCTCTATATCGTACTGTGCGGTATCAGGCCTGGTGAGCAGAACCTTTATTTTTGCGCCGCTTATCGGCTTACCGCTCTTGTCTGCAAGCCTCACCTCTACCCTGTTCTCCCCGTTCACAAGCCTGTTGGAGTCGAGTGAAACGGTGTATTTGGAGTCGAAAGTCCGCTGTTTTGCCAGGATCTCGTTTATATTGTCGTCAACATCCTGATACTTCATCATATAGCTGTTCTCGAGCTGGACCGGGTTCTTCAGCGCCACCTTGATGGTCCATGCGGAGAGCATTACTACGGTGAGTATCATCCCTACGATCGTATACGGCCAGAAGTTGATCTCCTTCTTTTCAGGACCCTCCACGTCTACTCCTCACCTTGTAAATTATGTACTGGACAAAAAAGAGTCCAAGTATCGCGTAAAAGATCCAACGAATCAATTTAAAGCTGTCTTTACTTCCGCTGCCTATACTGCTCTCAAGTTTCACGCCTTTACTGTGAGCAACCTGGTCTACTATATCGGCATAACCGTTGAAGATGGCCACCTCGTTCTTTACACTCTGATCCTTGCTGAATGCGGGGCTCATGACAGGCTTGATGGTTCCCCGCCACGGCAGCGGACTCAAAATCTGATCGATATCTATGAGCTTCTCCGTATTTTCGGTAGCAAAGATGTTCACGGCGGTAGGCTTTATCGAGAAGTAAAGAAGAATGTAGTCTCGGTAGGTCCGCTTCAGGGGTTCGATAATATCGACCGGCCTAGTCTCGTTGAGATCGGCGACGGCGGCGACAAATACGGGAATTCCGGTTTTTTCGTAGAGTTCAGAGCCCATCTCTTCGAGTTTCTCCACCTCTTTCGGCGGCATTATCCCGTCGTTCTTGAGTACGAAATCGACTTTCGCAAAGAGAAGGGTGGGAATGAAAAAGAGAAGAGCTGCGAAGAGGGTCAGAGACCCCCTTTTTTTGACGTTGTAGCTTCTGTTCAACGATCAGCCGACAAAAGCGTGGTTGGCGGTAACTACCGCCCAGAGTGTGTATGCCGCCATAACAACCATTCCCCAACCCAGAACTTTATCCATAATCTGAATCATCTCTCTCTCCTTTTGTGTTATTGTAACATTTTATCGGCTCTTTTTGAGCCTCTTTTGCACTATATCCCACCTGGGATAGACAAACACCGTACGCCTCGTTACCGATATCTTGTCGGGCGCATCCGTGGCGAAGGCCCTTATCGTAACCGGTACCGGCGTATCTTTTCTGCTGTCTTTG
>JALWMA010000145.1 GCA_027081015.1 Campylobacterales bacterium | reverse complement strand
CTGCAGGAGAGTGTGCATGAGGCCCTCAAAAGAGAGGGAACACTCGACAAAAAGATGCTCAGAGCGGCCATTTTCGAGGGGGCGGTTCAGAGGGTAAGGCCGAAACTGATGACCGTATTCGCGATACTCGCGGGACTACTGCCCATCATGTTCAACCACGGCGTCGGCAGTGAAGTGATGCAGCGAATAGCGGCGCCGATGATCGGCGGAGTCGTGAGTTCGGCGGTTTTGAGTCTTCTCATAATACCCATACTCTACGAGATCTATACATCCAAAACTCTTGTTAATAACTGATTTTACGCAGAATGCGTAAAATCATCTCGAAATCTTGGATTTCGTAGCTTTAGGGGGTTGTAGGGCCGAACAGGCCCTGCCAAATTACGGGCTTTGCTCGGAATTTGCGTAACATCAGTTATAAAAAAATGATTGAAGAGGGGCTCTTCGCCTCCCTTTAGTTCTATTTGGAAATTTTATACTGATATTGATTCTCATTAAGCTTATCAAAAGGTCTCTTTCTTTATCATTCTGATACTCATTTTCATTTAGGAGAGGTTATGTTAAACAGAACTCTTATGGCTGCGGTAGCAGCCGTTATGGTTGTCCCCATCGGGTCGGCGGCAAGTAGTGCAGATATTCAAAAAGAGCTCGAGCAGATGCAAAAGAGGCTTAGCGAGCTCGAGCGGAAGCAGAAAGAGAGCGAACAGGAGAGGGCGGCCCTGATAGATGAGCTGGCCACACTTCAGAGCGAAGGGTGGTTCCAGACGGTAGACATTACAAAGAGCCACAGCGGCCTCGGATCGGCGGCCTCGAAGGTCTACTACACCCAAAACCCGCTCTCCATAGGGGGTTACGGCGAGATGTACTGGGCCGACTCCTCCGGACAGACGGCGATAACGGACGTCTACCGGTTCGTCCCCTACATAGGGTACAAATTCAGCGACGGCGTCATCTTGAATACCGAGCTGGAGTTCGAGCACGGAGGCGACAAAGTAGCCATTGAGTTTCTCTACCTCGACTTTCTTCTGAGCCGAAACCTCAACCTGCGTGTAGGAAGCCAGCTGGTGCCTGTAGGGCTTGTAAACCTGAAGCACGAACCCACCCTCTTCCCAACGGTCCAGAGGCCGGAGACAGAGAAGTACATAATCCCGAGCACATGGAACGAAACGGGGGTGATAGCGTACGGAGAGACAGGTATTGCCGATCTATACTACCACTTCGGTTTCGTCAACTCGCTCAATCTTAACAGCGACGCTACAAAAAACGGTGAAGCCGGATGGATCAGGGACGGCAGGTGGGGTTCGGCGAACAAAGCCGCCATGCAGAGAGTAGCCCTTACCGGCCGACTCGATTACGGTGCGATAGAGGGGCTGACGGCCGGGGCATCGTTTTACTGGGGGAACGCTTCCAACTCCAAAAGCGTGAATGTGGACGGTACCTCCATACTCATTTACGACCTTCACGCCATATACGGTTACGAATCCATAAAGGTGAAGGGACTATTCACGCAGGCCGTGCTGAGTGGAGCGGAGAAGATCTCTCCAACCGCCGCCAAAAAGGCTCAGGGCTGGTATGTTACAGGTGAGTACGACATTATGAACAGCCTCGGTTACAGATCTTCGCTGCCGCTTTTTATACAGTACGAGAGCTACAACCCTGTAAAGGAGCGCGAAGGAGGAGCCGCGGCGATGAACGATATGGATATCTGGACATTCGGCCTCAACTACTATCCGCACGAACAGGTGGTTCTGAAAGCGGACTACGCCATAAAGGACAGAAATGACGGCAGTGAGAAGATCGATACTCTCTCTTTTGGTCTCGGTTTCATATTTTAGCCACCCGCTCTACGCGAAGGAGGCGGTGGATATCGCAAAGATAATGAAGCAGAGCTGTCCTGA
>JALWMA010000144.1 GCA_027081015.1 Campylobacterales bacterium | reverse complement strand
AAAAGAGGTTTACTTGTCACAGGCACTCGCACTGAAATACCGCCCGAAACGATTCGAAGATCTGATAGGGCAGGACTCCATCTCGCAGACACTGGCCATGGCGCTCGACCAGAACCGCCTGGGCCACGCCTATCTCTTTTCGGGCCTGCGGGGAAGCGGCAAGACTTCGACCGCGCGGATATTCTCCAAAGCCCTTCTATGCGAAAACGGACCCACCTCCAAACCGTGCGACAGCTGCGAACAGTGCACGATGGCCAACGAGGGGCGCCATATAGACATCATCGAGATGGATGCCGCCTCCAGCCGCAAAATCGACGACATCAGGGACCTTATAGAGCACACCAAATACAAACCCTCCATCGGCCGCTACAAGGTCTTTATAATCGATGAAGTGCATATGCTGACCAAAGAGGCCTTCAACGCCCTCCTGAAAACCCTCGAGGAGCCGCCGGAGTTCGTGAAGTTCATACTCGCGACGACCGACCCGCTGAAGCTTCCGGCCACCATCTTGAGCCGCACGCAGCACTTCCGCTTTAAAAAGATAGCGAAGCCGCTCATCATAAAGCACCTCGAGCACATCCTGAACACCGAAGCTGTCGCCTTCGAACCGGAAGCGCTCGAGATCCTGGCGAGAAGCGGCAGCGGATCGCTCAGAGACACCCTTACGCTGCTCGATCAGGCCATCGTATACTCCAAGAGCCATGTGGATGTAGCCACGGTAACGCAGATGCTGGGCATCATCGACCCCGAGTTCCTGGAGAAGCTCTTCGACGCCGTTTTGAAAAAGGATGAAGAGAGTATCCGATCCTACCTCAAAGAGCTCGAAAACTACGAAGCGGAGATGGTGATAGACGAGATGAGCCTCTTTTTGAAAGAGAAGCTCTTCTCCTCGGACCGCAGGTTCACCCCGATGCTGCTCGAGAGGTTCTACCGCATCCTGGCTGAGAGCAAACCGCTGCTCGCTCTCGGGACCGACGGCGACTTCGTACTCTCGCTCACCCTCTTCAAGATGGTTGAGGCGCTGAATATAAAGCAGATCGACGAGATGATAGAGGCGCTCGAGAGCGAACTGGCGGGCACCACGGTCAAGAGGGTACCGGCGCCTGCGCAGGCCGAAAGCGCTGCGCCCGCTACTGCCGCCGAAACGGTCCTGCCCGGGGCGGTACAACCCGCCGGGCCCGCACCAGCCGCCAAAGAGTATGCTCCCGACAATTCCATACGCTTCAAAAAGCTGATAGAGAAGCTCTACGACAGAAACGCCGACCTCGGGCGCGCTTTCGAGGAGAGCATAGAGTTCGTCGACTTCACGGAGGGCGTCTTGTCGTGGGCCAGCCATGCGGAGGGTGAAAACAAGGAGCTGCTCAAAACCCACTTCGGCATAATACGCCACTTCGTACAGGAGATCTTCGGGGTGGGTACGAAGATTTCGCTTGTAAAGTCGGAGAACCCGCCCCCAAAGCCGCAGGCTCCCGATAGGGGGCAGGGCGGCGAAGATGAGAAAGGCGACGCCAACGCGCAGACCCACACCGCTTCGATGATAGAGGATCTGGAGTGCAACAGCGCCGGGTGCGTTACCGGAAACTGCAGCGAGGAGGAGCCCTCCAAAGAGTTCGACGCGAAAGAGATCCAAAACGACCCGGTCGTTCAGAAGGCGGTCGAACTCTTCGGGGCCAAAAAGATAATAGTCCGCTCCAAAGTATGATACGCCCGCTTCTCGGCGCACTTTTCTTTGCACTTCTGCTTGCCGGGTGTGCGCCGAAATCGCCGGCTGTGCCGCAGGTTGAAGAGGATCTCTCCCATTTTTTACGAAACCTTCCGGCCCCTTTGGACAACCGCACCCGCTCGCGCCTCTATGCCGATTTTTTGCAAAAACGTTACACTCCGTGGCTGCTTACAGAGGTCAACGCCACGCGGGAGTCGGCATCGTGGGCAGTACGCCGCTACGCCAAAAAGGAGCTATACGGCGAAAACAGGCGCCCGCTTCTGAAGAAGAGGTGGCGAAGCTGGATAGAAAACGCAAACTACCCCTCCCTAAACTCGCTGCGGCGCCACGCCCTGACCGTCCACCCATCCTCTTTACGCCTCTTTCCCACCGACCGCCCGATCTTTTACGACCCCTCTCTTGCCGGTGAAGGCTACCCGTTCGACTACAACCAAAACAGCGCCGTAAAGGCTTTCACCCCGCTTATCGTCTCGCACCTCAGCTATGACGGCGGCTGGGCATTCGTGCAGACACCGTTCGCCCTCGGTTGGCTCAAAGTGCGCGATATAGCCTATGTGAGTAGCGGGCAGATAGAGCGGATCATGAAGATGCCGATGGTGGCGGTTTTGAGAGAGGAGGCCCCGATCTACGACGGCAGCCAGAACTTTCTCTTCTATGCCAAGATCTCCACCCTTTTACCGTTGATAAAAGAGGAGGACGGCTTTTACCGCGTACTGGTACCGAAAAGGGGGGCGAACGACTCCCTCACGCTAGAGGAGAGCCTGATACCCGTCGCATGGGCCAAACGGTCTCCCCTCGAGATGGATGCCCGAAACATAGATCTCGTTGCCGGTACGCTTCTTGGGGAGCCGTACGGATGGGGAGGTATCGCGATGGATAGAGACTGCTCCGCGATGACCCGCGACTTCTTCGCACCCTTTGGCGTTTGGCTTCCGAGAAATTCGGCGCAGCAGGCGAAAACGGGCAGGATTATCGATCTTTCGGGCATGAGCGACAAAGAGAAGGAGCGGACGATAGTCGAAAAAGGGGTTCCCTTCCGGACCCTGATACACCTGCCGGGGCACATTATGCTCTATGTCGGCTCCATAGGCAAAAAGGCCTATGTAATGCACAACATCTGGGGTATCAAAACCGGGGATAACGGGCGCTACATAATAGGGAGGGGGGTAATAAGCGGTCTGTATCTGGGCGAAAATCTGCCCGAAGTCGACAAGGAGTCCATTCTGATCCGCCGCATCGACTCGATGAATATAGTTACCTACACCCCGAGAGCCGAAACGTCGACCTCCCTGCCGCGCTTGTAGCGTTTGCAGTATTCGACTATCATACCGTGAAAGAGTGCGTATATCTGCGCTTTGGGCTCTGTCGGAAAGAGCTCTCTTATCTTTGCGTCGTTATGCTTCAGCCCCTCTATGAGCCACGCCTGAACGCCCCTGTACTCTTCGAACTCGTATCCGAAAGAGCGCAGCAGGACGGCCGTATATGCGTCCACTACCATCGCTTCGCGGTAGCAGGCGTAGTTCAAGATAGCGTCGGCAGTCTCCTCGCCTATACCCTTTTTCCCAAGAAGCCACTTTCGATCCACCTCCAGTCTGAAGGTGTCGAAATCTCCGAACTTGTCGCCGATGGCCTGGTTAAGCAGCTTCAGCCGCTTCGCCTTGGTGTTGTAGAAGCCTGCCGGCTTTATCGCTTCGCGCAGCAGATCCTCGTCCAGCTTCGCGATGGCGTCGACGCTCAACTCTCCAAGGCTTTTGAGGTTCCCTAGGGCCGCCTCCACCTTCTGCCATCTCGTATTCTGGGTAAGGAGCGCCCCTACGACCACCTCGTAGCTGCCGCTGTTGGGCCACCACCACGGATCGCGCTCTCTTACGGGCAGATCCAGCCTGCAAAGCGCTTCAAGAAGCTCGTAACTGTTCGTCATTTCACTCACTCTTCGATGCGCGCCTTCAGCGCCACCTCTTTTTCTCCTTCGCTGTAGACCTTTATCTTGTACGCCTCCACGGCCCGCCCCCTTTCGAACTCCATCACCACGATCTGAAGTACGGCCCTGCACTTGTCGGGAACGTCGAACCGGCCCGGAAGGCCCGTAAGAAAGCGCTCTATCGGCACCTTCGCGTCCATTCCTATGACGTTGTCGCGGCAGCCTGTAAGCCCAGTATCGGTAACGTAGGCACACCCCTTGTCTACGACCAGATCGTCGGTTCCGACATGCGTATGCGTTCCCATTATCGCGCTGACACGCTCTCTGAGCATCATCAAAAGGGCGCGCTTTTCGCTCGTAGCTTCGGCATGCATATCTATAAGAATGTTTTCGACACCTTCCGCTTCGAGGGCATCGACTATGCGGTTGGCGCAGATGAAGGGGTTGTCTACCATCGGCATGGCGAAGTGGCCCATGATGTTGACAACAGCCAGCCGCTCGCCGCCCACTTCGAAAGTCCGCACACCCCGCCCCGGTACACCTTCGGGGTAGTTGGCGGGGCGCAGCAGCGGCATCGTCTCGAGCAGCCCTTTGATCTCCTTTTTGTCCCAGGTGTGGTTTCCGCCCGTCATAACGTCTATGCCGGCACCGAAGAGTTCGCGGGCGTTCTTCTCGCTCAGTCCGAAACCGTGGCTGGCGTTCTCGTAGTTTGCGACAACGAAGTCGAGCTCCTCCTCCGCTCTTATGGCGGAAAGGTAGTGCCTAACCATCTTCCGCCCGGGACGCCCTACGATGTCTCCTATAAATCCTACTCTCAAAATCTCCCTTTACAAAAAGCCGATATTGTCGGTTCGGGCGCATCGGCCCCACACCATTCACATTTCACTTTTCACTTTTTTTGGGTACTCAAAAAAGAGGGTGTGCCCCCGCATACGGCAGGCTTCGCTCCAGCTGGAGGCATCGAACGCTATGCCTACCACTCCAGCGGTCGGTATGTTATCTACCGCTATGTCGCCCAGAGTGTTCGCAAGCATCGTAAACCCCGGGTTGTGCCCCACCAGCATCACGCGCTTCGCATCGTCCGGCAGCTGACATACAAGATACAAAAGAGCCTGCGCGGAGGCTTCGTATATCGACTCTTTCCAGACGATCCTCTCTTCAGGGTAGCCGAGCTTTCTCGCCACGATCTTTGCGGTCTTTTTCGCACGCTTTGCAGGCGACGAGACGATCAGGTCCGGCTTTATGCCGAGCCTGTTCAAATGTTCCCCCATAAGCGGTGCATCCTCTTTTCCCCTTCCGTTGAGGGGTCTTTCGAAATCGGGGAGCGTCGGGTCGTCCCAGCTCGATTTCGCGTGACGCATAATGAAGAGTTCCCTCATTCTGTTCTCCCTACAAACCCTGGATTGCCCTTAGCACATTGACCTTTCCATAGCCGCAATAATCGCTATGTCCGTTGATATCGTAACTACAGCTCCCCGTATCAATCTTGTCTGCATATCTTTCCAGCAGATTCATTACATCCACCCTTGTGAGGGTTGGGTTCGCTTCCAGAATAAGAGCGGCGACACCGGAAACTATAGGAGCGGCAGCCGATGTTCCCCCAAACGCTTCTTGAGAGTTGTAAAAAAGGTAATTACCCTGATCGTCACCGGCGCTTCCTGTTCGATCAAGTGTTGTCAGTCCCAAATATTCACCCCCAGGGGCCATAAGGTCAAGTTCGGGGCCGTAATTGCTGTATTGCGTACGCCGATTGTATATATTGGTTGCCCCGACAGCGATAACTTCGTCGATACCAGATTCGTCGTTTCCTATAGGATCCCCTATCGCATCGTCTCCGCCGTTTCCTGCAGCAAAAACAATAACCGTCCCCTTCCCTCCGCGGCCGTTTATAGCGACATCCTGAATAGCCGCTTTGATCGGAGCGCTTACATCGCCGCTTCCCCAACTACAGTTTATCACATCCACACCCCACTCTTTGGCCTTCTGGAATGCATCTATCACCATACTCTCAGTCAAGTCAGCATTGAATGGGATTCTTATAAAATATATCTGGGCTGCGGGTGCAATACCGGAAATTCCAAGATTGTTACTGCTTGCAGCAGCTATCCCTGCCACATGAGTGCCGTGGTTCTCCGTATCGTCTCTCGGTGTCACATTGGTTGTACCGCTTTGAACATCGTAAGTTGCGACAATACCGCCGCTCAAATCTTCATGGTAAACATCCAATGCATCGTCTATAATGGCCACCTTGACCCCTCTTCCAGCATACTGGGTATCCGGCCATGGGTGGATATTGGCATCGGGGTCTATACCGTAAGACGCATAGAATGAGTCGTTTTTTGCAAAATACCACTGCTGGTAGTAGAATGGATTGTCCGTATATGCGGATACACCTCTTTGGCTTGCAATAACAGTACCGCTATCTCCTCCAGTCCCACACCCTTGCAGTAGTATGGCGACAGCTATAAACAGTGAATAAACATTAACTCTCATCTGAGTCTCCAGTGTCTGATCAGATCGGGCTGAGCGAACAGAACGTCAGGCTGCTCGTAGAGTGCGTTGGCCGCATCTATGGCATCTTTCGGGGTAGGGGCCTCGAGAAGGTACATATTGCCGAAGCTGTACTTTTTTAGCTGCTTCAGGTTGAACCTCTGCAGGTAGTCTTCGAAGTTCTCCATCGAAGCGAACTTCACTATAATCCGGTTTACGACACCTACCTGTTCCCCGTCCCTCTTTTCGAAATAGAGAGCACCCCCTTTCAGGGAGTGCTTCACCGCCGCAGATGGAACCTCCTGCAGATCGACCCGTCTGTCTCCGTTCATGTAGTAGTACTCTCCGGCAGAGAGCCAGAGTACACCGCAAAGTAGAATGGCTGCTATTTTCATCTCTTTTCACTCCTTAAATACTCCAAAACGGCCGATATGAGATCGTCATCATCCCTGCTTACCGCTTTGAGCATGGTTTTTTTCTCCCCATTATACTGAATTGTGATATTCTCGTTGTAGTTGCTGATCCGCTCTATCCCCTTTTTCGCCGCCAGCACCTTCATGACAACAAGGTCGAGAAACTGCCTTGTGGGCAGGTCCGGACGTCCGAAACGGTCCTCTATCTCCTCCTCTATCTCCACCACATCGTGCGTCTCGGTACATCCGCTCAGACGTCTGTAGAGCTCCAGCCTCACACGCTCGTGGGGCACCAGCTCTTCGGATATGTATGCGGTGATAGAGAGTTTAATATCGACACTTTTACGCTCCTCGGTAACCTCACTGCTCAAAACCCTTATGGCATCTTCGAGCATCCTGAGGTAGAGCGCGTAGCCTATCTGCTTTATATGCCCGCTCTGGCTCTCTCCTATCAGGTTTCCGCCGCCCCTTATCTCGAGGTCGTGATAGGCGAGCACCGCGCCGCTGCCGAGGAACGAGTTGGATTCGAGCGCTATAAGGCGCCTTTTCGCCTGCTCGGTGAGCACATCCCGGTTCTCCACGAGGAAGTAGCAGTATCCCTCGACCCTGCCGCGCCCCACCCTGCCGCGCAGCTGGTGCAGATCGGCCATTCCGAAACGGTCCGCCCCGTCCACGATCATCGTATTGACACGCGGCATATGGATACCCGATTCGATGATGGAGGTACTAAGAAGCAGATCGTACTCACCCGCTTCGAAACGGAGCATCTCCTTTTCGGTCTGCGCCGCCGTAATCTTGGAGTGGAGAATGAGTATCCGCAGATCTGGCAGGATTTCGAGAAGTTCATCCCTCTTGCTCTCGATTCCTGCTATGGAGTTGTAGACATAAAATAGCTGTCCACCGCGGCGCAGTTCCCGCATGACTGCCTCTTTTACCACGGTTTCGTCGAAGCTCTTGACGAATGTCCTTACACCCTTGCGCTCCATCGGCGGGGTGCGAAGTTCGCTGTAACCCTTGATCTTGCTAAGAGCCATATTTAGGCTTCTTGGTATCGGTGTGGCGCTCATGCTCAGCAGATGGACATTAGCGCTCATCAGCTTCAGCGCCTCCTTCTGCTTGACACCGAACTTATGCTCTTCGTCTATTATGACAAGACCCAGCTTTTCGAATTTCGCTCCAAGCAGCGCATGGGTTCCGATGAGAAGGTCGAGCTCGCCGTTCTCGGCACTCTGAAGAATCCGCCGTTTCTCTTTGGCGCTCGTGAAGCGGTCGAGCTTGGCCATGCGCACTCCGAACGCATCCAGCCTCGCGCCGACACTCTTGAAGTGCTGGGCGCTAAGAAGCGTGGTGGGCACCACAAAGGCGCACTGGTAGCCCGACTTTACGACCGCCAGTATCGCGTTCATCGCCACCTCAGTCTTGCCGAAGCCTACATCCCCGCTAAGCAGCCGGTCCATCACGCGGCCGCTCGAAAGGTCTGCGAATATCTCCTCCACTGCCCTCTCCTGGTCGGGCGTATATTCGAAACCGGCCGCCCGCCTGAACTCTATAAGCTCCGGGATCTGCGTATCTATCACGGCACCCTTTATCAGCATACGTTTTGCCGACATGTTGACGATCTCCGACGCGATCGCGAAGAGGCGCTCTTTGACTTTGGCTTTCAGCCTGCCGAAGCTTCCCTTTCCGAGCCTGTCGAGTACCGGCAGAGAACCACCTTCGGCTATGTAGCGGTCGATCATGTCGAGATTCTCGACCGGCAGCAGCAGGGTGTCGTCGTTCTGGTAGGCTATATGTACGAAATCGCGCACTGCTCCCAATATCTGGTGGGGTTCGATCCCTTTGAAGATACCGACGCCGTAGTTTTCGTGCACCACGTAGTCGCCCGGCTTCAGGTCGTCGAGCAGAATCGTCGGGCGTTTGACGGCACGTTTTTTAAAGGGCTTGTTCAGAGATACGATGATGCTTTTGGGCGTCAGCAGGTTTACGACCCCTTCATCTTTGACGATCTTCGCCTTCGCTATCTGCTTGATGGGGCTTCGCCTCACAAGCGCTTCGCTCGCCGCCACGACTACAAGCTCCCGATCCGGGTAGTTCTCCGCAAGAAGGTCGACGTTAATCGGCTCTATCGTTTTCGAGAGGCCGCTTTCGGGAACGACCGGCAGGTCGAAACGCCCTTTTGGAAGCGCGTTTTCGGCATGTTCGTAGGCGAAAGAGATCTCGTCCGAGAGATCTTTGAGCATGACCGCATCCATCCCCTCCATCAGGTCGAAGGCGAGATCGTCGAGGTACCAGAGCCCCAAAGAGGCGGCATCTTTGACAAAGACGTCGTTATCGCTTCGCTCTATTCGGCGCAGGAGAGAGTCGAAATCATCTTTTTCAAGCGAAAAGAGGGCCGGAGCGATCTCGATCCGCTCCACCTCATCCTCCCTGCTCGATTTCTGCGTCTCCACCTCGAACGCTCTTATGCTCTCCACCTCCGTATCGAAGAGGCTGATGCGCCACGGCTTCTCGTCCGCGGGAGAGAAGATATCTATGATGTCTCCGCGAATCGAAACCTCGCCCCTCTCCTCTACAACATCCACGAAACTGTATCCCCACGAATAGAGAAGCTCTTTGAGCCCCCGCAGATCTATCTCGTCGCCGAACGAGAGGCTCTCGGTTTTCATCAGCTTCGGTTTCGGAAGCGGGTAGAGCAGCGTATGAAAAGGGGCTATGAGCATGGATCTGCGGCCGGAGTCGTAGTACTTTTTAAGAGCGGAGTTGAGTGCGAAAAGCTCTTCGCGCCAGCTGCGCAGATCTTCGCCGAAAGCGGCCCTGAAATCGGGCAGGGTTACACTCTCTATGCCGTTGAGTTTTGCTACCGTCGCGGCGGTATGCGCCTCTTTGTCGTTTTCACAAACGACGACCTGCGGCCTCGCGCCTCCGTTCAGGTAGTCGTAAAGAGAGGCTTCAAACCCCATCTGCACCATCCTTAGTTATACGTATCGCCTCGATCTCGCCGCGGCAGTCGGCACCCTCGTAGAGTTCGAGCTCGATCGCCCAAATCTGACCGTGGACGGTACCGCTTATGTAGACATCCCTTGCCTCTACCTTTCCGTGCACGACCCCCGAAGCCGTTACGATGATGTAGTTTTCGGCGACGACATCCCCTTCGACCTCCCCGTCGATGTGGACCCCTCCGCTGCTGAAGATGGAGCCTTCGACCCTTGTGCCGGGCGCGACGACGGAGGTATCGCCTGTGCCGCCATGTGACTTATTAGTGCGATGAAAGATTCCCATGGTACCTTTTTTACCTTTTTGAATATAGAGCTGTAGCTCTCTTTTTTCCATTTCAGAAACGGGTAAGGGTTTAGCGGGCGCGTAAGAAAACGGATCTCGTAGTGCAGATGCGGAGCCGTACTCATTCCGCTGTTTCCGCTGATGCCCACCAGATCTCCTTTGATCAGAGTGTCACCCGTACGTACGCTCACCTTTTTCAGATGGCCGTAGTATGTCTTGAAACCGAAACCGTGGTCTACTATGACGAGATTGCCGTATCCGCTACGCTTGTGATAACCGGCATACTCCACGACCCCGTCGGCGGTGGTCCAGACCGGTTTGCCTCTCTTGGCCCGCAAATCTATGCCGGCATGAAACTCCCTGCCCCCTTTGATCGGGTGCTTCCTCCACCCGTATGCGCTTGTGACACCGCTCATCGGGAGGGGGACCCCGCTGGGCACTATCGAGAAGAGAAGGGCGAGCTGGGCAGCCGAGAGGGTTACGTTTTCCAGCCTCGTCGAAGTCGAAAAGTCTTTTCCCGGCTTTTCACCCACAAAGACCTCGAGGTCGCTCAGGCGGTCGCCCAGCCTCTCCAGCTCCTCCTGACGCTTTTCGATCCTCTCGTTCAAAACGGCGATGTCACGTTCCAGAACCCTCTGCCTCAGCTTCGCCTCTTCGTAGGCATCTTCGAGCCAAACCATATAAAAGTATGCCGCCATTCCGCCTGCAAGCAGGATAAAAAGCACTCCCGGCAGCAGCCATTTGAATATCTGGCCAAGAGTGAACTGCCTGAAGCCTTTCGTGTCTGTTATGGTGACGAGAAACTTATGCTTCATAACGCTTCAAAAAAGCCTCGGCGACATGAAACGATCCGAACACAAGATAGTTTCGGTCGCTCTCTACCCCTCTAAACTCACGAGCCTCCATGCCCGCTTTTTCGGCCGCCTCTACTATCTTTACGCGCTCCATCGCCCTCGCCCCCTCTATCTCTATCAGCTCCAGTGCCGATATGTGCGGCGCGAATATCTTCAAAATCTCCTCCACATCTTTGTCGGCCAGAGCGTTATATACCAAAACGGGCTTAAGCGAGTCAAGTGCGATGGCGACCGCTTCGGCCGCCATCGCGTTGTGGCCCACATCCAAAATCACGTTTTCGGCGATCTTTTCGAACCGTCCCGGCACCGAAACCTCTTCGAGTACCGACGGATCGCAGGGCTCTTCGAAAATCACCGCTGCGGCGGCAAAGGCGGTAGCCGCGTTTTGCGCCATAAACATCGGCCACCCGCGCGCTCTGCAGATAGAGTCTATGCTCTCTCTGTCGCTCTTTTCGAGCAGCTCTTCGGCAAAGTGGAGTTCACACCCTTTTTCGGCCGCTATCTTTCGTGCCAGATCGTAGACCTCGGCAAAGGGCTGCTTCGCGATAACGGCCCGTTTCGCTACGCTTCGCAGTTTCGTAGAGGCGATCCGCTCTATCGTATCTCCCAGAAAGGCCTGGTGGTCGAACCCTATCGGCGTCACAACGCTGAGCTCCCTTTCTACCACCGAGGTGGCATCGAACTCACCGCCCAGACCCGCTTCGAAAACCACGAAATCAAGGCCTTCGAACGCGACAAGTGCAAGCAGGGTCGTATACTCGAAATAGCTAAGCGACTCGGCTACGCTTTTCGGAAGGCGCCCGATCAGCTTTTCGTGCGCACTCTGCAGCGCTTCGTCTGAAATGTCGCTACCGTCGATCCATATACGCTCGTTGAAGCGCAGAATATGGGGGGAGCTGTAGTGCCCCACCCTCAGGCCGCGGCTGCGGAGCAGCTCCGCCAGTATTCGACCGGTACTCCCTTTTCCGTTTGTCCCTATAAGATGCACTATGCGGCCCGGATCGAGCATCTCCTTGACCATAGAGTAGGCATTGGGCATTCTGCTCAGATCTATTTTGTCGTAGTAGAGCGGTTTGCTCAGCAGAAAGTCGTTCAGCTTCATCGATTCAGACAACGACCCTGTTTCGTCCGCCCTCTTTCGCCAGATATAGCTTCTCGTCGGCGGCTTTGAGCATACTCTCGACATCCGGGTAGGAGGCCCTGTCGGCGACGCCGCCGCTCACCGTTACCGGGATCCTGCGCCCCCTGTAGAGGAACTTGCTCTTCTCTACCACTTCGCGCAACTTCTGGGCGAATCTATATGCTCCATCCCTGTCCGTTTTGGGAAGGATAACCATAAACTCCTCTCCACCCCATCGCCCGACTATGTCGAGCTCCCTGCTGTAGCGGCGCAGCTGCTTTGCGAAAGAGGCCAGAATTGTATCGCCGGCATCATGGCCGTATGTATCGTTTACCGACTTGAAGTGGTCGAGATCGAAAAGTACAACCGAATAGTTGTCTCTGTATCTTTTGAAGGCGGCCTCCATTTTGGAGAGGGACTCGTCGAGCCCGCGTCTGTTGGGAAGTTTCGTAAGGGAGTCGGTAGAGGACTTCTTTCGCTCCTTCAGAAGCGCCGCCTCGAGGACCCTTACCTTCTCCTGAAGCTCGTTTATGCGCTCCCTGCTTCTGTACATCTCTTCGCTCAGCACCCTCGTCTCCCTCTCGAGCGAAGTGGCCACCGCCAGCAGCTTGGCGTGTATCACCTCGAAAGAGTCGGCTTTGAGGTTTACACTCTCGAGTTCGCCCTGAATCGCCCCGAGGGCCTCTTTGTTCCCCTCGCCCGAGTCGATCACCCTCGTCAGTGCGAGATTTATATGCTCAATTACGGAGTCGAGCTCTCCGATTTGGCTTATGACCGCCTTTTTATCCAGCTCTATCCGCTTTTTGACCATATGCTTCAGATCCTGCATCATCGCATCGGACGTCAGAAGCTCCGGGTTCGACCTGATCTGGGCGCTGATCGTGGCGAGCTCGTCATCCATACCGGAGGCTATGGAGGGTGTGAGCGAAGCTATGACTATCTGCGCTACGGCATCCATCCCCTCTTCGGAACGGGTGCCTTGAGGTTTGGGGCTCCCCCTGAAGCAGTTGACAAGATCGTCGACCATCGATTTCAGGTCGCTCTTGTCTACCCTGCAGTATGGGTCGAGACGGTTTAAAAAGGTGTCGCTATACTCCATTACGAAGCCGTTCCACCTCTCCCTTACCGCGTCGATCTCCCTCTTTTGCGAGTGTTCGGACAACCTTTTGCGATCCTCTTCGGCCATAGCGGCGGCCTCTCTGTCGTGCAGGAGCGTTATTGCCTGAAGCAGCCTCTTCACAAGCATGAAGTAGGACTCTATTATCTCCGAAGCCCCCTTTGTATCGCTGCTGCGTGAGAGTTCGGAAGCCATATACTGAACAAGCTGGTCGACGGTCGTCAGGTGCCTCTTTTTCAGATCTTTTTGAAGTTCGGGCGGCAGTCTCTTCAGAAACTTCTCCACCCTCTGGCAATCCTCGACTATTACGTTGGCCCTCTTCGCCTCTTTGCAGAATAGTTCGCTGTAGAGGTCCGGCGTCAGGTTCTCCCCCCTCGACTTCACCTCCATCAGCGTCTTTTTTATAATCTCCTGAATCGTCATAGACTCTCTCCTCTCATCGCCATACGCGATATGAAAGCGTCCAGCGCCTTCTGTGCCCCGAAGCGGATCGCTTCGAAACGCTTGGCGTCGGATATGACCGCATTGGGCTCGATAGGGAAGTCGTAGAAGCCGAAAACACTCTCGGTTCCGCGCTTTTTGGGCGATTCGTAGCGCACACTGAGATTTACGTTTGCGCGGTAGTATACCGCATAACCGTTTGCGTCGTACTGTATCGGGGAGAAAGAGACCGATTTGAACCGTATCCAGAGGCGCGTGGTCGCATCCTCTTTTTTGGCGATCTTCGCGCCGAACCGGCTCACTATCGCCTCGTTCATCGCATCTTTTACAAGTACGGCGTTCTCAGGGTCGCGCAGGTAGACCTCCACCTCCGTATATATCTTGTCGGTAAAGACCCTCTTCGTATAGGAGGTCATGGGCTTGTAGCCGCAGCCGGCAAAAACAAGCAGCGGCAGGAGAAACGAAAAAAAGGGTGTGAGCATAGAGCCGAACCGCCTTCGGTTCCGGGTTCCGTTTTCGACTTTTCGGCTCATTCCCACCACCTATTTTACAACGAGGTTGACAAGTTTTTTGGGTACAACAATCTCCTTGACAACCATTTTCCCCTCCAGCCATTTCGGTACGGCCGCCTTGGCCGCCTCGATAATCTGCTCTTTTGTCGCATCGGGTGCGACCTCTATCTGGGCCCTCGGTTTTCCGTTCACAGATACCGCCATAGGGAGCGCTTCGACTTCGAAAACCTCCTCGACGATATCTATCAAGCCAAAATTGTTCCTTTTGAAAAGGCGGTCGCTCAACTCCCATGCGATATGGGGCACTATCGGCTCCAGGAGATTGAGCAGAATCCACATCCCCTCCTGCCATACCTCAGCGTTTCGCTGCTTGTCGAGGGCGTTCATGGCCTCCATGCAGGCGGCGATCAGGGTGTTGAAGGTGAAGCGTTCGGAGTATACCTCTTCACCTTTTTTAAGCGCCTCGTAGACCTTCTTCCTGGCCTCTTTTTCGCTCTTGTCCAGCGCTGCGTGCTCTATGCGTGGGAGCTTGTCGCAAGGGTCGCACTTAATGGCCCTGTCGTAGAGTTTGCGCAGGAACCTGTTGGCACCCTCTACCGCACTCTCGTTCCACTCCAGCTCCTGTGTAGGGGGCGCCGCGAAGAGGATGAAAAGGCGCGCCGTATCGGCACCGTACTTCTCTATCAGCGCATCGGGGTCTACGACATTCCCTTTCGATTTGCTCATCTTCGCGCCATCTTTGAGCACCATCCCCTGCGTAAGGAGCCTTCTGAACGGCTCGTCTATGTCGATATAGCCCAGATCCCTGAGAACTTTGGTGAAGAAGCGGGCATAGAGAAGGTGGAGTATCGCATGTTCGATACCGCCGATATAGTGGTCGACCGGCATCCAGTAGTCGGTATCCTCTTTCGTAAAGGCGGTCTCCTCCCACAATCTCCTCGGTGTCGTGTAGCGCAGGAAATACCAGCTCGACTGCACGAAGGTATCGAGCGTATCGGTCTCCCTTTCGGCTTCGCCTCCGCACTTCGGACACTTCACACGCTTCCATGTGGGGTGGTGGTCCAGCGGGTTCCCCTCCCCCGTAATCTCCACATCGTCGGGAAGTGTAACCGGCAGCTTCTCTCTCTTCTCCGGCACCACACCGCACTTTTCGCAGTGGACCATCGGTATCGGGGCTCCCCAGTAGCGCTGGCGGCTCACCCCCCAGTCTTTGAGACGGAAATTGACCACCTTTTTCCCGAGTCCCCGGGCTTCGAACCACTCTATTATCGCATCTCTGGCCTCCTGTCCGAAGAGTCCGTCGAAACCGTCGCAGCCTCTGACCACGCCATCTTGGGTGTAGGCTTCACCCTCGGGAAGATCCCCATCTTTCGGAAAGACGACCGCCTTTACGGGCAGACCGTACTTTCTGGCGAAGTCGTAGTCGCGGCTGTCGTGTGCCGGAACTGCCATCACCGCACCGCTGCCGTACTCCATCAGAACGAAGTTGGCGCTCCATACGGGCACCTTTTCGCCGGTTACCGGGTGGAGGGCGTAGATCCCCAGCGGCACACCCTCCTTTTCGGCCATGTTGCGCTCCCGCACCGGCATCCTCTGCATACGCTCTATTTCGGCTCTCGCTTCATCGTCGAGAAGCCCTTTTTCGAGCAGCGACTTCACAAGGGGGTGCTCAGGGGCGACGGCCGCATATGTGACGCCGCATATGGTGTCGGGCCTCGTGGTGAAGACTTCGAAGCTCTCTATGCCGGTCTTGGCACGGCTCTCCTCATCCAGCTCGAACGAAAACTCGAGCCCCACGCTCCTGCCTATCCAGTTGCGCTGCATCGCGATGACCCGGCTCGGCCATCCACCCTCGAGCTTTTTGAGATCCTCCAGAAGTTCGTCGGCGTAGTCGGTTATTTTGATGTAGTACTGATACATCTCCTTCTGGACTATCGGGGTGTCGCAGCGCCAGCAGCGCCCATCTATCACCTGCTCGTTGGCCAGAACTGTCAAGTCGTGCGGGCACCAGTTGAGATACCCCTTTTTCCTGTAGACGAGTCCCCTCTCCCACATGTCGATGAAGAACGCCTGTTCATATTTGGTATAGAGGGGGTCACAGGTCGCGAACTCGCGCTCTTTCGAAAAGGAGAGGCCGAGTGCCGCAAGCTCTCTGCGCATATAGGCTATGTTTTCATAAGTCCACTTCTTCGGGTGGACCCTGTTCTTTATGGCGGCGTTTTCGGCAGGCATCCCGAAGGCGTCCCACCCTATCGGGTGAAGGACGTTTCTACCCCTTTTCCGCCAGTAACGGGCTATCGCGTCGCCTATGGCGTAGTTGCGCACATGCCCCATATGGATCCGACCGCTCGGGTACGGGAACATGCTCAGCACATACTTTTTCGGCAGGCTTCCATTCTCTTCCGGTTCGAAACTCCCGTTTTCGTCCCAGAATCTCTGCCACCTCTTCTCAATCTCGGAAGGATCGTATCTCATTCGTAACTCTCATATTTTTTTATTCGGTTTCGGCAGCGGAGGGAACGGCAGCGCTATACGGTGCCCTGCTCGTACATGGCGCGAAGGCGCGCCTTCTCCTCCTCTTTGCGCCTCTTTTCGGCAAGCTTCTTGCGGTAACCCTCGACATTGAACTTCATAACCATCAAAAGAGGCGAGGCGATGAAGATCGAGCTGTATGTACCGACAATGATGCCTACAAGCAGTGTAAAGCTGAATCCGTGGATTATCTCTCCGCCCATCAAAAAGAGCGTCAATACCACGAAGAACGTTGTCAAAGATGTCAGGGTGGTTCTGGAGAGGGTTCTGGTGACAGACTCATCTATGACGTCGGCGAGTCTGGAGCTTTTTACAGAAACCAGCCCCTCCCTGATGCGGTCGAAGACGATGATGGTGTCGTTCAGGGAGTACCCCAGAATCGTAAGAAGCGCCGCAAGTATATCGAGGTTAACCTCTATGTTGAAGAGCACTATCGCGCCCATCGCTATCGAAATGTCGTGAACGAGGGCGATGACCGACGCGATCGCGAACCGCCACTCGAAACGGAACGAGACATATATCAGAATGCCCGCTATGGCGAGCAGGAGGGCGGTCAGCCCCTTTTCACGAAGTTCGCTACCCACCTTCGGGCCGACCATATCGACGCGCCTCACCTCGAACTTTCCTGTACTCTTCAGAAGCTCCCTCGCCTCGTCACCTATATCGGTGCCGAGCTTCTTGCTGCTCGAGCGCACCTTTATCACTATCTCGTCGTCGCTGCCGAAGAAGTTTACGGAGGCACCCTCGAAGACCTTCGAAGAGCGGATCGCTTCACGCACCTTCTCTATAGGCGCTTTCCCCTCGTACTTCACCTGCACCACGGTACCGCCGGCAAAGTCGATGCCGAGGTTGAAACCTTTGGTGAAGATCAGGATATACGAAGCCAAAACGGCGACAACGGAGATGGTGAAGAAGAGCTTCGACTTCGCCATCAACGGGATCGGTTTTTTATATTTGAAGAGTTCCATCGATTATATACCTTCCGGTCTGAGGCCGCGGAGTGCGGCCTTATTTATTGCACTGCGGCTGAAAAGATCACTTGGCATCCGCTGCCCCTTCCGGCTTTATTCCGAACCAGATACCCACTCTCTCTTTCGAGATCTTCGACTCGAGCATCTGCCATATGCCGTGCGTTCCGAGGATCGCGGTGAGCATGGAGGCGAGAATACCTATGCTCATCGTAATCGCAAACCCCTTTATCGGGCCGGTACCGTAAGCGTAGAGCACTACCGCCGCTATAAGGGTCGTTATGTTGGCATCCAAAATCGCGCTGAAGGCGTTTGCGTATCCCTGCTCTATCGCCTTGGTGATGCTCTTGCCCTGATGCAGCAGCTCCCGTATCCGTTCGTTTATGATGACGTTCGCATCGACGGCCATACCGACCGTCAGGACTATGCCGGCCATACCAGGAAGCGTAAGCGTCGCTCCGAAGAGGGCCATGATAGCAAGTATCAGGAAGAGGTTGACTATGAGGGCGATATCGGCGACTATCCCGGCTATGCCGTAATAGAGCACCATGAAGATCACGACGGCGATAAAGCCCGTAATCAGGGCGACCATCGACGCCTTGATGCTGTCGGCGCCGAGACTCGGGCCTACGCTGCGCTTCTCCTCCATGAAGACGGGGGCCAGCAGCGCGCCGCTGCGCAGCGCTATGGCTACATCGTGCGCCTCTTTTACGCTGAAACCGCCGGAGATCTGGCCGCTTCCTCCGCCGATGCGCTCCCGAATCACCGGCGCGCTGTAGACTTTGTTGTCGAGCACTACCGCAAGCCTCTTGCCCACGTTTTTGCCGGTGAAGTCCCCGAAGATCTGCGCACCCTGTGAGTTAAGGGAGAAGTTGATGACCGGCTGGTTGCTCTGGTCGAACGCCACACGGGCATCGGTGAGCATAGAGCCGTCGAGAATCGGTATCTCTTTCACGAGGTATTTGCGGCCGTCCTGGGCACCCTGCAGTATGACGTCGCCGTATTTGGCGGCTTCGGCCGGCGTCATTTTGTCGACGTTCGCGGCCCGCTCCTCATCTATCGCCATCAGCTGCAGGTGGGCCGCCTTGGCGATCAGTTCGCGAATCCGCTGCTCCTGCTCGGGCGTCTTGACTCCGGGAACCTCCACGAGTATCTTCTCTTTTCCCTGCTTCGCCACCGTCGGTTCAGCCAGACCGAACTGGTCGAGACGGTTTCTGATGGTGTCCACCGCCTGCGTTATCGCATACTTTTTTATCGACTCTTTTTCGGCCGGAGTCAGGGAGACCCTGTACTTCATGCCATCTTTCTCGACGGCGATCCCCTCCATCTTTTCAAGGATCGCATCCATCTTCGGCATATCGTCCCTGTCGAGAAGCTCGAACTCGACAACGCCGTTTCTAACCTTGAACCCGTCTATGATAAGGTCCTCATCTTCTGCGGCGTACTTTATGGCGGAGGCGAGCGATTTGACCTTGGATCTTATCGCTTCGTCCGTATCGACGCCGAGGAGCATATGGAGCCCCCCCTGCAGGTCGAGGCCGAGGGTGATCTTCGACCCCTTCTCCGTCTGAAGCAGCGACGGCATCGAGAGCGCTATGCCGAAAATCGCCGCGGCTACGAAGATGACGACGCGGTAGTTAAGCTTCATCCTCTATCTTTCTTGCAACGTAGTCCGGCACGAGTTTGACGATCGTTTCGTCGTTAAGCTTGATTTTGATAAAATCCTCTTCGGGCTTGACCACTTCGGCGATCAGACCGCCGGTAGTGACGATCCTGTCACCCTTTTTCAACGAAGCGACCATCTCTTTATGCTGTTTTGCCTGCTTCTGCTGCGGGCGGATAACCAGAAAGTAGAAGATCGCAAACAGAATAAGAAGCGGAAACAATGAAGCTAAAACATTCCCCTGCTCGGCACCGTTCATCTTTAATCCTTCTATGTGAAAATTTCGATGCGCTATTTTAACACCGCTTCGCTAAGTTTAGGCTTTCTTTCAGCACTTTGTGCATCTTTATTCATCTACATGTTTCATTTTGGGCTCCATTTTGCTTATCTTCAAACCTTTTTGGGGGCTCTCGCCCTCTACTTCTGGCTCACTCTCGAGCGGCCGGCGCTCTTTTGGAGCGGCTTTTTCACGGCCCTCTTCTGGTTCTGGTGGATCGGGCTCAGTTTCCGCTACTACGATCTGGTGTGGATGGTCCCTTTTGTAATCGCCGGGGTGGGGCTCGTTTACGGGCTGATCTTCTGGCTCATCGGTTTTTTGGGCCACCCGCTTTTACGCGCGGCGGCGCTGGGCGCCCTGGAGTGGCTGCACCCTTTGGGGTTCGACTGGTTCAGGCCGGCCCTGCTCTTTACCGGCTCCATCTTCGGAGATTCGCTTTGGCAGCTCTGGATCGTGCTGGCGGCGCTGGCACTGTTTGCCGCTATCCGCAACAGGTGGAGGTGGGTCGTACCGGTTTCGATGCTGGGTGCCCTGCATATGCCGCAAAACACTCCCCCTCCCGACCTTCCTATAAAACTTGTGCAGACCGCTTTGAATCAGCGTGACAAGTGGGATCCGCGCTACCTGAACCTGATAGTGCAGGCAAATATAGCCTCCATAAAGGGGGCTCAAATGGAGGGGTACAAAGCTGTGGTCCTTCCCGAAAGCGCATTCCCCCTCTATCTGAATATGGATCCGGAGCTGGTCGAAGAGCTGATGGGACTGAGCGAAAGAGTCACCATCTTGACCGGAGCGCTCTACTACGAAAATGGCAGATCCTACAACTCTACATACCTCTTTCAAAAAGGGAGCATGAGAGTGATGCACAAGGTCGTACTGGTCCCCTTCGGCGAGGAGGTGCCGCTCCCCAAGTGGATCGGCGGCTGGGTCAACAAAACCTTTTTCAAAGGTGCGAGCGACTACCGCACCGCTTCCGAACCGAGCGACTTTTTTATGCTCGGACATAAGTGGCGCAACGCCATATGCTACGAAGCCACTACCGACAGGCTCTACGAGGGCGACCCGAAATATATGGTCGCAGTAAGCAACAACGCATGGTTTCTGCCATCCATCGAGCCATCTTTGCAGAGACTGCTTCTTCAGCTTCAGGCAAACCGCCACAAAACCACGATATACCACGCCACCAACGGCCCGGTGACCGCCGTGATTTCTCCGCAATGAAGCAGCGTACCGACAAGCGTATAATTCAATTTTATTATTTCTTATGCTACTATGATTACGAGAGAGTTCGGAATTTGTGCAAGGGTGCACCTACGATATCATCGAAGGAGATCTGAAATATGAAAATAGCTAAAGATGTAACGGAACTTATAGGCGGCACGCCGCTGGTTAGGCTCAACAAGCCGAGCGAAGAGACGGGGTGTACGATCCTTGGGAAGTGCGAGTTCATGAACCCGGGAGGATCGGTAAAGGATCGTATCGGCAAAAACATGATAGAGCGCGCTCTCGAGAGGGGGATCATAGACGAAAACAGCACGGTCATAGAGCCTACGAGCGGCAATACCGGCATAGCTCTTGCAAGCATATGCGCCGCCAAGGGGATAAGACTGATACTTACGATGCCCGAATCGATGAGCATAGAGCGCAGAAAGCTTCTAAAGGCGCTCGGGGCGCACCTGGAGCTGACCCCGGCCGCGGAGGGGATGCAGGGTGCTATCGACCGCGCCCGCGAGCTGAAAGAGGAGATCAAAAACTCCCTGATTCTGCAGCAGTTCGAAAACCCGGACAACCCCGAGATTCACAGAATAACGACGGCCGAAGAGATTCTTCGCGATACGGATGGAAAGGTCGACATCTTCGTGGCGGCGGTAGGAACCGGCGGAACCGTAACCGGGGTAGGAGAGGTTCTGAAAGAGAGAATCCCCTCCGTAAAGGTGGTCGCCGTCGAACCGAGCAGCTCTCCGGTACTCTCCGGAGGCGCTCCGGGCCCCCACAAGATTCAGGGAATCGGGGCCGGTTTCGTTCCCAAAATCCTCGATACGGAGGTCTACGAAGAGGTGATAAAGGTCTCCAACGAAGAGGCTTTCGCGATGAGCAGGCGGATAGCGAAAGAGGAGGGGATTTTGGTCGGAATCTCTTCCGGCGCAAACGTCCATGCCGCGATGAAGGTGGCATCGAGGCCCGAAAACAGGGGTAAAACCGTCGTGACCGTTCTGTGCGACACGGGCGAGCGCTACCTGAGCACCGAGCTTTTCAACGAAGAGGCATAAAGCGTACGCCGGCCCCTTCTCTCCGGCGCCAAAGGAGGCACCATGCTTTTCGAAACCATATGTATCCATAACGGATCGATCCAGAACCTTTCGTACCATCAATCCCGCCTCGACTCGAGCAGGAGTGCACTCTTCGGGGAGGAGATCGAAGAGCTGGACCTCTCTTCGGTAATCCACCCCCCCGCCGGCTCCGGCATACTCAAATGCAGGGTCGTCTACGACAGGCTCCTCAGGAGTGTAGACTACACCCCATACAGACCGAGGAGTATCAAGAGGCTGAAGATGGTAGATTCTCAGATCGGCTACGCCCACAAGTTCACCGACAGGGAGCAGATCGAAGAGCTCTTTGAAAGTAGGGGCGAGGCGGACGATATTCTTATAGTCCGCGACGGTCTTGTAACCGATACGTCGATAGCCAATATAGCCTTTTTCAACGGAAGAGACTGGGTCACCCCCAAAACTCCTCTCTTAAGGGGCACTACCCGCGAAAGGCTGGTAAAGAGCGGCTTTCTGCTGCCTAGGGATATTCGCCGCAGCGAGATCCAAGGTTTCAGCAAATTCGCGCTGCTCAACGCGATGATAGGGTTCGAACCGGTTGAAAATGGTATAATAATAGACAGATAACGGACAAAGAGGGCAATATGATCGTAAAACTTGTAAACAGCCCCGAGTTTCAGAGCATGATGCAGAGCCACCTGAGGGAGATCATGGCCCTTCTGCTCGAAAGAGACACTCCTTTCGGCCTGCTATGCAACATCGAGTATGTATCTTTCGACCCGCCCCTCCCGCCGGAGCTTTCGGAGCAGCTTCAAAGCGTCACACTCTTCATGATTGCCGGGTACACCTTCGATAGTTTCGAAATAACGGAGCACGAGATATTTTTCGAAGCGGGCTTCGGGCCCCAAAACTTCGGAAGCGTCGTAAGCATGCCGATTTTGGCTGTTTTGCAGGTGATAGTGGATGAAACCCCCCTCCTCATAAACATGGCGCTTCCGGCCGATACCGACGAAGAGCGTATGGAGGAGCCCGGGGTCAAGAGCTCGATGGAGGCCCTTTTGAGCAACCCCGAAAACAGGAAGTTCATAAAGAAGGGCTGAGAGGCCGCCAGAGCCTGCCGGCGGAGAGGCCCTCTAACATTTGGCCTGCTGCAGGTACCCCACCACATTCTCTATAAAGGCATCGTGTTTGCGCTCTTTGGAGTAGGCGATGTAGAGCTTCCTCTTTATGCGGTGGCCGCGGATCTTCGCCTCGTAAAGCAGGCCGCTCTCCACCTCGTCCGCAACGGCCGCATGGGAGATGACCGAAACCACCGGCGGTTTATCCTCATCTTTGTCCGCCTTGAGTATGGAGGCTTTCAGCGTGGAGGTGCTGTCGACTTCATAGAGAACGTCGAGCCCGTTACAGTCGAACCCTATCTCTTCGAAAACCTCCTTTACCAGCTTTCTGGTGTGCGAAGATTCGTTGCGGCAGATCCAGCGGAAGTTCTTAAGGTCATCAGGCTTGAGATATCTCGGCAGCGGTCGGTTGCTGAAGATCACAAGCTCGTCGTCGAGCCACTCGCGATAGATTACGTCGTCTTTGAAAACCGGAGACTCTATGAGTCCGAGATCTATCTTCTTGTTGAGAATATCGTCTATAACCTGCGCGGAGAGCTCCACCTTGACCTGCACGTCGTTGTGGATCACCTCTTTGATATTGTTCAGGCACTTGCCCGGGATAACGAAGTTTCCTATCGTAAACGATGCGCCTATCCTAAAGGTTATCTCTTTGTTAATTATCTTTATCAGATCCCTCTCGGCACTGTTTATGCACTTCTCGAGCCGGAGCGCTATGCGGTAGAGGTCTTCACCCTCTTTCGTAAGAACCACACCGTTTTTTTTGCGCTCTATAACTTTGCAGTCGAGGTATTTCTCTATGAATTTGATCTGCTGGGTTACGGCCGGCTGAGATATCCCAAGCTTTGCTGAAGCTTTGGAAAAACTGTGCTCACGGATTACCGTCAAAAATGTCTCCAGTTTCGCAAAATCCTTCAACATAATCTATCCTTAATATTTTTATTTGTTATTCTACCAAATTATTTTTGCAAAAGCAATAATTTTTTATTATTTCTCTATTTTTCTCTGCAAATTCTTTTCTCTTCGCCTGCGCCGCTTTGAAGCGTAACCGGATTATTAATTTTTTTTTGGTATACTTAAATTAGTTTATAAATGTAATTGCGACACATAATTGAAAAGTAACTGATCGATGGACAAGATATTGGAAGAACTCAACCCACAGCAGCGTGAAGCGGCATGCCACATAGACGGGCCGATGCTCATTCTTGCCGGAGCCGGAAGCGGAAAGACCAAAACCATAACGTCGCGTCTTGCATATCTGCTCTCGCTCGGGATAGACCCCGCCAATACACTAACGCTCACCTTTACGAACAAGGCGGCCACACAGATGCGCGAAAGGGCGCTCTCGATGATAGAGAACCCGGTCTACCCTCCGCTTCTGTGTACCTTCCACAAATTCGGCCTTCTCTTTCTGAAGTTCAACATAGAGAGGCTCGGGCGCAAAAACGACTTCATAGTCATCGATACGGACGACAAAAAGAGGATCATAAAGCAGATCAGCAAAGAGCTGCCCACACCGCTGATAGCCAGCGAAATCTCCCGATACAAAAACTCCCTCATAGATCCGAAACAGGCCGTAGAGCAGGCCGAGCACCCGAACTACAGAACGATTTCGAGAGTCTACAAAACCTACCAGGAGTACCTCGAAGAGAACAATCTCGTGGATTTCGACGACCTGCTGATGCTCACATACAGGATCCTCGACGAGAACGAGGATCTCAGAAAAAGCATGAGCGAACGTTACCGCTATATCATGGTCGACGAATACCAGGATACGAACGAGCTTCAGCTGCAGCTTCTGAAAAAGCTCTGCCACTCACACACCAACCTCTGCGTGGTCGGCGACGACGACCAGAGCATATACGGCTGGAGGGGAGCCAACATCAGAAACATCCTGGAGTTCTCCAATATGTTCGAAGGGACCAAGGTGGTCAAGCTCGAGAACAACTACCGCTCCACCGAAGAGATCCTCTCCGCGGCCAACCTGCTTATCCGCCACAACCGCGGCCGGCTCGGGAAGACGCTGATAAGCACGAAAGGGAGAGGCGAACCGATAACGCTCTTTCAGAGCCACGACGAGAACGAGGAGTCCGACAAGGTGGCGAAAGCGGTCAAAAAGCTCATCGAGAGCGGGGTACCCGCCGGTGAAATAGCGGTCCTATACCGCGTCAACGCACTCTCGCGCTCGCTCGAAGAGGGGCTCAACCGAGCCGGGATAGCCTACCAGCTCGTAGGAGGCGTACGCTTCTATGAGCGCGCCGAAATAAAAGATGCCATCAGCTACCTCCGCATCATCGCCAACAGCCACGACGACTTCAGCTTCAAACGAGTCATAAACAGACCCAAACGGGGAATCGGCAAAGCGACGATAGACAAGATAGAGAAGGCCGCATTCGAGAGGAGACAGTCGCTCTACCGCTTCCTGGCCGAGACGCCCAAATCGGAGCTGTCGCAGCTTCTGAGCAAAAAGGCGTACGCCTCCATCAACCGCTTCATAAACGACCTCGAGATTCTGCAGGAGACCCTCGAGCGCTCGACGATGGAGTTTATAGAGGCGCTGGAGCCGACGATCGGACTGAAAGAGTACTACGCCTCGATGCCCGACGGAATGGATCGAGTACTCAACCTCGACGAGTTCTACGGACTTTTTCGCGACATGGTAAAGAAAAACCCGGATATGGGTCTCGATGCCTTTTTGAACGAGATTTCGCTTCAGAGCGATCAGGACCAGATCAAGGGGGAGCAGATATCCATAATGAGTGTCCACGCCTCGAAGGGGCTCGAGTTTACACACCTTTTTGTTATAGGGATGGAGGAGGAGTTCTTCCCGCTCCTCGGTGACGGGTGCGACATAGAGGAGGAGCGCAGGCTCGGCTACGTCGCGATGACGAGGGCCAAAGAGAGTCTCACACTCTCTACCGTGCAGAGCCGATTTCACAAGGGGCGCAGGAAGCAGCTGGAGAAGAGCCGCTTCCTGACCGAAGCGGGGCTGCTGGAAGGGTCGCTCGTTATCGAAAAGTCCGTCGGATACAAAAAGGGGGACCTCGTAAAACACAAGCTCTTCGGCATCGGGCGCGTTCTCGGCGTATCGCGGGCCGGGCGCGACTTCAAGCTCCAGATCAACTTCGGCGGTGACAGGAGGGAGATACTCTCCTCTTTCGTGGAAAAGGTGTAACCGATCGATGTCAATATCTCTCTTGAAGGGGGCGCGGTAGCGGCATGGTGTGCACGAACCGCCTCTTTACGGCAAGAAAGCCGATGTTCATGGGCTCGAACTCCTTTTTATCGCGCATAAAGAGGCGATACGGCGTCAAAAAAGCCGGCTTCTCGGGCACACTCGACCCTTTTGCGTGCGGTGTTTTGATAATAGCGTTCGGCCAGTACACCAGGCTCTTCAGATTTCTGAAAAAGAGCCCGAAAACCTACAGGGCCGTTTTGTGGCTCGGTGCCGTCAGCGAAACCCTCGATATCGAATCGGTCAAAGAGATAGCGGAGATACCCCCTTTCGACAAAGAGAGGGTCGCCTCCGTGCTCGAATCGTTCGTGGGCGACTTCACCTATACTCCTCCGAGTTTCAGCGCCAAAAGGGTCGAGGGCAAGAGGGCCTACGACCTCGCGCGCGCAGGCAAAGAGGTCGAACTTCCCGAGTGCCGGTCGGAGATCTACGGGATCAGGCTCCTTCACTACAGGCACCCCTTCGTCACATTCGAAGCCGACGTCTCCGAAGGGACCTACATCCGCTCCCTCGCGGCGGCAGCCGCAAAAAGGCTCGGGTGCGACGGGGCGCTGAGCTATCTCGAGCGCATTCGGGAGGGGGAGTTCGTCTACGAAGACGAAAGAGCGCTCAACCCGCTCGACTACCTAAAGCCGCCGCCAAACCGCTATCTGGGCGACATCAACGATCTTATGCTGGGCAGAAAACTGGATAGATCGAAGTTCGAAAACCGTAATCCGGGTATCTACCACACCGTTTTCGGCAAATATTTTGCTATTATAGAGATAGACGACGGCGACCGGGTTGCCTATCTGCTCAACAAGGTGGAACTATGCTCGTACTGACACGCAAAAAAGACGAAGCCATTCGTATCGGTGACGATATCGTCGTAAAGGTAATCTCATGCGACAAGCATGGAGTACGCATCGGAATCGAGGCCCCCGGCAGCGTTACGATACTGAGAGAGGAGCTCTTTCTGGCCGTAAGCGAAGAGAACAAGAAGGCATCGAAAGAGGCCCCGGCGCAGATTCTCGACACGCTCAAGGAGAAGCTCGTCAAATCATGAGACGCGACGCGCCGGCAAAGATCAACATCTTTCTCAAAATCACCGGTACCCGCGGCGGTTACCACGAGCTGCGCTCCCGTTTCGTGCGGGTCGATTCGCTCCACGATACACTCAGCCTCGAAAAAAAGAGGACTCCCGGCGGCGGTTTCGAACTGGTGTGCGACACCCCGCTGCCCGAAAAGAACACCCTCAGCACGGCCTACGCGCTGCTAAAAGAGGAGGCCCCCGGCATAGAGGCTCTCTTCAAAGAGTATGCGCTTCACCTAAAAAAGAGGATTCCCGCCGGAGCGGGTCTGGGGGGCGGAAGCTCCGATGCCGCCGCTTTTCTGCACCTGTGCAACGAGGTATGTTCGCTCGATATACCTACCGAAAGGCTCGCGCTTATCGGGCAAAAGATAGGGGCGGACGTACCCTTTTTCGTCTACGGGTACGAGAGTGCGAACGTGGAGGGGATCGGTGAGGTCATAGTGCCGTACGAAGAGCGGGCCCCGAATGTCAGGCTCCATACTCCACCGATCCACTGCGATACGGCGGCGGTGTACAAAGCCTTCCGAAGCTCCTTTTTCGACAAAATGGACCCCGACGCGGCGAAGGAGTGGCTTGATGTTCCGAGCGGTGAGCTGATGGAGTCGCTCGAACCGAAAGAGGCGAACGACCTCTACCCGGCGGCGCTCTTGAGATACCCGCAGCTCGAAGAGTATGCAGAGAGCGGCATGTTTTTGAGCGGCAGCGGAAGTACGCTCTTCGAAAAGATCTGACGGAAAGCATCTGCCGTAGATGTGTGGTGTATAATACCGCTTTCGATAACACTATTGCAAAAAAGGGCTTCACAGCGTCAAGGAAACCTATGTCGATCAAGATAGTAGCCAGAAACAAAAAAGCCTTTCACGAGTATGAGATTCTCGAGAAGCTCGAAGCGGGGATAGAGCTGCTCGGCAGCGAAGTGAAATCGATCCGTATGGGGCGTGTGAACCTTAAAGATAGCTACGTACGGATCGTAAAGGGTGAAGCGTGGGTTTTCGGCATGCATATCACGCTGCTTGAGAGTACGAACCCGCACTACAAACCGGACGAAAAACGACCGAGGAAGCTGCTTCTTCACCGCAAGCAGATAGATAGGTGGCTCGGCAGGGTAAAGCAGGAGGGGCTGGCGATCGTGCCGTTGATGCTATACTTTAACGAGAGAAACCGGGCGAAGCTTCAGATCGCCCTCGCCAAAGGCAAAACGAAGCACGACAAGAGAGAGGCGCTCAAAAAGAAGACGGCGGACCGCGAAGCCCGTGCGGCGATGAAGGGGTATTGACCTATTTGACGAGCAGCACTCCACGGAAGTAGGCCTATACCGAAAAGAGCGCTCGTTCACCGTCTTGGCCGGCGCATGCTCCGTTTCAGCTGTACTCCGGTTAGGCGTCAGGTGCCGCACAGGCCGACGGGTCAAGATAGAGAAGTCTATACCGACCCGATAGAAGAAGAGTATCAGGAGGCTCCATGTTCTCGACAATTCATAAGCAGAAAAAGGCCGAAGAGCTGATAGAAGAGGCTCGCCGGATAGTCGAAGAGACCGATGAAAAAGGCGCTCTGGCAAAAGAGCGGCTCGAAAAGAGCGTTGCGGAGGCCGACACCCTGCGCAACCGCCTGGCCAGAGTGACCATCAAAAGATTCCGCGACCTCTTTTTCAAAATCGACGGGGCGGAACCGGTAGAGTTGGCCGATATCTCCGAGCACCCTTTCGGCGCCCAGCTTCAATCGCTTACCGACCGCCTCGACGAGATCGAACCCGTAGAGATAGCCGCGGCGAAGAGGGGAAAGTTGAAAGCCGTAACCGCATCGGTGGCGGCAGCACTCATCACGGTCGCGGCCGCCTTTGCGATCGCACTGATAGCGACCGGAACTCCCCTCGATCCGCAAACGCTCACCGACCCGGAAACCCTTCGGAAGCTGCTCGTATGGATCGGCGGAGGCGCGTTCGATTATCCGGGCGCATCGGAGGTGTGGGGCGCCGCGGGAACGGCTGCAGCAGCGCTCGCAGCCGCTTTGACGACCTGGTCGCTGCTGATGGCCAAAAGCTCCGGTCGCAACCTTTCGGAAGCCCAAAAGAGCCATGCGGATGCGGAGAGCTACAGAGACCGAAAAGAGCGCTACATCTCCTCTATGCAGAGACTCGACGGAGAGTTGTCGGAGTTCAAAGAGATTATGGAGACGTTCGATATCTTCCTGCAGGAGTACAACGCCGTCATGAAGCGTATCCTCTACACCGAAGGGTTGGATTTCGAAAAGTATAGGGAGGGGTCCAAAAAGAGTGTGAAAAGAGCCGCGGCATGTGCCGAGGCCGTCGTTCCGATATTGAACATTACGATAGTCACATCGGAGGGCGAGCCCTCGAAGCAGCTTTCGGAGGCACTCGAAAAGAGCAGGAGCTTCCGCATGGCGCTGATAGAGGGAGAGGAGCTTCCGGCCCGAAGGGGTTTGGACGATCATCCGTCGGAAGCGCCCTCGGAAGAGAGAGGGGTGAACGGGGATGCTCTGCAGATAGAGCAGGAGCCTACTCGATAATCTTTGCCTCTATTATCTTCACCGGCTTTACGGGTCTGTCGTACCTGTCGACCCCTGTTTCGGAGATCTTTATGACGGTCTCCATCCCCTTTACCACATAACCGAATATGGTGTGACGGCCGTTTAGCCACGGTGTGGGAGCGACGGTGATGAAAAACTGGCTCCCGTTCGTATTCCTCCCTGCGTTAGCCATCGCCAAAATCCCCGGCCTGTCGAAGACGACGTTCGGTGCAAACTCATCCTTGAACGGTTTGCCCCATATCGACTCACCGCCCCTTCCTGTGCCGGTCGGGTCGCCACCCTGGATCATGAAATCCTCTATGACGCGGTGGAAAATCGTACCGTTATAGTAGCCGTTCTTTACATGTGTCAGGAAGTTTTCGCCGGCCATAGGGGCAAGATCGGGTCTGATCTGCAGCGTAAAGTCGCCCATATTGGTATGCACGAGCACCTGCGGATAGCTCTGCTTCGAATCCTGTGCAAACAAAATCGCGGCAAAGAAGAGTAGCGATACAACTATCTTTTTCATTAGGTTACTCCGGATGTGATATATACCGGCACCGCAACGGGTGCGGTACCGGTAACGTAGTTTACAAAACGGAAGCTTTCGGAAGAGTTATAGTTATGGATATGTCGACAAAAAGGGGGTTTATGGTATGCCGGGGGCTTACAGCCCCCGCCGAAGAGAGGCTACTTCTTTCGAAGCTCTTTGATTCTCGCCGCTTTACCGCGGAGCCCGCGCAGATAGAAGAGTTTCGCTCTGCGTACACGGCCGCGCCTTACCACATCTATCTTCTCGATGCTGTCGGAGTAGAGCGGGAAGATACGCTCGACACCCACGTTGTTGGCGCCGATCTTTCTAACTATAAAAGTTTTTCCGGTCCCCTCACCGCGAATGGCGATGCAGACACCTTCGAAATTCTGTATACGGGTCTTTTCGCCCTCTTTGATGTTGACGGCAACCCGAACCGTATCTCCGGCACGAAACTCCGGGATACTCTTGTTTTCAATCTGAGACTTTTCGAACGACTCAATATATCGATTTTTCATCACTTTCCCTTTGGGTAAATTTCAAATATCGCTCCGGGCGAAAATATTTTGTTTTGCTCAACGCCATCGTTTTTTTCAGGGCGTTAATTTTACTATGGTTTCCCTTTAAAAACTCTGAAGGAACGCTTAAATTATGGAAACTTTTAGGTCTTGTGAATGCCGGTGCCTCAAGAAGGTACGACTCGAAGCTCTCCGACTCCAGAGACTGAGCGTTTCCCAAAACCCCCGGCACCATCCTGCTTATCGCGTCCGCCATCACCAGCGAAGGGAGCTCCCCTCCGGTAAGGATGTAGTCGCCGATGCAGAAGCACTCATCCGCGTAACTCTCTATGACACGCTCGTCGATCCCCTCGTAACGGCCGCTCACAAAGGCTATATGGCTCTTTCGGGCGAGTCTTTTGGCGTCGTTTTGGTTAAACGGCTTCCCTACCGGAGTCGTAAAGACGATATGCACATCGGCCGACCCCTCCTTCAGGTGAGAGAGGGCATCGAAGAGCGGCTGGGGCATCATGACCATTCCGGCCCCGCCCCCTGTCATCGTATCGTCGACTTTCCGGTGGCGATCTTTCGTGAACTCCCTCGGATCGAGATCCTCTATCTCGAGAATGCCCCCCTCGATGGCCCTCTTGAGGATGGAGTCTTTGAAATAGCCTTCCATCAGGGGCCAGAAGAGGGTGACGAACGTAAAACGCATCAGCTCGCTTCCAGGATCTCTTTGGCGCCCCCGGTCTCGACAAGCCCTCTTTCCAGATCGACGTTTTCGATATAGCGGTCGATATACGGGATCAGGAAGCTTTTCGGATACCCCTCTTCGACCAGCGGCTTCGAAGTCTCTACCTGGAGGTAGTCGGTTCCGGCAAGGCGCTCTATACTCTTGACCGTACCTATCTTCTCACCCTCTTCGACAATATCGAGACCGATTATCTGGTACCAGAAGTACTCGCCCCTCTTCAGCCTGCAAGCCGCTTCGCCGGCCTCTTTCGTGGTGTAGATATAGGCGTTGGTCAGGGGTTTGGCCTCTTCGATACTCTCTATGCCCTCGAAACGCACGACCCCCCTCGAGGGGCTGTAGGAGGCGACCGTCAGATCGCCGCGGTCGCTCATGAAGCGTGCGCCGGGCTTGAACTGCTCCGGGAAATCGCTCAGCAGGTTGAGGCGCATCTCACCTTTGAGCCCAACCGTCTTGCCTATTCTGGCCACGGGTATCTTTTCGGGGTTCACCCCTTCGGCTCCTCTATCGTCCGGACATTGACCCGGTAACTGATACCGTCTTTCGCCTTGCATCCGCTTATGACGGTTTTGAGCGCATTTATCATCCGCCCCTCTTTACCTATCAGCTTCCCGGCATCCTCTTTGTGCGCGTAGATCACTATCTCGTCGAAATTCTCACCGAGACTCTGCCGCTCTACGGAGATATCGTCGGGACGAGACGCGATCAGTCTGGCGAAGTCGCGCACAAAATCTTCGATCATATCACTTTCCGGCAAGTTTCTTGACGCGTTCGCTCGGCTTGGCCCCGACGCTCAGCCAGTAGTTGAGCCTCTCTTCGTCTATCTTTACGGTAGCCGGCTCGGTCATCGGGTCGTAGTAGCCTATAGACTCTATCCAGCCGCTGTCGCGCCTCTTTCTGCTGTCTGTAACTACTATTCTGTAGAACGGTCGCTTTTTGCGTCCCATGCGTGTAAGTCTGATTGTGGTCATCTTTTCTCCTTGAGATATTGTTGTTTTTCAGTTGCCGAAGAGGCATTGACCTAAGCGATTGACGGGATCGTTTAGGTCAATGTCCCTGGGCCGTTTTCATCGCGGGAATCCGCCGCCCTGCATCTGGCTCATCATGTTCTGCAGATCCTGCATCCCCTTCTTGCCGGAGAACTTCTTGGCCATCTTCGCCGCATTCTTGAACTGCTTGAGCACCTTGTTGACCTCCATCTGGTTGAGGCCGGCCCCTTTGGCTATGCGGCGCTTGCGGCTGTTGTTCAGAAGGTCCGGATTCTCGCGCTCGGCCGGGGTCATCGAGCTTATCAGCGCCTTTATCTTCTTTATCTCGCCGGAGTTTTCGAGATCCATATCTTTCAGGGCGCTCGCCATCTTGCCCATCCCGGGAATCATTCCGACGATCGACTTGAGGCTTCCGAGCTTCTTCATCTGCTCGAGCTGCTCGAGGAAGTCGTTGAAGTTGAACTGACCCTTCTTGATCTTCCTTGCGACCCTCTTGGCCTCTTTCTCGTCTATGACTGCAGACGCCCTCTCGGCAAGAGATTCGATATCTCCGGCGCCCATAAGGCGGTTGACGATACGATCGGGAATGAAAACCTCCAGATCGGGCATCTTCTCGCCGGAGCCGATGAAGCGGAGCGGCACCCCGACCTGCTTCGCTATTCCCAGAGCCACACCGCCCTTGCTGTCGCCGTCGTATTTGCTCAAAATCACGCCCGTAAGACCGAGCTCCTTGTTGAAAGCAGCGGCGCTTCTGACCGCATCCTGGCCGGTAAGGGAGTCGGCCACATAGAAGATCTCGTCGGGTTCGAGGGCCTCCTTGACCCGCTTTATCTCATCCATAAGCTCTTCATCTATCGCGAGACGGCCGGCGGTATCGACTATAAGGACGTCATAGTTGCCCTCTTTTGCCTTCTTGAGCGCCCTTTTGGCGACTTCGACCGGATCTTTGATCGACTCGTCGGCAAAGACGTCCACCTCTATCTGACCGGCGATCTGCCTAAGCTGTTCGACGGCAGCAAGGCGCTGCAGATCGGCAGCGGCCAGGAGGACCCTCTTTTTTCTCAGCTTCAGGTAGTATGCCAGTTTGCCGGACGTGGTGGTTTTACCGGACCCCTGCAGACCCGCCATCATAACGACGGTAGGGGGTTTGGAGCTGTAGACGAAACCCTGCTTCCCCGGAGCGGTCAGAATCTGCGTCAGCTCTCTTTTCAGAGCTTTCAGAAAGTTCTCTTTGCCGATTCCGGCAAGCTTCGTTTCGCGTTCAACGACGCTCAGCAGCTCTTTTACCACCTTGTGGTGCACATCCGCCTTCAAAAGAGACTTTTTAAGCTCGCCGAGGGCGCGCTTTAGCGCCTTCTCGTCATCCTTGAAACGTATCTTCGATATGGCGTTTTGAAAACTGCTGCTTAACGACTCGAACACACCCGCTCCTGCTTTTGGCCTTAAATTCCCCCATAAATCGAGGGCTCTACTCAAAGTCTGGAATTTTAGCTTATAAACACTTTAATTTTAATTAAATATAAGATTATCCGCCGCCGGCGTACACATCGAAACCTTTCGGCTCTTTCGCCTTGAAGTCGTAGCCGAGCAGCTTCAGCTCGAGGGCATGAAGGAGCATCCTGTTTGTCTGGTTCGACATAACCCCGTATTGGGTGTCGCCGATTATCGGGTGCCCTATGCTCTTCAGGTGCACCCTTATCTGGTGGGTGCGCCCGGTCTCGATCACCACTCTCAGTTTTGTGCGCCCTCCCACGATCATAAGGGGCTCTATATGGGTTACGGCCTCTTTGCCTCTCCTGTCGATCCTGCTGTAGGCTATGCCGTTTCTCTTGATCGTCTTTATCGGCTTCTCTATCGTTGCAGGCTCGCTTACCATCCCCTGCACCCAGCAGGTATAGACCTTGTATACGGCCCTCGCCCTGAAAGCCTCCTCGGCCCTCTTGTGGAAAGATCTGTTTTTCGAAAGAAGCAGAACGCCGCTCGTCTCACGGTCGAGCCTGTGAAGGAGCCTGGCACTCCTGTAGGCTGCCGCCGCCTCGTCGCTCGTGTAGAAGGCCGGCTTGTTGAGCGCCAGCACCTCTTCGTTCTCGAAAATCACCTCGGGCCTCTCGAGCTTTAGTACCCGAAACCTGGTCTCTATCGGAAGCTCGCCCCTGGCTATGGCGACCTTTCTGTTTCCGACATAGACCACGCCTCTGTCGATCAGCTCTTTTGCCTTGGAGTTTGACAACCCCATCTGTACCGCAAGAAGTTTATACGCCTTCTGCTTCTTTTCACTCTTTTGCATTTATGAACTCTTCCACTCTCTCGTTTAGGGGCAGGCGTATCCGTTTTCTCTTTCCGGTCTCGCCTGATAGGATTCGAATCTCGCTTTTGGGAATCTTGAAACTCTTCGACAGGAACTTGACCAGCTCCCTGTTGGCCGCCCCTTCGACCGCGGGGGCCTTTATCTGTATCTTCAAACTGTCGTCGTATATGCCTGCGAAGCCGTTTTTGCCGCTGTTGGGCCGTGCGCTTACAAGCAGGTCGACATACCCGTCTTTTCTATCATACCACATCCGAAACGCCTTTCAGGATCGGCTCCAGAGAGGTCTCCCGCTTCAACTTCGGGGGCGGCGCGTCGAGCGCCTCGCGAAGAGTCTGCGCAAGCTCCGGAAGGTCGCAAAAGAGGACCCCCTCCATCTCCGAAAAGATCGCCTTCTGGTTGAATATGCGCTTTCCGGTTATCAGTCTGCACCCAAACGGCAGCACCTCCGCAGGGTTGTGGCCGCCGACCGGGGCGAAGGCTCCGCCGAGTATCACTATGTCGCTGATCGCGTATATGTTTATCAGTTCACCCATCGCATCTATCACGACTATATCGGCATCCATACTCTTCGACTCGCTCCATCTGCCGAAACCCAGGCCCGATCCCGAAGCCGCCCTTTTAGCGACGGCACATACCTTGTCGAACCGCTCCGGATGCCTCGGGACGATCAGCAGCTTCGCATCCGGGTGCCCCCTTTTGAACTCCAAAAAAGAGTCCAAAATACTCTCCTCCTCCCCTTCGTGGGTACTGGCGGCCGTAACTACGGTGCCGGCGGGCTTAGGGTAGCTTTTGGCGGCGCGTGCCGGCTGCGCAAGCTTGATGTTCCCCGTAACGGTCACACTCTTTGCGCCGAGAAGCTCCAGCCGCTCCCTGTCCGTCTCGCTCTGGGCATACACTTCGTCAATCAGGTCGAAAATCTTCCTGTAGAACCATGAGAAGCGGCGGTAGCTTTTCCATGATCTGTCCGAAATTCGGGCGTTTATCAGCAACGTTTTGGCTCCGCGCAGTTTGGCGATATAAAAGAGCAGGAACCAGAGCTCCGCCTCCATTACCGCAAGCACCTTCTGCGGACGGATCCAGAGCCAAAGGAGGGGCTCGAAGGGGAGGTATCTAACCTCGTCGGAGATCTTTTCGGCTTCCGAAAATCCGGTCCGGGTCGTCGTGGTGACCGCACACTTTTCGCGCCCCAGGGCGTCGATCAGCGGTTTCAGGGCCCTCGTCTCCCCGAAACTGCATGCGTGGAACCAGACCCCGTCCCCCCTCAGCGGGGGGTTTTTCCAGAGAAAAAAACGCGCCGGAACGGATTGACGATACTTCTTTTTAAGAGATAGAAGCAGCAGCAGGGGTATAGACGGCAGATAGAGCCCCCATGCGACGAGCGTATAGAGGGCCGCGAAAAGGTTATGCTTCAGCGCTCTCTTCTTCTTTCTGGAGTTCGAGGTAGAGAATGCGTCCGCAGTGGGGACATGTAGTGATCTCTTCACCCTTGATGACCTCTGCGTAGGTCTTGTCGTTTATCTTCATGTAGCAGCCCATGCACGCCTGCTTGCGCACGGGAACCACGGCGCTGTTTTTCGCCCATCGGCGAATCTTGTCGTAAAACGCCAGGATCTTCTGGCTCATTCTGGAGATGAGCTCCTGCTTCTGTTCAAAAAGGCGCTGTCTCTCTTTTTCGATCTCGGCAAGCTCCCGCTCGACCTCCTCTTTGACCGCGGCGCCCTTCTCTTTCAGGGCCGCGAGCTCCGCCTCTTTGGTCTCTATCTCTCTCTTTCTCGTCTCTATCAGGTTGTCGAGGCGCTCTATCTCTTCGTTGGCGAAATCGAGCTGCTCTTTCGCTATCTCCTCTTCGAGCTGCAGAGCCTTTATCTCCTTCTCGGTCTTCGCTTCGGCGCTCTTTTTTCTGTTCGCCTCGAGCTTCTCGCCAAGCTCCTGTATATGGAGCTCGTTCTTCGCCTTTTTGAGCTCGCTCTCCCTGATCTCCTCGGATAGCTCGAGTATCTCGCGCTCGACTGCGCTTTGGGCCTCCTCCACTTCGTCGAGTCTGGAGCGGGCCTCCTCTATTTTCGGTTCAAACGCGTCTATGGTCTGATCTATCTTCGACAACTCGATCAGATCTTCAAGATGCTTGTTCATGGATTTCCTTGCTTAAATGTAGGTAAAGGGGTTGATTGATTGTGCAATTATAACCGGAATCGGCAAATTTTTCAAACTCTCTCCGAGCGCGTCGGCAAAATGGCGCTCGCTCTCGAAGTGCCCTATATCTGCCATCATAATACCCATCGAGTGCGCCTTCATCGCGTCGTGGAACTTGATGTCTCCTGTCAAAAAGAGGTCGGCATCTATCTCGTCGAGAAGGCTCGCGCCGGAGCCGGTCGTCATCGCCACGCTGCCTATGTCTCTCTTCCGGCCGACCACCCTCAGCCTCTCGAGGCCGAGTCTCCGCTTTATGTCTTCGAGCAGTTCGTCGCCGCTCCACTCCCCTTCGGCCCGGCACACGAACTCTTCACAGCACCCCTCGAAACCGAGAACCTTTTCGAAGACGTAGCGGTTTAGATGGGTTTTGTCGAAATTGGTGTGCATCGCGATCATCGCATGGCCCTTTTTGACCATTTCACGGAGGATATTCGCCGGGTAATCGCTCCATACCAGCCTCTTGAGCCCCGAAAAGATAAGCGGGTGGTGGAGAACGAAGAGCGTCCCCTCTTCCGCCTCCTCCACCATTTTGGCGTCTATATCGACGCTGAGTACCACGCGCTCCACACGCTGCTGTTCATCCCCCAGGAGAAGTCCGCTGTTGTCCCACTTCTCCTGAAGTTCGAACGGGCTGAGAGTATCGAGAATCCTGTATATTTCGCCTACCGTCACGCTTTTTCACCCCTGATTCTCGCCTCTCTCTCGCTCTCCTGCTCCTTGTAGAGCTCGGCACACCCTTTGGCCAGCTCCCTTATTTTAAGGATGTAGTTGGCCCTCTCCGTCACCGATATCGCCTTTCTCGCATCGAGCGTATTGAACAGGTGGGAGGCGATCATGCACTGATCGTAAGCCGGCAGCGGCAGTCCGGCGTCGAGGCAGCGCCGGCACTCTTTCGCGGCATCATCGAAGTGCCGAAAGAGCATCTCTATATCGGCGACCTCGAAGTTGTACCTGCTGAATTCATACTCGCTCTCTCTGTGCACGTCGGCATATGTGGTGACACGGCCGTCCTTTTCGCCCCAGACAATATCGAATACCGATTCGACCCCCTGAAGATACATCGCCAGCCGCTCCGTCCCGTACGTGATCTCGGCGGCTACCGGATCGCAGACAATTCCGCCTACCTGCTGGAAATATGTAAACTGCGTCACCTCCATACCGTCGAGCCAGACCTCCCAGCCAAGCCCCCACGCACCGAGTGTCGGCGACTCCCAGTTGTCCTCGACGAAGCGGATGTCGTGTTTGGAGATATCGAGCCCAAGGTACTCCAGGCTCTTCAGGTAGAGATCCTGTATATCCTCCGGGCTCGGCTTTATGAGCACCTGAAACTGGTAATACGCCCCAAGCCTGTTGGGGTTTTCACCGTACCTGCCGTCTGTCGGCCTGCGGCTCGGGGCCACGTAGGCGGCAGACCACGGGCCCGAATCGAGGCTCCGCAGAAGCGTCGCGGGGTGAAACGTACCCGCACCGGAAGGGATGTCGTAGGGCTGAACTATGTTGCACCCCTGATTCGCCCAGAAGGTCTGGAGTTTGAGAAGAAGGTCGCTGAATGTGATCATTTAAGTTCCAATGCTTTTTTTATTTTCGGCTCGTCGAAACCGCATATCCACTGGCTCCCTACCAAAACCACCGGCACTCCGCGGCATCCGTGGCGTTCGCAGTCTTTGGCGGCCTGCCTGTTGGTGCTTATATCTATGGTCTTGAACTTTATGCCGTTTTTCTTGAAAAAGTTCTTGGCGCGCGTACACCATACGCATCCGGGCGAGGTAAAGAGCACTACCTGCTTTTGGCGTTTCGGTTTGGTATCTGCCATGTTTACCTCCTGTTATCGATAATTTTTCCCGAAATTATATATAACTCCGCCATCACTTTTCAAGCGAGAGGGCGTTCATGATGTACATCTCCACATTGGCGCCCGTGACCCCCTTTTCGAGGGCGTCGGTATAGAACTTCGCAACCTTGACGTGGTATGTATCGAAATCGTAATAGGGAAGATGGAGTCTCCACGCCTTCTTTATCTGGTTCAGGGCCATGCGCTCTATCGCCCATGATCTGAAAACGGAGAGCACACCGAAAAAGAAGATCGTGAAAAAGACGGCCAGAACGATCATGATGTGGCAGTCTATCTTCGCCAGCAGCTTGTGAAAAATGAGCGCCGGCGGCAGGAATATGAGGTTCCAGATCGTGACCATAAATATATAGAGGCGCGAAAGCCGAAGTTTAATGCCGGGTATTCTCCCCTCGAGCGGTATATGGTCCACCAGCATCTTGTTGGCCTGCATAAGCTCGTTGAAACGCATCGGGTGTTTCGGCTCTTTGAAGAGAAACGGCAGTATCTTCTCATCCATCAGTCGCTCAAACATCGGAGGCTCCTTCGTAACATACTATATCTCCTATTTCACGGCCCAAAGAGGCTGCAACGACGCTGCATTTCACCTTCATCAGGTAGAATGTCGGCTTTGTCGAGGCGTCGTTCAGCGATTCGTAGTTGCCCATCCCTTTGGCTATAACCAGATCGCTCATTTCGTAATATTTTCGAGCCTCCCGACTCAATCTGGCCGGATCGAACCCGGGCGTATCTACGCCGCTGTCGATTATGTCGGCCACTTCGTCTATACCGGCCTCCTTCGCATCCTGCGCGGTTATGTCGTTTATTATGGGGCGCCCCCTGACCGCATAGCCTATCTCCAGCTGCGGGCAGATCTCCGAGATAGTCTCCATCAGCAGCTTGTCGAACAGATGTTCGCCTGCGTTGTCGCCTATCAGGAGCAGGCGTCGCGCCGATTGAAGCCTTTTTCGAAGCTCTTGCGAGTCGTCTATCGCAAAAGGGGTCTCGAATACTCTCTCCACCTCCTCTTCGAGGTCGAAGCTGTGTGTCGCGGCGAGATCTATGACATTGCCGGCCACGGAGGCTTTCAGCGCGGCATGCAGCCTGTCGCCGCTCTCGAGCACCCTCTTTTTCACGGCCGGAAAGAGTCTCATCGCGTGTCGCGTCGCCTCCTTTTTGTACTCGGCGTAGATGTCGTCGACCCCGAGCAGCTGCGCTATTTTGGGGTAGACTCTCGCAGCCACCTGGGGAGGGGTCTCCGAAAAAGAGAATCCGGGTATCATGAGCGCCACCTCATCGAGTACCCTCTTGGTGCGCTCTTTCTCTACATGCAGGATTTCGCAAACTCTGAGCGCCTGCGAAAATATGCATGTCACGCACTCGGGCTCCAGCTTCAACTCTCTTCTCCGGCATGTTTTTCCACCACTTTCCCCCACATGAGCCTGTATTTGCGCTTCATGAACTCCAGCTCCTCCCTCGTGGCGTTGAGTTCGGCGGTGAGCGTCTCTATCGTCTTTCTGTCCTCGTCGTAGAGCTCCTGCATCGAGAGGAGGGCATCTTTAAGAAAACTGTTCTCGTTTTTGAGCGTCTGCAGCGTCTCGTCTTTGGCGTCCATCACCTTTTCGTGCATGTTCAAAATGGTTCCGATGGTCTTCTCCACAAACTGTATGCCCTCGCCTCTCTCCATATCCACCTTCAAGATTTCGCCCCCCTTTACGGGTGTGCCGGGAAGACTCTCCTGTGAATCGGCCTCTATGAAGATCTCGCCGTTCTCCTCTTTGGAGACCACGGCGCCGCTGTCTACGAGTGAAAGCACATAGTCGAAGTCGCGATCGATCAGTTTCGCATACGCCCTGATACTGAGCCAAGTTTTCATGCCATCTCCTCTATGGTGCCGCCCCGCAGCGGGCGGACTTTAGATTCTGACCTCTATCTCCGCGGAGTCGGTTTCGACCTTTTTCGCCTTCGCTATCCGATCCTCTATCAGCTTGACGTTGAGCTCGTCGTCGTCTATCGCCAGTATCTGCATCGCCAGATAGGCGCTGTTTATCGCACCGGCTTTGCCTATCGCAAGGGTTGCCACCGGCATACCGGCAGGCATCATTACCGTACTCAAAAGCGCATCCTCCCCGCGAAGGTCGGAGGAGCTCATAGGTACACCTATTACCGGTTTTATCGTGGTGGCGGCCACGGCACCCGCAAGGTGTGCGGCCATGCCGGCGGCGGCGATGAAGACTACCGCCCCGCGCTCCTCCGCATCTTTTATATAGTTTTTGGTGCGCTCCGGGCTTCTGTGGGCCGAAGAGATTATCAGCTCGTAAGGGACACCGAACTTCTCCAGCGTCTTGCCGCACTCCTTCATCACCTCGTAATCGCTTTTACTCCCTATGATGATCGATATGAACCTCATTTCCACTCCTTTAGATGTAAGTTTTAAAAATCCAAAAACTAATTCCGACCTGCGGAACTGGACTCTGGACTCTCTGCATCAGTTTCTCGATCGGTGGGCGGCTCCGTCGCCTCCGGCGGCTTTTGCGATATCTCAAACCTGAAATCCCCATAATCCTTCCTGAGCGAATATCCGAAGAAGTAGAACGATGCGAATATCGCCACCCCGGTATAGATGATATTTCCGAACATCATTATAACCCCCTTCGAGACGCCCATCAATGCGGCGAAGAATGAGAAGAGGGCTATCAGCACCAGCGAACCTACAAAGGTCGCCAAAACGGCTCTCCACTGCATCGCCCACCACGCTTTCAGGACTCTTGAGGTGGTAAAACGATCATCCATCTATCTTCCTTCTCAAAAATGTGAAAGGGGGCAGCGCGGCGGGCAGCAGAATCGGGTTTTCGTTTCCGCTGTGTATGGTCTGAAACCTTCTGCCGCCTGGGGTCTCGAGCATCCTCATCCTAATGTACCACCGCCCCTCTTTGGGGTAGATCTCTCCCCGTTCGTTATCTACGCTCTCCTCTATGGGGCGTGGAGAGAGTATCTCCATCTCGTCGCCCTCTTCGATCCTGTCTTTTGCGTAGAAGGCCAAACCTTTCTCATCCACCAGCGCCGCTACCTGATAGGTCCCTTCGCTTATGGAGCTCTCCAGGCTCTGCGTGCCCTCCTTTTCGAAGGGTCTGTGGAGAAGGTAGGCGTCCGTAAAGCCGCGATGTTTGGTCGTATGGAGCTCCTCCTGGTACTTCGATGCGTCGAATCGTCCTGTGTAGAAGTCGTCTATCGCCCTTCTGTAGGCGCTTGCTGTAACGGCGACGTAGTAGGGGCTCTTCGTGCGCCCCTCTATCTTGAGCGAGTCTACCGCTCCGCTTTCGAGTATCTCGTCTATATGCGAAGCGAGATTCATATCTTTGGCGTTCATTATGTAGGTGCCTAAACCCTCCTCCTCTTCGAGTCTGAAGGTCACCCCCGTTTCAGGGTTTTCGGCATACAGCACATATGGAAACCTGCAGTCGTTGGCGCAGCTGCCGCGGTTTGGCACCCTGCCGCTCTGAACGGCGCTTATCAGGCACCGTCCGCTGTATGCGAAACACATGGAGCCGTGCACGAAGATTTCGAGCTCCAGATCTGGAAGCTCCCTTTTGATCGCTTCGAGATCTTTCAGGCTGATCTCGCGGGCCGCTATTATCCGCCTGACGCCGAGCTCGTAATAAAAACGCGCATCCAGAACGTTCATCACGTTCGCCTGCGTAGAGAGGTGCAGCGGAATCTCGGGTGCCGTTTCGCGCGCCATCTTCACGAGTCCGGGCGTAGAGACGATGAAGGCGTCCGGCCCCATCCGCGCCATCCGCTCCATATGGCTTCTGTAGAGTTCCAGCTGGGAGTTGAAGGGGAAGCCGTTTATAGTCACATAGACCTTTTTGCCGAGCGAGTGGGCGTACTCTACCCCCTCTTCAAAGCTCTCGTACGTAAACTCTTTGCCGCTTCTTATGCGCAGCGAAAAGTGGCTGACCCCTCCGTAGACGGCGTCTGCCCCGTAGGCGAGTGCGATTTTCAGTTTCTCGAGATTGCCCGCGGGGGAGAGGAGTTCGACCATATGCCTATTTTCCGAACTGGGCTATGAGCGCTTCTATATCGTCGTTGCTGATCACCTCTTCGGTCGTGGTGTCCCCCTCGATATGGCGGGCCGATTTGACACGCTTCTCATCCTCTATGCTTCCTTCGAAAAGCGCGCTCATGTAGCGGCTGAGCGCACGCATTATGTTTATGACGCGCTCTATCTTCTGGCGATGGATATCCTGATACTGCATCGTATCCATCGCCCCGAGGATCTGGTCGTTGGCACTCTGGAGCATATCGGTCACTTCGCTTGAGAGCTCTCTTAGCCTCTTAGCCTCTTCGGCGGCAGTCTCGAACCTCTTTACGCTCGGGAATTTTTGCATAAGGGTGGCGAACATCTCTTCGAACCCGTTCGATATCGCGTCCATCTTTTCTATAGCTGCCAGGGCTCCGTCGATATCGTTCATAACCGCATCGAGCGCATCGAAGATCTCGCTCGCCTTCTCTTCCGAGTCTCGCGTAACGTCGTCGAGCTGGTGCACGACCTGATGCTCTTTTGTAGCCGGGGGAGGTATCAACGCCTCTGCTTCGCCACCCTCTTCGACCCCTGAAGACTCCGCTTCGGAACCCTCCGTAACAGCCTCCTGCAGCGACTCCTCTTCGGCATCCAGGTCGAGGTCGCCGGCCATCAGTGCATCCAGCTCTTCTTGTGTCATGCGGCATTCCTAATCTTGGGATAGTCCAAACCGGTGACACGCATATGCCTCGAGGGTGCGCGGCACCGTTTGTCGAATCTAACGGTTAGATTATAGTGCGTTATTCATTATAGGAAAATTATACCCTTTCGCTAACCGGCTCTATACGGTTTACCACCGCATAGAGCGTAGGGAGGTAGTAGAGGTTCAGCACCGTTCCCCATAAAAGCCCGAAACCGATCGAGACGGCGATGGGCTGTAGAATGACCGCCTGTCCGGTAGCGAAGAATATGAGGGTCGAGAGCCCGAGAAAGGTGGTCGTGGAGGTTATGAGAATCGGCCTGAGCCTGAGTTTCGCACGTTCGAAAAATTCGCGGCTTTTCCTTGTTCCGTGCAAAAAATCGAGCATGATTATCCCGTCGTTCACCACCACCCCGGCAAGCCCCAGAATTCCGATTATCGAAGCCATCGAAAGGTTGATGCCCAGAAGCGTATGGCCTATCAGGGCTCCCAGAATCGAAAAAGGGATCACCGACATCACCATCAGCGCGTATCTTATTCTGGAGAATATCAGCATCAGCGAAAGAAGTATCAGAAAGATGGCGAGAAGCGTGGCCCTCTTCATCTCTTCGGCAAGCTGCCTGTTCTTCTCTTTCTCCCCAAGAAGCGTCACTTTTACCCCGCTCTTCTCTATTTCGGAAATCAGGCCAGAGAGCTTTTCGAGCGCGTCGTTTGCGGTAGTTCTATATTTGTCGATGGAGGCGAAAACGGTCTTCACGACCTCTCCGTCACGTTTCTTTATCTGGGCGTAGTCGCGCGAAACCTCGAACTCCGCAACCTGGTCCAGCCTTACGAACCTTCCGTCTTTCAGCGGCACAGGAAAGCTCTTCAGCTCCTCGAGGCTCTCTTTTCTCATATCCTCCGTACGAATCTCGACCACTCCCTCTTTGCCGAAGGTGAGGGCGTGGCGTCTTTGCAGGAAGTAGCCCGAGAGCAGAGACGCCACCTCCCCTTCGCTGAGACCCAGCTTCTCTCCGTAGTCGTTGATTTTGAGTTTGTATTCGCTTTTGCCGTATTTGAGATTGTCGCTAATGCCGACAACCCCGTCGATTCTGCCGAGTGCAGCCTCCACAAGTCGCATACTGCGCTCCACCAGCTTCTCGTCTTCGCCAGAAAAGTTGATCTTTATATCGTTTCTTATGACCCCCACATGCCTCTGCCTGACACCGAGCTCCTCCATGGAGTAACGCTTCCTGAAAGGCTCCACTATGTCGCTAAGCGGCTTGGCGAGTTCGTAGGTTTCGATGGTACGCCTCCTGTTCGGGTCGTTGAAGTCGAAAGAGAGGTTGAAAATCGGGTTGACGTAGCGGTTTATGAAATCTTTTTCGATCAGATCGTAGAGCTCGACCGTAATATAGAACGATCCGTTGTCACTCTCTTTTTCGCCGCCGAGCGTGGTTCTCGAACCGGCTACGGCCGACACCGACTTTATGCCCAGCTCCTCTTTGTGCTTCAGAATCTCCCTCTCCATCTCTTTGGCCACTTCGGATGTGCGCTCTATCGGCGTATTGGAGTCGAGCTTGCCGGTGACATATATGTAGTTGCTGTCGAAACTGGGGAAAAACTGGAAGTGCATAGACTTTACGAGAAGATAGGTCAGAAGCGGAATACCGATCAGAAAGAGGAACAGAAAGCTCTTCTTGTACCGGATGCAGTAGCGCAGGCTCCGCTCGTAGAGTCCCTGAAGGGGGCTCCAGTCGACCATGCTGTGCCCTTTTGAGAGCAGCTCTTTGGCATGCAGGGGAAGAAAGAGGAAGCTCTCGATCAAAGAGCCGGCCAAAACGGCAACCACGACTACCGGAATCAGTATGATGAAGTGCGATATCTCCCCCGAAAGCATAAAGAGCGGCAAAAAGGCGGCGAAGGTGGTGAGCGTGGCGAGCGTTACCGGAAGCACCATCTCCTCGACCCCCTTCAATACCGCGGAACTCCTCTGCATCCCTTCGTCGATATAGCGCTGTATATTTTCGGCGACGACTACGGCGTCGTCTACGACGATACCTATGACTATAAGCGCACCCAGCAGGGAGACGATGTTTATCGTATATCCCATAGAGTGCAGGATTATCAGCCCTATCGCGAACGAAAAGGGAATCCCGAGCGTCACTATCGCGGCTATGCGGAAGTTTATCAGCAGGGCCATCGTGAAAAATATCAGCACCAGCCCTATCAGGATGTTCGAAACTATTACGTTGAGCCTCTTCTCTATCGGCCTGGATGTGTCGTGGTAGATGTCGGCGATCAGTTCGGGGCGGCTCCTATTAAGACCCTCCACAAAGGTGTGGAGCTTCTTGGAGAGGGCTATCGCGTCCCCTTTGGAGTCTTTGTAGACTTTGAGGGTGATGTTGTCCCTGCCGTTGAAGGATGAGAGTGTCGAGGTATCGGCCAGCCGCCTGCTCACCTCGGCGACGTCGCCGAGACGGATATACCTGCCGCCTACCCCGATGAGTGCGCTCTCCCACCCCTTCTCGTCTTTCCATCCGTGTACGGTAGAGAGGTAGAGGTAGTCTCCGGGCTGCTCTATGTCTCCGACCGGGTAGATGTAGGAGAGGCTCGATATGGCGGTCAGGAGAGCTTTTGGGTCTATTCCGTAGGCTGCGAGCGCCTTGGAGTCTATCTTTAGCAGGATCTCCTCGTCCGAGTCGCCGTATATCTTCACTTCGGCGATATTTTCGATCTGCATTATCCGCCGCTTTATCTCTTTGGCCTCCCTGACCAGCGACTCTTTGTCCAGACTCTTCGAAGAGAGCGATATCGAGAGCAGGTCCCGCTTGCGCGTCAGATGGGTCGCCGTAGGTTCCGTCATGTCCGCAGGCAGATACTGCCTGTTTGCGGCTATGGCATCTTTTACCTTGCTGAGCACATCGACGGGCTCCGCTTCGTCGTTGAGGGTCACGATTATGTCGAATCTTCCCGGTACTATGACCGTCTCGGTGGTCTTTATGCCGCTGATTCCCTCTATCGCCTCCTCAATGTCCCTGACGGCCATCTTGTCCAGGACCCTGGCGCTCGATCCGGCATAGCCTCCGCTAACGCCTATCATGTTCAGAGTCACGTCGGGGAAGAGCTCTTTGGGCATCTCTTTGTAGCTGTATATGCCCGCTATCAGGATGAAAAGGAGCAGTAGATGGTTGAGTCTCGTGTTCTTTATGAAGTATTCGATAAATCGCATGCGCTATTATGCCCTAAAACTCTTTACGCAAACCGTTTTGGATATAATATCTTCATGATTATAAACGAATATCCGGAACTTGGAAAAGTCAACCGCCTAAAAGCCGTGAGAGAGTCCGACCACGGGCTGATCTTCGCCTCTTCCAAAGAGAAGGAGGTGCTGCTGCCGAAACGGTATGTGACCGAAGAGATGGGGCTCGGCTGCGTAGAGGAGCTCTTTGTCTACAGAGACGGCGAAGAGCGCATCGTGGCAACGACGGAGAGACCCTTGGCCGTGCTGGGCGAATTTGCGGTCATGGAGGTCGTAGACACCACTCCCCACGGCGCATTTGTCGACTGGGGGCTCGCCAAAGACCTTTTCGTCCCCAAAGCCCTGCAGAGAAGGAGTCTTGCGAAAGGTGAAAAGCACCTCATATATGTCGACTACGACGAGAGAACCCACCGTCTCATAGGGGTGCAGAAGACGGAAGGCAGATTCGACCGCCGGCCTCAAAAGCTCAAACGCAACGAAGAGGTCGATATTTTGGTCTACGACAAAACGGAGCTCGGCTATAAGGTGCTTGTCGATGGCCGCTACGAAGGGCTCATCTTCCACTCCGAAATATTCTCCGGGCTGCAGATCGGTCAAAGGGCCAGAGGGTATGTCAAAAAGGTGCGCGACGACGGCAAGATAGACATACTGATGCGCCCTATAGGCAAAAAGAGCGACGAGATCGCTGCAGAGAGGATAATAGAGTATCTCGAGAGCCGCAAAGGGATGATGCCCCTTGTCTACAAGAGCGACCCCGAGAGGATAAAAGAGCTGCTCGGGCTGAGCCGGAAAAACTTCAAAAGAGCCCTGACACTTCTGCTGCAAAGAGGGGCCGTAGAGGTAAAAGAGAACGGCACTTTTCTCAAAAAAAGAGCCCCAAAGAGTTAGATATATGCAAGCGAAAAACGAAAAACGACTGAAAATCGACCTCCACAACCACACATCCAGATGCAACCACGCCGAAGGTACGATAGACGACTACATTAAAAAGGCGATAGCCGAAGGTATCGACATTTTCGGATTCAGCGACCATGCGCCGATGGATTTCGACCCGCGTTACAGAATGGGATTCGAAGAGATGAGAGCCTACGAGGAGGATGTGAAACGGGCAAAAAGGGAGTACGAGAAAGAGATAGAGATTCGCCTCGCATACGAGGTGGACTACCTGCCCGGACATATGGACGAGAGGGTGCTGGGTGCCGATGTGGACTACCTGATAGGCTCCGTACACTTCATAGACAGGTGGGGTTTCGACAACCCGGAGTTCATTGGGAGGTACGAAGGTGCCGACATAGAGGCCATCTGGCAGGACTACTTCGACCTGGTAGAAAATTTGGCGAAGTGCGGAAAGTTCGACATAGTGGGCCACCTCGATCTAATCAAAGTCTTCAAGTATGTCCCCAAAACCGATGTCAGACTCATCGCGCAAAAGGCGATGGATGCGATAAAACGCGCCGACATGGCGATAGAGATAAACGCCGCCGGCTACCGCAAGCCGATAGGAGAGCCCTACCCCTCGAGGGAGCTTCTGCAGATGGCCTTCGAGAGAGATATCCCGATAACGTTCGGCTCCGATGCGCACAAACCGGAGCAGGTGGGCTACAAAAAAGATGAGATAGCGGCATTCGCGAGGTCCGTCGGCTACAGCGAAGCGGTCCACTACATCAAAAGGGATCGCATAAAAGCGAAGTTCTGACGGAGATACCCCGCCCATATGTTACTTTTCGATACGACCGGCGCTCGGGGCGCACACCCGCACCGCTGCTGAATCGTCTCCGAAGAGTGCCCCAAACACGAAAGCGCCCCCGCGTCCAGAAGGGCGCGAAGCAGCCGCCGGACGGAGATGGGGCATACTCTTTCGCTCCCATTCCGGATCGAAATATGTGACTATTTTTTAATCAATCCTTTCACTCACACTTTACGGATTTTTTGTTACAATACCCGATATTCCAAAAATTCCCAAGGAGAGAAAATGGGCAAATTCGTCAACAATGTCGAAGAGTTCTTCAGATACTGCGCGGAAAACGATGTAAAGTTCGTCGACCTCCGCTTCACCGATATAAAAGGGGCGTGGCACCACCTCACATACCTTCTCAGCGCGCTCGACAAAGAGATGCTCACAAACGGTCTTCCGTTCGACGGCAGCTCCATAGAAGCGTGGCAGCCCATCAACAAATCGGACATGATCCTCAAGCCCGATATCGAAACCGCATTCCTCGATCCGTTCACTGCAGACCCGACCATCATCGTATTCTGCGACGTATACGATATCTACAAAGGGCAGATGTACGAGAAGTGCCCCCGCTCCATCGCGAAAAAGGCGCTCAAATATCTTGAAGAGTCCGGCGTCGGCGATGTGGCCTATTTCGGTCCCGAAAACGAGTTCTTCATCTTCGACGATGTACAGATCAAAGATGAGATAAACGAGTCCTACTACCGCGTAGACAGCGAAGAGGGCGAGTGGAACGACCCGAGCAGAAACGACGACTTCGGCAACATCGGACACAGACCCCGCACGAAAGGCGGTTACTTCCCCGTCGCTCCCACCGACAGCATGGTCGACCTTCGTGCGGAGATGATGCAGGTTCTCGAAGAGGTGGGTCTCGAAGTGGTCCTCGGACACCACGAAGTTGCACAGGCACAGGGAGAGATCGGCGTCAGGTTCGGTACGCTGGTAGAGGCTGCCGACAACGTTCAGAAGTACAAGTATGTCGTACGCATGGTCGCACACCTCAACGGCAAAACGGCTACGTTCATGCCCAAGCCGCTCTTCGGCGACAACGGAAACGGAATGCACGTTCACCAGTCCATCTGGAAAGACGGCAAGAACCTCTTCTACAAAGAGGGTGAATACGGAAACCTCAGCGAAACGGCACGGCACTACATGGGCGGCGTTCTCAAACATGCCCAGGCGGTAGCGGCGTTCACAAACGCCTCCACAAACTCCTACAAGCGCCTCATACCCGGATTCGAAGCCCCCTCGATCCTGACATACTCGAGCCAGAACAGGTCCGCTTCCATCCGCATCCCGTACGGCGCCGGCGAAAAGGCGACAAGAATCGAGACACGCTTCCCGGACAGCTCTTCTTGCCCCTACCTCGCTTTTACCGCACTGCTTCTTGCCGGTATAGACGGTATCAAGAACAAGTACGAGCCCGTTGGCCCGATGGATATCGACCTCTTCGAACTCAGCCTCGACGAGATCAGGGAGAAGGGTATCCAGCAGATGCCCCACACACTAAGAGAAGCGATCGAAGCGCTAATCAAAGACAACGATTTCCTAAAGCCGGTCATGACGGACGAGTTCCTCGACACATACAAAACTTACAAATTCGAAACTCAGATCTGGCCGGACGAATCACGCCCTACCGCGTTCGAGTTCAAAACTACATACTCGTGCTAACATCTCCGCACCTCCGGGTGCGGAGCGGCAGCCGAACCAAGCGCTATATTTCCCCAACCCAAAAAACCTCAAGACATCGATATATCGAAAGAGACTACAATATCCATTGACACTCGTTTAAACTCTATTGACCGACCGTTGACCGCCTGTTTGTAGAATAGTCCGGTACAAAAAAGGGGGTTCAAAGATGACTTTTAAACTGTTCGCACTCTTTTGCGCACTTTTGCTTACGCTCGGCTCCGCGATGCAGATAGATGACGAGAAGAGTGCAAAAAAGTGCTCCGCCGAAATCTCGATTTTCAGGAAATAGGAGTATAATATGTTAAATATAGACTCCGCACCTGCGCAGACCCGTCCGAAAGGGGGAAGCATGATCAATATACTGATGATAGAAGACGATTTAGATATAAGCGCGCTCCTGACAAGATTCCTCGAGCAGTACGGCATGAACGTACAGAGCGTGGAGACTCCGAAAGCCGCACTCAACGCGCTCGAACTGGACCACTACGACCTGATAATACTCGATCTCACCCTTCCCCAGATGGACGGGCTCGAACTCTGCAAAACGATAAGAAAAGATTACGACACACCTATAATCATATCGAGCGCAAGAAGCGATCTGACCGACAAAATCATTGGCCTCGAGTACGGCGCCGACGACTATCTGCCGAAACCGTACGAACCCAGGGAGCTCGTAGCCAGGGTCCAGAGTATCCTGCGCCGCTACCGCCCGACACTCCAGCCGCAGGGAACCGATTTCGAGCTCGACGAGAGCAAGATGCAGATACGCCACAAAGGGAGCCTCCTCGATCTGACTACGGCAGAATATGAGATCTTGAGGCTCTTTTTGCTGAACCCGGCAACGGTTCTTAGCAGGGACTACCTCGCCAACAACGCCGAATCGATCTCGTGGGAGAGCTCTGAGCGTACGATAGACGTGATCGTAAGCAGGATACGCGGTAAGATAGGGGACAACCCGAAGCAGCCTCGCTATATAAAATCTATCCGCGGAGCGGGATATAAATTTACACCGTGAACCGCCACTCCATATTCTTCAAACTCAACCTGATCTTTATTTTCGCCCTCGGCGCCCTGATAGCTCTTTTTGCGATGATGGTAAAGGAGATAGAGAGCCAGGAGATGCGGATGCTCGAAAAAAAGGCCGTAAAGTGCGAGACCGATATCCGCAAAATCGTCGTACAGGGAGGTTCGTCGCTGCAAAAGCGGCTCGAAGAGCACGGATACGAGACGATTCTGCATCCGGAAGAGATAAACGTCAACCTGCGCCCGCTCTTCCTGCCTCCGCCTCCCGCTTTCCCGCAGAGCCTAAAAGAGCGGATAGAGGATGGGCGTCTCAGGATCTACCGTGACGAGAGCAAGATATATTTCGAGCTTGTCGGGCCCAAAAGCTCCAGGATGGTGGCGGCACCGATAGAGACCTACCGCCCCAAGTGGATAGCCATCTTCTTCGGCGGGATGACCGGCATCATCTTCCTGCTCTACTGGACCCTGCGAAGAAGCCTGATACCGCTCAAGACTCTGGCCGAACAGATCAGGCGATTCGGCGAAGGGGAGATGAACATATCTACCCGCTCCGACAAGCGGGACGAGATAGCCTTCGTAGCCAACCGGTTCGACGCTACGGTCAAAAAGATCAACGCCATGAAGGAGGCGCGTACACTCTTTATGAGAAACATCATGCACGAGCTCAAAACCCCGATAACCAAAGGGAAGCTGAGTGTAGCGCTGCTGAAGGAGGAGCAGGAGGCGAAGATTCTGCAGCGCGCCTTCAACCGCATGGAACACCTGATCCAGGAGATGGCCGAGATGGAGATGATCACTTCACAGTCGCTCGACCTGAAGAGCACCGAGTGCGACTTCCGCTCGCTGGCGAAAGATGCGGCCAATCTCCTCTTCATAGATGAAGAGAAGATCTCCATCTACTGCCACACATGCTTCATAGAGGCGGACTACAACATGATGGTGATAGTCCTCAAAAACCTGATAGACAACGCGATAAAATACGGCACCGAAGAGAAGGTGCACCTATGCTTCAGAAAGGGGGTTCTGGAGGTCATAAACAGGGGCGAACCGATGTCGGAGAGCTTCGAAAAGATACTCGAGCCATTCATGCGGGACGGAAACGGAGTTTCAAAAGAGAGCTTCGGGCTGGGGCTCTACATAGTGCGTTCGATACTCGAAGCGCACGGCGCGACCCTCTCATACCGCTACGAAAAGGGGTATCACATCTTCTCGATAACGGGATTGAAGAGGGTCAGGAGGCCTTCGCAAAAGGCGAAAGCCTACACGGAGCCCAAAACGGACCGAAAATGTATCAGATAGCCTTGGCTATAAGTCTGTTCAGCCGCGCATTGAAGTCGGCTATATCGTCCAGCTCCAGGCCGGCCGCCATCTTGGCTTCATCCAGTACCACATGCGCGATATCGCGTGTAACGGCTTCATCGCCCTTCTCCTGCAGCTTGGCGAATATCTCGTGCCGCGGGTTTATCTCGAGTATCGGTTTGGGCGGCGTCACCTCCTGACCCATCTGCCGCAGTATCTGCTGCATCGCTATATCGGGGTCGTTCTTGTCGAAAACTACGACTGCCGGAGACTCTTTGAGGCGATTTGTGAGTCGTATATCTTTTACACTCTCTCCCAGCTCCGCCTTCATCGCCGCGATGACCGAGGCGAACTTCTCTCTGGTCTCTTCCGAGACTTCGCCCTCCTCTTCGACATTGGCTATATTTTCGAGCGGCGTGCCGTCATACTCGCTTACGGTAGGCATAACGATAGCGTCCACCTCATCGTCGAAGAGAAGAACCTCGATACCCTCCTCTTTGTACTTCTCCAGAAGCGGAGAGTGGCGGAGCAGGTTCTCATCCTCTCCCATGATGTAGTAGATCTTATCCTGCCCCTCTTTCATCGCCTCCTTGTACTCCCTGAAGGTTACGTAACCCTCTCTCGCGCTCGATTTGAAGAGCATAAGATCGAGCAGCTTCTCTTTGTTCTCGAAATCGCTGTAGATACCCTCTTTGAGAGCCTTTCCCATCTCCCTGAAAAAGCCCTCGTAGGCTTCTCTGTCATTTTCGAGCAGCTTTTTCAGCTCTCCGAGAATCTTTTTGACGCTCGCCTTTTTTATCTTGGTGAGGATGATATTCTCCTGCAGTATCTCGCGGCTGACGTTCAGAGGCAGATCTTCGGCATCTATGATACCCCTGACGAACCTCAGATAGGTAGGCAGAAGCTCCCTCTCTTCATCGGTTATGAATACTCTCTTTACATAGAGCTTCACACCCGGCTGATAGTCGACCCTGAAGAGGTCTATGGGCGCTCTTTTCGGAATATAGAAGAGCGTGTAGTACTCCAGCGTACCTTCGGCCCTCGTGTGTATCCACAGCAGCGGATCTTCGCTGTCGTGGCTGATCTGCTTGTAGAACTCTTTGTAATCCTCGTCTTTCAGTTCGCTCTTGGAGAGGCGCCAGAGGGCGGAGGCCCTGTTTATCTGCTCCTCTTCGCCCTTGTCGTTGACCAGGTATATCGGGAAAGGTATATGGTTGGAGTACTTCTCGACTATCCTCTTTATGCGCCACTCGTCGGCGAACTCCTCCGCCTCGTCGCGAAGATATAGGGTGATCTGCGTGCCGTAATCCTCTTTTTGCGCCTCCTCTATCTCGTAGGAGCCGTCGCCTTCGCTCACCCACTTCCACGCCTTCTCTTCAAGCGGCTTGCGGCTAAGAACCTCGACCTTTTTGGCAACCATGAATGAGCTGTAGAAGCCAACGCCGAACTGCCCTATGAGATGGCTGTCTTTTTTGGCGTCTCCGGTAAGGCTCTCTATGAAGCTTTTGGTGCCGCTCTTTGCTATGGTTCCGAGGTTCTCCACCATATCTTCATCGTTCATGCCTATTCCGGTATCGCTTATGGTAAGAAGCTTTTTCTCTTTGTCGAAAGAGATCACGATTTTGCCCGGCTGCTCCAGCTCTTTGTACTTCTCGTCGGTCAGTTTCAGATACTCCAGCTTGTCGAGCGCGTCGCTGGCGTTTGAGATCAGTTCACGAAGAAATATCTCCTTGTTGGAGTAGAGCGAGTGCACCATCAGATGCAGCAGCCGGTTCACTTCGGTCTGGAACTCATGTTTCGACATTGCAAAACTCCTCTTTTTTTATCGGAATTTTACAACGTTGATAGTGCTATTGTCAAGTTTTATTATTTTACTGCTATCTATCTTTCTTCATCATGTACTCTGCCCGACGGGCTGACAAACTGGTCGTTGAGCTTTTGAATCGAGCGCCTGCTGCGGCCGATCACCTCTTCGAGCCTCTGCTGCGCCCGCTTTATCCAGCCGCTCATCGCGGCCCTGAACATGGGGCGGTACCACCTCGTATTTCGCAAAAAGGCCTGGGCCAGAGCCGGATCGCCCGCTTCCAGTTTTCTGAACATCCTGCGCCCTACAAAGTTTCTGACCTTGAAGTGCAAAAAGAGAAGCAGCCCCAAAAGCACGGCTACCGAAGCAGCGGCCGTTACGGACGAACCAGACACTGCAGATACGAACCCGAACTGCCACTCGAACACACCGATGCCGGCAAAAAGGAGAAGAAAGAGCACCGCATCCGCGACGCTCACTCGCACCATCCACTTTTTGAGCGCCTTTTGCAGCGAAGGGAGCTTTCTATCTTTTATCTCTTTGGCAAAATCCTCGAGCGCCTTGGTGATTCTGTAGGCCCTCTCTATTCCGACCTTGTCCATCCTGCCTACGATCTCAGCGAGATCCTCGTCTCTTTTTCGCTTCATCCGTTCGGCAAGAGCCTCGTCTTCTATAGGCACCATCGCCTCTTCACTGTAGATGGCGAAGAAGTTGCCCGAAACGAGCCCCTGCTGCGACAGCGCCCTCTGCCACGAGCCTATGACATCTTCGAGGTTGTCCTCTTTTGCAGTCGTATCTATCTGGTTCAGTATGTATAGAATCTTGTTCGCATCCCTGTGCGATATCGCGGCTCCGACCAGGTGCTCGAGGGTATCCCTCATGGCACCAGGTTCGGGATGCCTTGCGTCGAAAAAGATCAGAACCAGGTCGGACATATCGATGATATGGCTCGTTATGCGCAGTATCGCGTCACGCTGGCTGTCCGCATCGAAGCCGGGGGAGTCTATGAGGATCTTTCCCTTGACCGCGTCGGAGCGTACGGTTTTAAGCTGCAGGTAGAGGTTTACCCGGCTCCCCTCCCCCGCATCTACCTTCTCGACCTCTTCGCTTATGTTGTAGAAAGGGAACCGCGGATCGGCATCGAGAGCGAGCCCCGGCAGGGTGGTCACTTCGTCGTTGGTACCGTAGCAGATGACCGTAAATTTGTCGTCTACCGCCTGATTTCCGGTAGTCTGCACCCTCTTTCCCAAATAGTGGTTTATGAAGGTGGACTTTCCAGAAGAAAAGGTGCCCAACACCGAAATCAGCGGCCACCACGAAATGTGCGCCGTATATGTGTCTTCCGGGTCCAAAAAGCCGTGGGTATGCGCGATCTTGTCGAGGGTCTCGTACTCCTTGACGACATCGAGAAGAACCGGGTTCTCTTCCGAAAGGTGCTGCTTCAGTTTCTTGTATCGCTCCTGGGGCGTCATATGCTCCTCCGTCTACTCTGCTTCCATATTATACTCTTTTAACTCGATACCTAAAAGAGGATATCCTCCTCCGGCTCTACGGCGTCATAGTCGGGCAGGGGAGAAATATCCGTATAGATGAGATCTTTTCCCTCCCTTTTTGCGTGGTATACGCCTTCGGGCTCTTCAAACCTCCTCCTGTATTCGGGATGTTTACGCACCAGTTCGGAGTAGAAGAAGCGGGCGACAGGGGCGGCGGTGCGCCCCCCCGTTTCACGCTTGGGCAGGGGCGTATTGTCGTCGTTTCCGAACCATACCACCGTCTCCACGTCGGGTGTGAAAGAGCAGAACCACGTATCTACGCTCTTGTTTGTGGTTCCGGTCTTTCCTGCTATGTCCATACCCCGTACGCGGGCGTTTCTTCCGGTACCGCGGCGCACTACGTCGCGCAGCATATCGACCATCAGGTAGGCCTGCGGTTTGGGGTAGACCTCCCTGCTTTCGGGTTCGAAGCGTCTCAGCAGGGTTCCTTCACCGTCATACACTTCCGTTACGAGCCTCGGCTCGTGCAGCACCCCCATATCGGCGAATACCGTATAGAGCCTGGCCACCTGCATCGGTGAAAGCGCAAGGTTGCCCAGCGCTATGGAGAGGTTGTAGGGCAGGTCTTTTATTCCGAACGGCTCCAGTTTTTTGTGCAGCGTCATGATCCCTATCTCGTTTACCAGGTTTATCGTGGCCAGGTTCCTCGAGTGTACGAGCGCCTCTCTGAGAGTGATGATGCCCTTGTAGTTCTTTTCATAGTTTTTGGGCTGCCAGAGCTTTTCGGTATCACCCTCTTCGAAGCGGTAGGTCCGTGCTATATCGGGAATCTTGCTTACAGGGTTGTACCCAAGGTTTAGCGCCGTTTCGTAGATGAACGGCTTGAAAGCCGAACCGGGCTGGCGCCTCGAAGAGATCGCCCTGTTGAAAGCGCTCTTTGTGTAGTCCACACCTCCGAGCATCGCCAGCACATCACCGCTCCTTCCGTCCAGCACCACCATGGCGCCGTTGAATGTCTGCGATACGTTCTCGTCGTTTTTATGGCGGTTCCAGTAGGCTTCGTAACCGTACTTAAGAGCTTTTCTCGCCATCTGCTGGTACTCCAGGTCAACCGCCACGTTTATTCTGTAGCCTCCGCGCCTTATGTCGGGGTAGGTCGGCATGAGAGTGTTGACTACGGCATCCACCACATATGGAGCCCTGTTTTGCGTAAGGGTGTCGTCGTAGACTTTCGGCGCCTCCTTTACGGCGCTCATATATGTCGCCTCATCTATCCAGCCCAGGCTACGCATACGCTCCAGTACGCGGTTCGCACGCGCCATCGCGTTGGCGTACCGGCGGGTCGGGTCATAGGCGCTCGGAGCTTTCGGCAGCCCCACGAGCACGGCGATCTCCTTAAGCGAAAGCTCGTCGAGATCTTTATGGAAGTAGCCGAGCGCAGCCGTTCTTATGCCGTAGTATCCGTGACCGAAAAAGATGGCGTTTAGATAGCGCTCGAGGATCTGCTCCTTGGTAAGCTCCCGCTCCAGCCTAATCGAAAGCAGCGCCTCCTTTATCTTTCTTTCGATCTTCTTTTCACGCGTCAGCAGAGTCGATTTCACAAGCTGCTGCGTCAGGGTAGAGGCCCCCTCCACCAGCTTTCTTGCCTTTATATCTTTTATTACAGCTCTGAAGATCGCCTCCGGATTTACACCGTGATGCTCGAAAAACATCGTATCCTCTATGGCTACGAGCGCCTCTACCACACGGCCGGGAATTTCGCTGTAAGGTACATATAGACGGTGCTGTTTCTCGAAAACGTTCGCCACCAGTTTTCCGTTTCTGTCGAAGATCTGCGTGGTTTTGGGCGGATTGTAGTCAACCAGCGGGCGCACCATGTGGCCGATCTCGAAATAGAGGTAGACAAGGTAGGCGGCGAGTACCGCCCCCGCCAATACCCCCAGCCTGACGCTCCAGCGAAAAAGAGACTTCATCTTCTAAACTCCCGGTTTGCAAAATTGGCCGCTATAAGCGCCCTTGTATATTCGGATTTCGGATCGGCCGTTACGCTCAGCATATCTCCGCTCTCCACGACCCGTCCATCTTTTATGACCGTTATGCGCTCGCAAAGCTTCCGCGCCGTCGATATGTCGTGCGTGACGAAGAGCATCTTGAAGCCGTAACGCCTCTGCAGCTGCAGCAGTAGCTCCACCACAGTTTCACGCAGCTGCGCATCCAGGGCCGTGGTCGGCTCGTCGAGCAGAAGCAGTTTGGGCTCCGTGGCCAGAGCCATCGCTATGACGATTCGCTGAAGCTGCCCTCCCGATAACTCCGGTACGAAACGATCAAGCAGGGCGGCCTCGAGCCCCACGCGCTCCATCATCTCCGCGGCCCGCTCCTCGTAGAGTATCCACTGGTCCCTTATCTTTGTAAGCGGCGAAAGCGCTGTAAAGGGGTTTTGAGGAACATACGCCAGGGTCCTGCCGCGCAGAAGCTCGAAGTCGCTCTCACACTCCATCTGTGCCCTGAAACCCGCCGGAAGCATCCCCAAAAGGGCCTTGAGCGTCAAACTCTTGCCGCTTCCGCTCTCACCCACCAGCGCAAGGGAGCTCTTTATAGAAAAAGATATGTTTACATACTCCCTTTTACTGTCCGCTATCTTGAGCGAACGGCAGACAAACTCACCCATTCAGAAGCTCTTCCATCTTCTCAAAGAGTCTTCGGTACTTTTTGGGCTTCACGGAGGTTCGCAAGATTATGCGCAGTATGGGGCTCCTGACCGTAGGGGGTCTGATGGCGCCCACTTCGAAACCCTCTTCGGCCAGCCCCTCTTTTAGCCGCATAGCCGTGGCTATATCGGGCATCGGTACGGGTACTATCATTCCATCCGGTCTGCTTCCCGTATACTCCTCGGCCACACTCTTGAGCTTTTCGATCCTCTTTTTGAGGCTCTCTCTCTTTTTCACGATGCGCCTGAAGCCCTCGTATGCGAGCGCCGTATCGAAGAGTGAGGGGGCGGTCGCGTAGATGAGCGGCTTCGCCCTGTTATGCAGAAACGAAATCACCTCTTTGGAGCCGAGAATATAGGCGCCGTAGCTCCCGTATGCTTTGCCGAGAGTCCCCATCTTTATATGCCTCGCACCCGGCTCTATGGCGTAATGGTCGAAGACTCCGAGCAGGTTCGGGCCAACCGTGCCGCTGCTGTGCGCTTCGTCCACTATCATCAACGCATCGAACCATTCGGCGATATCGAAGAACTCCCTTTTGAGCATATCCCCTTCCATCGAGTAGATCCCCTCTACCGCGACGATCTTTCTGCCGCCGCTCTCCGTTTCGGCCAGCTTGGCGATCAGATCCTCCGGGTCGTTGTGCGAAAAGAGTTTCACACTCCCCTGCACGAGCTTTGTCGCGACCATTCCGCTGGCGTGGTAGCTCTCGTCGATAAAGAGGGTATCGCCCCTTCTCACAAGCGCTTCGATCAGCCCCAGATTCGCCAAAAAGCCGCTCCCGGCCACGACTCCCGCCTCGAACCGGTTCGCTTCGCAGAGAGCTCTTTCGAATTCGCGGTGGATCGGATGGTACCCTCCTACGAAAAGCGAAGACTTCGGGGCGTGCCGGTCGTACCTGCCGAGCTTTTTGCAGGCTCTTTTCAAAAGGCTCTTTCTGTGCGCCAGACCCAGATAGTCGTTCGATGCCATATCTATACGTTTCGGATCGGAGATATAGGGCTCGCGAAATCGGCCGGAGCGCCCGAGGGCCTCCAGCTCTGCTTTGTAGAACTCCCCGCTTCGCCTCTTCACGCATCACCTTTCAGCCAGGGCTCCAGCTTCTCTACCGTAAGCCCCATCGCGCACGACTCCAGCCCCTGCACCGACTTTATGTAGGGTTTGCAGAACCCCTCCACCATGCAGGCCCCGGCTTTGCCCCTCCACTCGCCGCTCTCGAGGTAGCGCTCCAGCCGCTCCTCGTCGAACGGCAGAAACTCGTAGAGCGTACTGGAGAGGTCTACAAACATCAACTCTTCGCTCTTGTAGACCATGCAGGTCAATATGGCGACCCTGCTGCCGCTCTGCATCTTCAGGATTTTTCGGGCCTCTTCGACGCTCGAGGCCTTTCTCAGAATCTCCCCGTGTGCAGTGACAACCGTGTCTGCACAGAGTATCGGCACGGAGAGACCGTGCTCGGCTTCGCAGGCACGCATCTTCCCCATCGCCGCGTGGTATACGAAGTTTTCGGGTACGGAGTGGTCTATAGACTCCTCGTCGAAGCCGCAGCCGACCTGCTCAAACTCTACTCCTCTATTACTCAATATTTGAGCACGCGTAGCTGAAGAGGAGCCCAGAAGTATCATCCGCCTCAAAAGCCCCTCAAAGAGATCCCGGCGGCGAGGGCGATAAGCCCCAGAAGAATATTGAGAGGCAGCATAATCTTCGCCACCGGCTCCATCGTTTTGCGCGCACCGGCAAGATCGCCGGAGATGAAAAACCTCTCGGCCCTGTTTCTAAGCCTCACCATCATCGCGTAGTTTAGGGTCATGATCAGCCAGATACCCTCTTTCATATGGACGAACATCCCCGACTTCGTACCGCCGGAGCCGACGGCAAGACCCATAATAAGCCCGGTTAGAAGAAGCAGCACTATGAAAGGGAGTACCAGCCGAAAGAGGTTTCCCACCATCTCCAGCGTTCTTGCAAGCCGCACTTTCGTATCTTCTATATGCTGCAAAGCGGGATGTACGGCTATGCGCATTGCTATCATTCCGCCGACCCATACGATGGCGCCCAATACATGCAAAAAGAGAATTACGAAAGCGTAGTTACCGAAAAGTTCCGCCGCAAACTCTCTCATAGTACACTCCTCTTTCTCTTTAGCCTATCTTCTCTTTGAGGTACGAGAGCGCCTTCTCTTTCGCCTCGGGAATCTTCGACGCATCCTTGCCCCCGGCCTGCGCGAAGTCGTCTCGTCCGCCGCCGCCGCCGCCAAGCACCGGCGCGATCTCTTTGACCCATGCACCCGCTTTTATCGGGCTGTTCTTCTGCCCCGCGGCTATCAGAACCTTGTCGCCTCTTTTCTGAAAGAGCATGACGGCAACACTATCGTGTGCGTTTTTGAGATCGTCTATCATCTCCTTTATGTCGCCGCCTTCTACCTCTTCGACAATTACGGTTACACCGCCTATAGACTCGGCCTTCAGCTCGCTCTTTCTGCTCTTTTGCGCCGCGGCCAGCTCGCTTTTGAGCTCTCTTATCTGCGACTTAAGCTTGGCGATGCCCTGCATCGGCTCTTTCGCCTTCAGTTCGCCCGCTATCTCCGCCAGCGTAGAGCGCATCTTTTTTACCGACTCGTACGCGGCGTGTCCGCAGACCGCCTCTATGCGCCGCACACCGGCACTCACGCCGCTCTCTTTGGTTATCAGAAACACTCCTATCTCCGCCGTGTTGTGCACATGGGTGCCGCCGCAAAGCTCTACGGAGGTGTCGCCGAATGCGACTACGCGCACCTTTTCACCGTACTTCTCGCCGAAAAGGGCCATCGCGCCTCTATTTTTGGCATCTTCGAGAGCCATCTCCTCCACATCCGCCTCGATGCCGCGCTCCACGATCGCGTTAACCCTCTCTTCGACGGCCGTAATCTCTTCGGCGGTAAGGGGTTTGGGGTGGCTGAAGTCGAAACGGAGCCTGTTCGCCTCCACCAGCGACCCCGCCTGGGTTACATGCTCTCCGAGTATCTCTCGCAGAGCGCTGTGGAGCAGATGGGTAGCGCTGTGGTGCTTGGCTATCTCGCGGCGTGAGCTGTCTACGACCGCTTCGAGATCGTCGTTTTCGCAGATCTTGGCTTCGGCCTCTACTTCGCTCAGATTGAGGTCGAAAAACTTCTTCGTATAGAGAACCTCCGCAACCCTCTGCCCGGAGCCGGGCTCCTTCAGCTCCCCAGCATCGCCCGTCTGCCCGCCGCTCTCGGCGTAGAAGGGTGTGACATCGAGCAGCAACCACCCCTTCTGTCCCGGGTTCAGGCACTTCACCCTTGCGAAACTCTCGTTCAAAACCGCAAGAACCCTGCTTTCGGCACTCAAGGAGTCGTAACCCACGAAGCTGTTTTTGCCGAACTCCTCCAGCAGGGCCCTGAAGTCGCCCTCCACGGCCGCGTCGCCGCTCCCTTTCCAGGCGGCCTTCGCACGCATCCGCTGCTCGTTCATCAGCCGCTCGAATTCGGCTATGTCCACATCCATGTCTCTCTCTTTGAGCATATCCTGCGTCAGGTCCAGCGGAAAACCGTATGTGTCGTATAGCTTGAACGCGACGGCGCCGCTGAAGAGGTTTTTCGTGTTTCGAAGCTCCTTTTCGAAGAGCTCTATTCCCGCCGCGATCGTCGCAAAGAAGCGCTCCTCTTCGAGCCGCATCATCTGTTTGACGCCCTCTCTTTTCTCCCGGAGGTAGGTGTAGTGGCCGCCCATTATCTGCACCAGAACATCCACGAGCCTGTACATGAAAGGCTCCCTCAGCCCCAGCATATAGCCGTGGCGCACCGCACGGCGCAGAATACGGCGCAGAACGTAGCCGCGCCCTTCGTTCGAGAAGTTCACACCCTGCGCAAGCAGAAAAGCGGTAGAGCGGAGATGGTCGGCTATGACCCTGTAGCTCGCACCGCTCTCGTACTCGTACTTTCTGCCCACAAGCTCTTCGACCGCCCTGATGATCGGCATAAAAAGCTCCGTATCGTAGTTGCTGAGCTTGCCCTCTTTTACGGCGACGACACGCTCGAGGCCCATCCCGGTATCTATCGAAGGCTTCGGCAGCGGGGTGAGGTTTCCATCTTTGTCGCGCTCGTACTGCATGAATACGAGGTTCCATATCTCCAAAAAGCGGTCGCCCTCTCCGCCCAGATAGTCTTCGGGACCGTTGAAGTGCTCCTCTCCCTGGTCGTAGAATATCTCGCTGCAGGGTCCGCAGGGGCCGGTATCGCCCATCTGCCAGAAGTTGTCCTTGTCACCCATGCGCAGAATGCGGTCGCGCGCTATATGCTTCGCCCAGATCTCCTCCGCCTCGTCGTCGCTCTCGTGAACCGTTACCCAGAGCCGATCTTTCGGCAGCTCCAACACTTCGGTTACGAACTCCCACGCATAGGCTACGGCCTCCTCTTTGAAGTAGTCTCCGAAACTGAAATTTCCGAGCATCTCGAAAAAGGTGTGGTGTCTGGCGGTATGGCCCACATTCTCGAGGTCGTTGTGCTTTCCGCCCGCCCTTATGCAGGTCTGGCAGCTCGCCGCCCTCGGCGGGGTCGGTGCCGGGACTTCACCGGTAAAGATATTCTTGAAAGGGACCATTCCGGCATTGGTAAATAGGAGCGTGGGGTCGTCGGGCACGAGGGGGGAGCTCTCGTATATTTTATGCCCTTTAGACGCGAAGTAATCCAAAAAAGCCTGTCTGATATCCATAGTCGTTAGAACCTTGTAAATAAAATTGTTCCGATTTTATCCAAATTCTTTTGAAATGTCGGTAATAGAGTATGAAGAAGCCCGGTCTATTTTTCTCAAAACCTTTTCAGACAAGTTAAAAGAGAGCTTTAAAAATAATATCCACTTTTTTTCTCTATAATCACAGCTTAAATTACCGATATTTACTTGGAATTACACAGAAGGAAAGATGGCCTATGCAGCAGATAGATCCCAATTCACCCGAGTTTCAGACGGAACTCGAAAAGACATGGAGATTCGTAGAGAAGGTCAACAAGCAGTTCGGATTCGTCCAAAACCCCGACAGCGAGATAAACGAAGGGGTCGCGATGGGGCTTGCCCGCAACAAGATGATCTACGGCAAAAGGTACTGCCCCTGCTTCATGGTGGTGGGCGAAACCCCCGAAGAGAGAAAGGCTGCAGACAACCGCATATGCCCATGCAAACCGGCGCTCGAGAAGGAGATCCCCGAGCAGGGGTACTGCCACTGCGGAATCTTCTGCACGCCGGAGTATGCCGCGAAGCATAAGGCGGAAGAGGAGATGGAGGAGGCCGTACACCTGCACTCGAGAGGCCTTACACAGGAGGAGGCGGAACTGCTCGTAACGAAAGAGCAGCTCGACGGCGAGGAGCTCGAAGCGCTGCTTGAGGCGAGAGATCTTGGAATGGTGCGGTTCGAGCTGATAGACGTACGTGAGCCTATGGAGTACCAGATGGGCCGCATCAAAGGGGTGGACGAACTTTGGCCCACATCACAGTTTTACGACTGGTTCGGCAAAATTCAGGGCAAAAAAGAGGATCACCTCATACTCTACTGCCACACGGGAAGCCGCAGCTACCAGATACAGCATGTGATGAAGGCCCAGGGCTTCAAACATGTAGGAAACCTCATGAGGGGCATAGTCTCCTACGACGGAGAAGTAGTCCGCTAAGGCCGTGCCCTATCTATCGTCGAGCAGCTTCAACACCTCGTCCAGAGCCTCGATGAGCAGGGGCGAGAAGTACGAAAGGGTCTGCGGCTGCGCCGACTGGGCCAGAAGCGAAAGAGCGGCACGCTTAAGTTCGGCGGCATCTTTCGCGCTCAAAAGGGGCGAAATGTCAAGTCCCGGATCGGTCCGGGCAAGCCGCTCCTTCGCCTCCTGAAGGGTGAGCCTTTTGGGGTAGTACCTCCCCTTCGAGAGCGCTTCGAACCTCTCTTTCGCCTCTTTCAGCTCTTCACCCATCTTCGTCACTTCTGAGTTTGAGCGCCAAAAAGCCGAAAAGCAGCGCGAAAAGCAGCAGCAGGCCCCCAGCCGCAAAAGGGGCGGCGGTTTCCGGAAGATGGAGCGAGAGCCACCTGTAGAAACCGAGTGTGAAAAAAGCAAGCGCACCCATAACGGCCACGGCGGCAAGCACTATCCACGCCCCCATCCAGAGACTCCTGAAAAGCGACTCGTGCAGAGCCTTGCGCTGACGGTTCAAGAAGTTTTCGGCCGACTCCTGAAACGCCCTGCTCTGCGCTTCCGCCAGATCGAGCAGCGCGATAATGAAGTCCGATACGGTAACCTTGGCCATCAGCTCTTTCCGCCCAGCACCCTGCCCAGCAAAAACCCTATACCCGCGGCCACAAGCAGAGTACCGGCCGGATGCTTCTCCTGCTGCTCCTTTAGAGTCTCGAGCACCTCCTCGCTCTTCGCCTTCACCTCTTCGAGCTGCTCCAGCTGCTCTTTGGGGATCTGCGAAAGAATCTGATCCTTTATATCTCCCGCCGAGCTCTTTATCTTCTCTTCCGTGATCTTCCCGAGTGTCTGCGTAAGCTTGGAAAGATCTTCTTTAAGAGCCTCCATCTCCTTTTTAAGCTCCTCTATCTGCGCCGATTCGTTTTTGGTCATGATCTTCTCCTTCGATCTGTTTATGCACTTCGACCCTTCGGGCACTGCGGGTTTGAGTTTCATCTTCAATATATTATAACCAAACAGATCCCTGTCGGTCGTTTACCTTTTGAACGCCGCTTGCAAACTCCGGGCCGAGCCCGCGGACCGACAACAAATATCAACCTCCCGTCAGAGCGTCCGCTATCTTCTTTGCTCCGCCCGGCTCTATCGCTGTAGCGAGCCTTCTGCTGACGCTTTCGATGTCGCTTTCGAGCAGCCTCCACAAAAGATCGGGCTTCAGCTCACTCTCGCGCGCCACCCAAGCCGCCGATCTGCGCTGCAGAAAAAGGGCGTTTTTGTACTGGTGGTCTCCGGCGGCGTACGGGTAGGGTACGAAAAGCGACGGAATACGGTTTGCCGCAAGCTCCCAGAGCGTTCCGGCACCGGCGCGGCTTACCGCGAAGTCCGCGGCGGCTATCTTTCGGCTCAAACTCCTGTCGAAATCGAAAAGATCGGCCTCTATTCCCGCCTTTTCGTAAGCCCCTTTGACACGCAGGTAGTCCCCGCTTCCTGTCTGGTGGATGATGGATACGCCGCGCTCTCTCAACCCGGCGGCGACCGAAAGCGCGAAGTCGTTTACCGCTCTTGCACCCTGGCTTCCCCCGAGGAATATGACGCTCTTTACCTCCGTCCGCACCCTGGCGGTTTCGAAAAAAATATCGCTTACCGGGTAGTGTGTGAAACTCTCTTCATACGAGCTGAAAAAGCGTTCTGCAAAAGGCTTGAGGATGCGGTTCAGGCGGCCGCTTACGGCATTTTGCTCATGAATGAAGAGCGGGATTTTTGAATAAACGGCGGCGAAAGAGGCGGGTGCGGCCGAAAAACCGCCGACGCTGAGCACCGCTTCTATATCGTGCTCTTTCATGAAGGCCCGTGCTTCACGGGCAGATTTCAGAAGCCGGATTATCGATGCGATTTTCGCAAAACCCCTTTTGTTCACGACGCCCGAAGATTCCAGAAAGAGACTCTGTTCAAAACCGTCGTCGTCGCCGAACCACGCCCTGTCCTGCCCGCTCTCGGAGCCGATGTAAAAAGGCTTTATGCCCCTTTTTAGAAGCTCCTCTTTTACCGAGCGCACGATCGAAAGGTGCCCTCCCGTACCGCCGCCGGTCAGCAAAATTTTACTTCGCACGGCACACCTTTGAGCGCCGCCCGCCGCTAAGCACACGCTTGCGCATACCTATTCCCGAGCTCGCGCAGAAGTCCCTCGTAGGTAATTTCGGGGTTTTCGGCCAGTATCTCCTGCATCACGGCATTATCCTCCCTGCCGTTCCAGATTTTGGTGTAGGTGCCCTCTTTGTATCCGTGCAGCTGCCGAAACTGGTTCAGGGCGTTTTTGCCTATGTAGAGACGGTAGAGGTCATCGAAGCTCATGCCCACCGCATCCAGAGCCTCCCAAAACTTCTCGAGCAGCTCCTCCATATAGGCTTCGTCGTCGCTCTTTATGAGGGCAAGCGCCATAAGATCCTCGAACGGCGAAAGGAGCTCCTCTATGCGTTGGTTGTCTCTCGGACTCCAGCTCTCAGGCAGCCTGATGCCGCTCTCCGTCATCCTCTCCAGAGCTTTTTTCGCCGCCTCTTCGGGGGTTTTGAAGCGCAGAATGTAGCTCATTACGAAGTGCCAGATATCGACCATCTCGATTCTGATATTCTCTATATCTATTCCGCCGTCAATGCTCTTCCAGTGCTTCCAGCTGAAGCTGTCGATCAGTTCGGCGGTCTCCATCACTATGCACCGCTTCCAGTTTATCACTTTCCCATGCTTCGTGACACCATCTCGCCACTTCGGGCCGTTTGTATCGTCGTTCAGCCTGTTTTGAAGCCCGAACATCTCTATCATCCTGTTCAGTTTGTCGTTTTGCACCTGCTCTCCTAAAATGTGAAATTTATACCGAATCCAAACGAAGCGGCAGGGTCAGAGCCTCGCCCTCTTGCTCATCGAGAGTGCAAGCCCCACCCCCACCGAAAGCGCCAGTACCTGCGACCCGCCGTAGCTTAGAAACGGAACGGCTATCCCCTTCAGCGGTATCACGCCGCTTATTCCCAGAGCGTTTATCAAAAAGGCGAAGCCGATAATCATAGCCAGCCCTACGCAGTAGAGGTAGTAGACCGGCTCTTCGCTGCGCCCGGCGATCTTCAGCAGCCTGAATATCACAAACATCATAAGTACGACTACCGCACCCACCCCCACAATGCCTATCTCTTCGGCCATGCCGGCCAGCACGAAGTCGGTGTGCACCTCGCTCAAAAAGCCGAGTTTGAGCACCCCGTTGCCCAGGCCCGTGCCGAAGAGTCCGCCGTGGTGAATGGCGTGCAGGGAGTTGCTCACCTGGTAGGGCTCTTCGGCCAGATCGACCTTCGGCACCTTCGCCGCCCACTGCGGAAAGAGCTGCGCCAGGAGGTTCTGCAGCATGAACCACCACCCCTTGAAGCGCTCTATCCGGTGCGGTGATGTCACGATGAACCCGGCGAACGCCACCAGCGCCACCAGGATCGAAACACCGAAAAATCGCAGACTGCTTCCGGCAAAAGTCATCATGATCAGCAGGGTACCGCCAAGCACTATAACCTGCCCGAGATCGTTTTGAAAAATCGCTATTATGAACATGATCGCGACGAAGACCAGAAGATAGGGCAGGACTATAAGAAGCTCCTCTTTGAGAGTATAGCGCTCCCCGCTTCCTCTCTGCATGTGGCGGGGCAGAACCCTGCGCGAAAAGCTCCACGCCAGAAAAAAGACGAACCCGACCTTGAAGAACTCCACCGGCGCCAAAGATACCGGCCCGAGGCGTATCCATCTTTTTGCGCCGCCAACCTCCTTGGCGAACTGCTCGGGCAGAAAAGGGAGGGCTATCATAAGCAGGGCCGAGACCGTGAATAGGGTGAACCCTACCGGGGTGACGATCTTTTCGGGATTCTGCCTGGCCAGCGCCCACATGATCACGATACCGGCCATTCCGGCGATGAACTGGCGAAGAAAAAAGTGGTAGGGCTGCGTATTGTACAGAAGCACCGTATAGGCCGAGAGGGAGTAGCTGAAAACCATGCCGATGACGATGAGTGCTGTTACTGCAAGGAAAAGTGGACGGTCTATCATCGGCTCTCTTTGGTTTTGTGTCTCATCTATGTTTTTGCTATTATATCAGACTCCGGGCTGCGCACGAGCGTCCGACTCAAAGCTTCATGCGCCGCCCGATTACGGTAATATTATATGAAATTTTAACTGAAAACTCCTACTGCCGAGTCGGCCCATAGTCTCAATTTTTGGGCGAATCGGTCGCGGCGGTATCTAAAGGTTGGGACTCCATGCGCTTCGGTTTTTGGCCGGTACTGCTTCTTCTGCTTTTTGCCGGATGCACCTCCAGAGAATCGGAAGATCGGCACCGTGCGGAGCCGCCGAAACTCCTCTACTACAGTGTAAACTCCTATAAACAGACGATGCAGATACTCGACAATATGGGCTACACTCAGGAGAAGTTCAAAAGAGGGATGAGGGAGGTTCCGAGGGTCGTCATAACCCGTATATCGAAGCGGTGGAAAAAGTATGCCGACAAGATCCCCGTAGAGACCAAAAAGAGTATCTTTTTGCGACTGATGGCATCCGGGGCGCTGATGGCGAATGAAGAGGTGCTCAAAGAGCGAAGAAGGCTCCTCGCTCTTACCGAAGAGCTCTCGAAAGGGCCGATATCCAGGAGAGAGAGCGCATGGCTCAGGGAGCTGGCACTCAAATACAAGGTACTCAAAAACAGAGACGACATATTGACGAGAGAGAAGCTGCAAGAGCTCGTGCGCCGGGTGGATATAGTGCCCCCTTCGATAATCGTCGCACAGGGGGCCGTGGAGAGCGGATGGGGAACCTCACGTTTCGCCGTGGAGGGGAACGCCCTCTTCGGTCAGTGGAGCTTCAGCGACAAGGCGCTAAAACCGAAGGAGCAGAGAAGCCATCTCGGAAACTACGGCCTCGCTACGTTCAAGTCGCCGATGGACTCGATACGCTCATATCTTCTAAACATCAACACCCACCCGGCCTACAGAGATTTCCGCCATCTACGCTCCATGATGAGGGCTTACGGCAGGCCGCTTTACGGTACCGAACTGATACACACGCTCGAACACTACTCGGAGCGAAAAGGGGAGTATATAGAGGACCTCAACAAGGTGATACGGGCGAACGGACTCTCGTGGCTCGACACAGCCCGCCTCAAAGAGGGGCGTCCGGTCGTCATTCAGCCAGACAGCTGAGATTTCGGAACGGTTTTTGCTTATGTTGGTCGTACAGTTTCAAACAATGAAGCGAGGAGAAAAGATGCGGACTAGCCCGGCAGACATTCTGATGGAAAAGGCGCTCGACTACAGGGCAACCAGACAGGAGTTGATAAGTGCAAACATAGCCAATGTCGACACGCCGTACTACCGCGCCAGGGACATCTCTTTCGAAGAGGCACTCGCGGCCAAAAAGGCGCAGCTCTTCAAAAAAGAGAGCGGCGTTTTGAAGATGGCAAAAACCGATGCCGGGCATATGGAAGGAGTCGCCGAAAGCGGAGGCGTAAAGGCCGAAATATTTTTCCGTGACGGCCATACGGCAAGAAACGACGCAAATACGGTCGATCTGGATGTAGAGACGACGGAGATGGCCAAAAACATGACGATGTACAACGCACTGGTCGCCGCACTCAAAAAGAACGGCGCGATCTTGCGCGGCGTTATCGACGCTTCTGCGAAAGTGTAAGGAGTTTTTATGAATTTTTTGAACAGTTTCGACATAAACGGCTACGGCCTTTCGGCACAGCGGTTTCGGGTAAACATCATAAGCTCCAATATCGCCAACGCAAACACGACCAGAACCGATGAGGGCGGCCCATACCGCAGACGTGAAGTGGTATTCAAAGCTTTCAATTTCGATAAAGTTTTAAACAGTAAAATAGAGAACGATACCGACTACCTTCCATACTCCGATCCGCTGGATGAGGGGATGGAGGGCGAAAAGGCGATGCCGCCCCTGATGGGTGTGGTCGTAGACAAGGTCGTTCGCGACGACAGCGAACCTAAAATGAAGTACGATCCGACCCACCCCGACGCCAACGCCGAAGGGTATGTAGCATACCCCAATATCAACCCGGTAGTGGAGATGGCCGATCTTATAGAAGCGACACGTGCATACCAGGCCAACGTAGCCGCTTTCCAAAACGTGAAGGCGATGGCGAACAGTGCCATCGAGCTTATGAAAGCGTAATATAATAACCGTAATGTTACGCAAATTCCGGGCATAGCCCGCAATTTGGCAGGCCCTGCAGCCCCAATAAAGCTTCGAAATCCAAGATTTCGAGATAGTTTTACGCTTTTTGCGTAAAACCAGATCACAACTACAGGAAAAGGTGAATGGATAAAAACATTCAGGGAGTGAACCGGCTCTCTTCGAACGATCTTCTCAAAAACGGCAAAGAGGTCGAAAAAAAAGAGGACGGCAGTTTCGCGGAAGTGCTCAAAGAGTCACTCGACGAAGTCAACGACCTGCAGAAAAAGGGCGAAGAGGCTATGAGCGACATAGCGACTGGACAGGTCAAAGATCTCCATCAGGCCGCACTCGCTATCGGTAAAGCCGAAACGAGCATGAAGCTGATGCTCGAAGTCCGCAACAAGGCGATCAACGCGTACAAAGAGCTCCTCCGTACACAGATCTGACGGTACCGCCGTGTCGCCAATCTTCCCTCATCAAAACGACATCGACAAGCTTATCGGGAAAAAGACGAAGCTCCTACTTATAATGCTCCTGTTCATTGCGGGTGTTCTCTCTTTTCTCGGCTCCACTCTTCATACCGCACTCACCGATAGACAGATACCAAAGCTTGTCATAAGCGAAACCAACAGGGCCCTGCGCGGACCGATAGTGAGCGCAGAGGGCTTCAGGCTCGTATTCAGCCAGAAGCTCTACAAAGCGATGGTGAACACCAGAAACATAGACCCCGACAAGAGGGAGCTGTTTACAAGGCTCTTCAGCATATACAGCGGAATTTCGGAAAAAGATATAAAAAAAAGGCTGCGTGCGAAAGGGAATGTGGTCCTCTCCTACTCCATAGACGCCAACCGTGCGAAATATCTCAAAGAGCTTGCCAGAAAACTGCGCCTTCTGAAGGTTTTCATACCCTACAAAGATCGAAACGGACGGATAATAAAGTACGGCTTGAGCCTCACCGAAAGCGGGGAGTCGAGAATCTTCTCATACAAAGATATCCTGACACCCGTGCTCGGATTCATCAGAAAGAGGGAGGAGGAGGGTTTCACCCGACCAGTGGGCGTGAAGGGCCTTGAGAAGTACTACCAGAAAGAGCTGCTGCCCATACAAAACGGCATAGTGCGCGGTGAGCGGGATATAGGCAACACGATAATACTCGACGGCGAGAGCTTCGTAAAGCCGGCCATAGACGGCATGTCGCTCAAGCTGAACATCTCGATAGGCCTGCAAAAGGCGGTGGAAGCGGTTTTGGACAGGGCGAAGAGCGAACTGAAAGCGAAAGAGGCTATAGCATGCATAATGGAGGCCCAAAGCGGCAGAATCCTCTCCCTCGCCACATCGAACCGATACGACCCCTCCAACATAAGAAGAAGAGACTACGACTCCCTCAACGTTTCGGCCGTAGAGTATACGTACGAGCCGGGGTCGGTGATAAAACCGATAACTTTCGCCCTCCTGCTCAAGGAGAAGAAGGTCAACCCGTTCGACATAGTAAGAACATACGGCGGACGCTACAGACTCGGACGCAAAATCATAACAGACGAGCACAAAGAGGAGTGGATGAGTGCCGAAAACGTCATCGTCTACTCTTCCAATATCGGAATAGCGCAGCTTGCACAGCGTCTCGACGCGGTGGAGTTTACCGAAGGGTTCCGCGATTTCGGCTTTTTGCAAAAGAGCGGCATCGACCTCCCGTACGAGCATATCGGGGTCATGCCCCGCGTAACCCAGATGCGCAGCGAGATCTACAAGGCCACGGTAGCCTACGGCTACGGAATGCGCGCCACCCTTATACAGCTGGTAAGGGCTTACAACGTATTCAACAACAGGGGGAAGCTGATCGAGCCCAAGATCGTATCGGAGATTATCGACCCTATGGGTAAAATCTATCCGGTTGAGCAAAACGGTGAACCCCGCCAGGTGATCCCGCCCGCCACAGCGGCGAAGATGATGAACATCCTCGAAAAGGTCGTCAAAAAAGGTACCGGTACGAAAGCCTACACTCCCGGACTCAGGGTCGGAGGAAAGACGGGAACGGCACATATAGCGGGGAAAAAGGGCGGATACGCAAAACTATACAACAGCTCTTTTATCGGCTTCGCGAACGACAAAAAGCGGCGCCTCACGATAGGGGTGCTGATAAGGGAGCCGAAAAAGAGGTACCACTACTTCGCATCGATGTCGGCGGTGCCGGTCTTCAAGCAGATAGTGGACCTTTTGGTAGAACAGGGCGAACTAAAGCCCGACCCCGCCCTCTCAAATCCATAGGTTGTCTATGAGCCTCGTCTTTCCCACCCGTGCGGCCACGAGTATGATGCTGTTTTGAATCTCGACTCTCTCGAGCGGCCTGAAGGAGCGGTCTACGATCCTTACATACTCCACATCTATATCTCTCATGATCCCGAGCATATGCTCCGCTATCTTCGCGCAATCGTATTCGCCGGCCATTATCAGGCGCGAAGCGCTCTTTAGGGAGCGTGAAATGGAGAGTGCCCTTCTGCGCTCTTCGGGAGTCAGGTATACGTTTCGGCTGCTTAGGGCGAGGCCGTCCTCTTCACGCACCGTATCTACAGGTACGATCTCTACCGGCAAGAAGAGATCGTTAACCATTTTCTGAAGTATGACCAGCTGCTGCGCATCCTTTTTGCCGAAGTAGGCCCTTTTGGGGCCCACAAGGCCGAAGAGCTTCATAACCACCCGCACGACGCCGTCGAAGTGGCCCGGACGGCGGTTGCCCTCCAGAATGTAGCCGAGATATTCGGGCGCCTTCAGCTTCACTTCGTCGCTTCCGTACATAGAGGAGATTTCGGGCATGAACAGAACATCTACACCGGCGATTTCGCATATTTTGGCATCTGCCTCCTCGCGCCTCGGATAGGCCTCGAGATCTTCTCCGGGAAGAAACTGCGCAGGGTTGACGAAGACCGAAACCACGGTATGGTCGTTCTCTTCAACCGATCTTCTTATAAGGCTCAGATGCCCCCGGTGCAGCGCCCCCATCGTCGGCACGAAACCGACGCTGCCGTCCATGCTGCTCCTGGCGCTTCTTAACTCTTCTATACTCCGTATAATCTGCACATAGAGCCTTTTAGTGTATAATAGCTATCTTTCATCATCTGTTGAAAGATGCCCTCTTTCAGGGCGGCCGATACAGCTTTCACAGGCGCCGAAAAGAGGTCTGGTTACGCAATTATAGCAAAGAGGATAGAGAGTGGACAGTTACGAATTTTCCGAACTGATGAAGAGACTTAAGAGCAAGATAGAGAATATAGAGAACATAGTCAAACCCGACGAAATAGAGAGGCGGCTCGAAGAGATCTCGAAGATGGAGATGGCCGAAGATTTCTGGAGCGACGCCAAGAGGGCCGGGGAGATACAGAAGGAGAAAAACAGGCTCGAAAGATTGCTCAAAAGCTACAAAGAGGCGAAAAGTGCGGTTGACGACGCGGTCGATCTTTTCGAGATGGCCACGGAAGAGAAAGACGAAGAGACGCTGCAGCAGCTCTTTTCGGAGGCGCCGGAGATAGAGGAGCGGGTGAACAGGGTCGAGATAGAGGTGATGCTTAGCGGCCCGCACGACGCCAACAACGCGATAGTCTCTATCCACCCGGGAGCCGGCGGAACCGAGAGCCAGGACTGGGCGAGTATGCTCTACCGCATGTACCTGCGATGGGCCGAGCGGCACGGCTTCAAGGTGGAGGTGCTCGACTACCAGCCGGGTGAAGAGGCCGGCATAAAGGATGTAAGTTTCATTATAAAGGGCGAAAACGCCTACGGCTACTTGAAGGTCGAAAACGGAATCCATCGTCTTGTGAGAATCAGCCCCTACGACTCGAACGCACGCCGCCATACCTCTTTCGCCTCGGTCATGGTCTCGCCCGAAGTGGATGAGGATATAGACATAGAGATAGAAGAGAAGGATCTTCGCATAGATACATACCGCGCCTCCGGTGCCGGCGGACAGCACGTAAACAAGACCGAAAGCGCCATCCGCATAACCCATATCCCCACCGGGATCGTGGTGCAGTGCCAAAACGACAGAAGCCAGCACAAAAACAGGGCGACGGCCATGAAGATGCTCAAGTCGCGCCTCTACGAACTGGAACTCGAGAAGAAGAGAGCCGAAGCTGAGGGCGTCGAAAAGAGCGATATCGGCTGGGGACACCAGATAAGGTCGTACGTACTCGCCCCCTACCAGCAGGTTAAAGATACGAGGAGCGGCCAGGCCTTCAGCAACGTTGACGCGATCCTCGACGGCGATATAGACAAGCTCATCGAAGGCGTACTCGTAGCGGAGGCGGAAAAGAGCGACGCTCGGTAGGGCATCGAGGCCGAGGCCCGTACCGTAACCCTCCGAGAAGCGAAACGAAAAAAGAGTAGTGCACGTCTACAACCGAAACAGATTCGAATAGACTTCCGCCCGAAGATACAGCACAAAGCCTCGACTTTCTGAATTTTCCCCGCTTTATACAGATTAATTGAACTGTTTTCATCGATTTTAAGTAGTTTAATATCCTTTTAAAAATATCTTAAATATTATTTCAATAACATATAGTTAATCGAACCATCATTTTATTGACTTGCATCAAGAAAATAAGCGATGGGTCGTAGTAAAATTGTATGGTAAAAGCTGTTCCGGCCAACTGTATATATGATACTGTATATACATTTGACCGGAACGGTTAATCCTAATACCACAAGGGAGTAAGTATGAACAAAATCAAGATGAGTCTTGTAGCAGCACTGGCTGCCGCCGCTGCAACAACCGGTGCCAACGCAGGTGCCCTGGACACTATCCTGAGCAACCCCAAGCTCGACATAGAGCTTCGCCCGAGATATGAAGCGGTAGATGACAGCGTCAACAAAGAGGCGAGTGCACTTACCGTACGAACGGCTATCGGCGTACAGGCCGGACTTCTCGGAGTAGACGGACTCAACGCTCAACTGCAGGCTATGAGCGTAGACCACTTCGGACTGGTAAACGACTATAACGGCCTTACAGCCGGCGATCCAACCTATGCAGTCGTTGCCGATCCTGCACAGACACGCATGACACAGGCGAACATCTCCTACAGCGCGAACGGCTTCACAGGGATCCTCGGCCGCAAAATGGTCGTTCTGGACAACGCCAGATTCATAGGTAACGTCGGCTGGAGACAGATGCCCCAGACTTACGACCTGGCTGCAGGTATCTATAACGGTGTAGAAAATCTCAGCCTTCTTGGTGCATACGTCACCAGGGTGAATAGAGTAACACAATCTGTAGTCGATAGCGGCTCGGTACTACTTCATGCATCGTACAAAGTTATGCCGGAATTGACAGTAACGGCATATGACTATATGATTGAAAACTTTGCCGACCATATCGGTATACGTGCAACAGGCAAGGTAAAACTCGATGCCGTTGCTTTAAAGTATGAAGCTGAATACGCCATGCAAAACGATCCTACAATGGACAGCACGGATGATCCGAATCTTGCTGCAACGTTTGGTGGTGACCCGATGTATTCAAGTGATGTAAACAACATCACCCAGGATGCAAGCTACTACAAAGTGGCTGTAGATGCTTCCATGAGTGGCTTCACTGTAGGGGCCGGATATGAGCTTTTGAGCGAAAAAGGGAATGGGGCAAATGCTTTCTATACTCCTCTCGCTACACTTCACGCTATGAACGGTTGGGCTGATGTATTCCTTAGCAAAACACCGCAAGAAGGTCTTGCAGACATGACTCTAAAACTTGCTTACAATGCGGGTGAGTTCGGCAAAATCGTCGGAATCTATCACGACTTCAGTAGTGATGTGTCGAATGCAAATGGAGATGATGACCTTGGATCCGAAATCGATGTTGCGTATAATTATAAGATCAACAAAGGCCTCGGCCTCCTCCTTAAAGGTGCATGGTACACTGCAGGCGATGCATCTTTCGACAAGAACGATGTAACCAAATACTGGGTACAGCTCGACTACAAATTCCACGCGGAGCTCTAATCTGCGCATCTGTGCCGGCTGAGTGTCGGCACAGCTTTCGCACCGCCTCTTTTCCTACTCCTTAAGGCGGTGCACAATGGAAATTTTTTCCCTTTTTCGATACAATCGACCCAAACAATCTACTTTACGGAGTCATAATGAGCGGCGGATGGACATGTTCGCACCAAAAGGGTGAAATCTGCGATCTTCTCGACAAACCGTGCGAACCGGGCACCAAAGGGTGCACACTCTACGGAAAAGCGATTTTTTCAGATCCTCTAACGCCGTCGAACGAAGCGGTCAAAAGACGCGAAGAGGTGCACAGAAAAAGAGAGATGGAAGAGCTGATGAAAAGGGCAAAATCCGGTTTCTAA
>JALWMA010000143.1 GCA_027081015.1 Campylobacterales bacterium | reverse complement strand
TTCTTGCGCAGAAGGGTTTTAAAGTCTATGCCGCCACCCGCAGCCCCGAAAAACTCACCGGGGCATTTGAAGGCGATGTGACTCCGCTCTACATGGATATTACCGATCCAAAAAGCGTCGAAGAGGCCTTTTGCGCCGTCGAGAGGCTGGATATTCTTGTAAACAACGCCGGATACGGCCTGGTCTCCACGGTAGAGGAGCTGGACGAGAAGCAGATGTTCGACCAGTTCAACGTCAACGTATTCGGCCTCCTTAGGGTGACGAAACACTCCATCGCCCTGATGCGGAGGGAGAGATCGGGCGTAATAATAAACATAAGTTCGTTTCTCGGCAAGATCGGTCTCCCTCTTCTTACGATGTACAACGCCACGAAATATGCGGTGGAGGGAATCACCGATTCACTAAGATACGAGCTGGCCGATTTCAACATCCGCGTCCACTCGGTGATGCCCGGCTTTTTCGATACGGAGTTTGCCAGGGGCAACCTGGTTACCAACGCAGAGACATTCAATGAAGAGTCCCCGTATGCCTGTATGGTGTCAAACCTCGCCCCCAAAATCGTGGAGCAGATAAACCGCGGAAACGATGCCGAAGATGTCGCGGAGCTCATATACACGATAATAGAGGACGAGAACTTCCCGGCGAGGGTGACCGTGGGGGACAAAGCGAGCAAGTTCATCCCGATGCGCAAAGAGCTGAGCGACGAAGATTTCGAGCGTCGCGTAAGAGAGTATTACGATTTGTGATGGAGAGTCTCTTTTTCAATATCGGCGACAAGAGGTATAAGACCACCCCACTCTACGAGAGGGGCGAAGAGCGTATTACAAGGGTCGATATCTCCAACGGAATCGTCTTTTTCGATATACATCTGAAAAAGCAGGAGAACCATAGCTTCGATATAAAAAACCTCGACAGGATGGTCGTCATCACCGTTGTGAAAGAGGGCGGGTTCACAATCTCGCAGAAGGGGAGCGAAGAGACCCTCTCCTCCAGAAGGGACGAGGTGAATATCTACTGCTCTTCGAGGCAGGATTTCACCCTTACGATAGAGGCGCCGGAGAGATGCGACATCTTCGTATTGTGCATAGCGGACTTTTTTTTAAAGAGGTATCTAAGCCTCAACAGAAACGAGCCGATAGATTTTCTCTATGGAAAGATTCAGGGTGAAATAGGTGTAGAGCGGGTAGACAGCAAGCCGCTCGATGCGTTGAGCCTCCATTTGATAGAGAAGATCATCGACACGAAAGATCAGCAGAGGCTCCATAGCATAAAGTGCGAGCACAGCGTGATCGAGTTCATGATACACCGCTTCTCCCTGATCTGTCTGGTAGACGAGAGCATAGACTCCGAGGAGCTCGAGATAGCTCAGAGGGCACAGAGGTATCTGCTGAACAACTTCGTCTCCCCGCCCACGATTCCCGAGCTTGCGCATATCTGCGCCACCAACGAAACGAAGCTGAAGCGCACTTTCAAAAAGGTCTACAAGACCACTATAGGCAGCTACATACGCAAACTGCGGCTCGAGAGGGCGAACCTGCTGCTAAAAGACCGCGTACTCTCCATAGGCGAGGTGGCCAGGGAGGTCGGCTACAACCACCAGGGCCACTTCGGAAGACTCTTTTTCGAAACGTATGGAATATACCCGAAAGATCTGAAGTAGCCGGTTAAAACTCCGTAAGCCTCGAATAATCCTTTTTGTGCCAAAACAAAATCCTTTTCGTGCCAAAACCATCTTGATTTTGATAACTCTTGACTACTATAATCGTTTAAAGATCGATTATGGTCTATCTCTTCCGCCTTTTGGCGGCTCTATTTTAAAGGAGGGTAGTATGGCGCAGGTGGTACTTGTTACCGGGGCAAGCTCCGGTATCGGCAAAAAGACGGCGAAACTGCTGGCAGGCGAAGGCTACAGGGTATACGGCGG
>JALWMA010000142.1 GCA_027081015.1 Campylobacterales bacterium | reverse complement strand
TCTCGCTGTTCGGATCCGCACTGACGGTATACGGCGTCAAACTCATTTTTCGGAGACCGAGGCCAGAGACGGCTCTCTATTATGAGCCGAGTTACTCGTTTCCGAGTGCACACGCGCTTCTCGCCGTTACCTTCTACGGATTTCTGGCCTACCTGATAATCAGAAACTCAAAGAGCCTCAAAATGAGGGTCAATATATTTCTTGCCGCCATCTCGCTCGCTCTTTTGATAGGAGTGAGCAGGATATATCTGGGCGAGCACTATCTGAGCGACGTTTTCGGGGGGTATCTGCTCGGTCTGCTCTGGGCTGCAGGCGCCGCCGCTTGGCTCGAGTGGATGGCGCTCATAAAGCCTCCCGCCCGAAAGGAGGCGTATGCCCATGCCAAACCTTTGGGTGCGGCCGTCGTGCTGCTCTCTCTTCTCCTCTTCGCCTTTTTCGGAAGCGAATACCGCTACAGACCGGGACCGCAGACCAAAAAAAAGGTGGAGCGCATAACGAAGGTTTCCGAAATCTTTTCGGATGAAGAGAGCCGGTTTACGAGAAACATATTCGGAGTGGAGAGCCTGCCCGTAAATCTGGCGCTTGTCGTCGAAGATGGGGTCGATATCTGCAAAAAGCTTGAGTCGGCCGGGTGGAAGGATGCGGGGAGTAGAAAGAACATAGATTTTCCGCTCTTTTGGAGGTATGAACCGCCCTCATGCTCACTCTACGAAGAGCGAAACAGCTCTATCTACCTTCTAAGACTCTGGGATGCCCGTATGGAGTATGCCGGCAAAAGAGTCTACGAAGCGTCGGCAGATGCGGTAAAAGGGTTCAGATTCGGTCTCTACCCGCAATTTATCGAAGAGCTTGGTGAGGCGGTGGGTTTTGCGGCCGAATCGATCGGGAAGATATTTCCCAAGTCGTGTTCCGTGACGCTTACTTGTGGCCGGCCCGCCGTAAAGGAGCGGCTCTTCGAGCAGCCCTATTTCTACGACGGAAAGCGTATAGTAATAATAACCATAAACGATACCGAGTTTACTTGTGCGCCGGAGCGGGCTCTTCGAAAGAGAGGGGGATTTTAACTCGCCTGCCGTCTCTTGATACGGTGATTTCGGCCTTTTCGCCGCTAAAGAAGAGCTCCAGTTTCAGATCCGGTATACTCTTTACCTCCACTCCGTCTATCGCCACGATTATATCGCCTTTCTCTATGCCGGCCCTTTTTGCCGGTGAGTTCTCTACAAGCTTCACCACTTTGAGATTCTCGTCGCCTTCGAGATAGACGCCGATCTTCTTCTCTTTCGCGGTCTCTATCGGTTCAGGATATAGAAGATAGTCCGCTATGCCCGGTTTCGGTTTCATGGAGTTGACTACGATTTTGTAGTGCCGGACTCCTCTTCTTTTGATTCTGTCGGGGATACCGAAACCGAACATCACATGTCCGTTCCCGGCCAGAACGGCCATGGAGTAGTCGGGGTGCTCTTTCAGGAATCTGGATACGTTTTTGGCCATAGTCTCGTCCCACAGAAGCTGGGCGTAGTAGAACTCGTCGAAATTTTTGAAACTTTTTGAGCTGTGGTTCGAAAAGATGTTTCGCAGCTCGTCTCTGTAGCGAGTGTTGGAGAAATCGATCGACTCGGGGACCCTGCTTCTCTCCTTGGCATCGAGAGAGTCGATCCCCTCCCTTACGACTTTCCTTGTGATCTCCTTCTCTATGTTGAGTGCTACGATCGGCAGCTTCTTCTTTTTCGCGTAGAGTATTATGGGACGGTAGAGGTGGTAGTTGTATTTCCACCGTTTGAAGTACTCGGTCTTTTTGAGCATCTCTTTTTCGGAAATCTCTCCGGCTATATACCGGTCCAGATAGTTCTGGTACGGCTCTTGAAACATCTCCATACCGACGGCTACCTTCTTACCGCTTTCACCATCGCCTTTATGATTTTAAGC
>JALWMA010000141.1 GCA_027081015.1 Campylobacterales bacterium | reverse complement strand
CTGATCTCTTTTATGATACCGCCTACGATAGAGGAAACCTGCTCTATGTCCATCGCACCGCGGCCGAGCAGCTCATCGAATCTCTGCTCAAAATCGCCGTCGCAGCTTCTGATTACAACCATAACACTCCCTTTCGGATTCATATCTGTAATATTGTATTTAAACTATTATTTAAGTATGCTTTTGTATACTTTCATTCCCGTTCACGCGGACGTGGCGGAATTGGTAGACGCGCTAGATTCAGGTTCTAGTGGGCATTAGCCCGTGGAGGTTCAAGTCCTCTCGTCCGCACCACACTTACATAAGAAAATCAACTTTACCGGTAGTGTTGTCCAGAGCTCCGCAGACGGTTCGCTTCGGCTCACAACGTCTTTGGGGAAACGGCTACAGATGCAAAGCAGTTTGCATCCGCTTCATACACTCTCCCGGCCACTCCCCACATATATGCAAATTGAGTATAATAAATCCTACTGCACACCGCAGCAGGTACAAACAAATAGCTCAATTCGCACTTTTGAAGCCGGGAGATCCATGTTCAAACTCTTTTTTTCCTCTTTGCTGCTGCTAACGTGCAGCATTTCGGCAGCGTCGCAAGATTTTAACGACTCAGAGGGCCTCGATAGCGTTCACGATACCATCAGCGAGTGGATATACCGGACATCCAACCGCATAGATATCTTCTTTTCGGGCAGCAGCGAAGAGCTCTCGCCAAAAAGCGCCACATACCTCGACACCTCGTTCGACACATATGCGGAGACCTACAGATCTCCCCAGTACAGATACAACATATCGCTGAGGCTGCATCTTCCCAGAACCCAAAGAAGACTCAATCTCATGCTCGAAGATTTCAAAAAGACATCGTCGGTCGATCTTCTGCAGAGCGCATCTCCTCAAGACTCAGTTGCGAACAACGACTATCTCCTCGAGATTCATTACCGCCAGCAGGAGTCGAAATATACCCGCATCGGCTATGGAGGCGGCATCCGCTTCAGAAGCTTCAGACCCGACCCCTACATCTCTTTGTATCTCAGCCGGTCTCTATATTTTTCCAAAGAGTGGGAGCTCGTTTTGCGTAACAAAGCGCGCTATTTCGCGGATTACAGACTCGACAACTCCGCCGAAATAGCACTCGTAAAGATAATCAGCGAAAAGCTGCGCTTCTCGTTTCGCAATATATACCGCTTCATCGAGCACGAGAGCTACAGAAACGAGATTGTCAACACTCTTGCGCTCGAACGGTTCATTACCGAAAAAAAGGGTCTGGGCTGCCTCCTATCCGCCTACAGCAGCGGCGATTCGGACTCGGTTTTCAAACTAGGCTACTACTACGCGGGAGTGTCGTTCAGACACTACTACTACCGTGACTGGGCTTATTATCAGATTGACGGCGGAGGAATGCTTAGAGAAAGTAACAACTTCAGCCCCTCGGCCAGGGTGATGTTCAAGATGGGATTTCTATTCGGCAGGCCCGACAGGCTCGTAAAAAGATTCAGGTAGCGCTTCTACACTACCTCACTACCTCTTTTTTACGCTGTCGGAGAGCAGCACACCGATCCACTTCGTCGATTCGGAGGTTTCAAGAGCGAACTTGACGATCATCGTAAGCGGTACCGCAAGCAGCATACCCACCTTCCCGAAGACCCACCCCCAGAAAACGAGTGACAAAAATACTACCAGCTCGGATAGCTCCAAACCTTTTCCCATGAGCTTGGGCTCCAGGATGTTTCCTATTACGGTATTGATGACAAGAAACCAGCCCGCTACCCAGATAGCGTCGGCGAAGCCGTGCGTGGCAAGCGCTATCAAGACGGGAGGCACCGCGGCGATTATAGAGCCTATGACAGGAATGAAGTTCAATACGAAGCCGCCCACTCCCCACAAAACAGGGTACGGAATATCGAACCAGTAGAGAACGGCTATTATCCAGATTCCGGTCAATGCGCTCGTAACGGCCTTTAGGGTGAAGTAGTGGTTGAGCCTCTCGGTAAAAGCGTCTATTCTATCGGCAAACCCGGAGGCGCCGCTCTTTTCGATATATGCGATCTTCTCCTTAATATGAAAAGACTCTATCAGCATAAAGAGAACCGTAAAGAAGATCAGAAACGAATTGGATAGTATCGCGGTACTGTTTTTAAGGAGCGAAAGAGTAAAAGAGAAGACCTTCTGAGGCTGGAGAAACTCGAAAAAGGCCTCTTTGTCTATGGTGATGCCCCACTCATGCAGCTGGACGAGCCACTTTTGGAGATTCTCCATCATAGACTGCTGCCAGCTCTCGGACTTGGCGAAAAGATCTGCGATATGGGTGCTTATCAAGCCGGTCAGGGAGATAAAGAGTGCAAGCATCAAAACGATGATAACGATGAACGCGACAGGCTTGGGAACGCCCTTTTTTATAAGCAGATGCAGAGGCGGCGAAAGGAGCAGCGCAATGAAAACCGACAGCATGAAAGGGACGATCAGGGGTGCGGCCGCTTTTATCCCGGCGATGAATATCACCAGGGCCGCCAGCACTACTACGGTCCTGTATATGGAGGGTGCACTCATGGTCCTGCTCCTTCAAAGAAGGCCCCCGCAAGGGCCTTTCGCAATCAGTTGAATATAGAGATCAGAACCCCGGCCGCGACTGCGGAGCCGATGACACCGGCCACGTTTGGACCCATTGCGTGCATCAGCAGAATATTCCCCGGTTTTTCATCCATTCCGACCCTGTTTACGACCCGTGCCGCCATCGGAACGGCAGAGACACCCGCAGCACCTATGAGCGGGTTGATCGGCTCGGAAGAGAGCCTGTTCATCAGCTTGGCCATAAGAACCCCGGCCGCGGTACCTACGGCAAACGCCACAAGACCGAGAATCAGGATACCGAGCGTATCTCCCACCAGGAACTTCTCCGCGGCAAGCTTCGAGCCGACTCCGAGGCCGAGAAGGATGGTTACGATATTGATAAGCGCATTTTGCATGGTATCGCTCAGGCGGTCAACGACTCCCGACTCTTTCGCGAAGTTACCGAAGGCGAATGCACCTATGAGCGGAGTGGACTCGGGAAGCAGCAGTATGCTGAGACCGAGAACTATCAGCGGCAGGAAGAGCTTTTCGAGCCTGTGAACCTTGCGCTGCTGCTTCATTACGATCACCCGCTCCTCCTTGCTCGTCAAAGCCTTCATGATAGGAGGCTGTATGACAGGGACGAGCGCCATATAGGAGTAAGCCGCCACCGCGATCGCTCCAAGTAGATCGGGTGCGAGCTTCGTGGCTATGAATATAGAAGTGGGGCCGTCGGCACCGCCGATTATCGAGATAGCCGCACAATCTTGAAGCGTGAAGTCAAACAGCGGCGTAAACTGGCTCAGAGCCGCCGCACCTACGAGCGTGCCGAATATGCCGAACTGCGCCGCACCGCCCAGAAGCGCAGTTTTCGGGTTTGCGAGCATCGGGCCGAAATCGGTCATCGCCCCTACCCCCATAAAGATCAGCAGAGGGAAAAACTCGTTCGCTATACCGGCGTTGTATATGACCCCCAGAAACCCATGATCAGAGGTCATGTTGGCCATAGGTATGTTCGCAAGCAGTCCGCCGAAGCCTATTGGTATCAGAAGCAGCGGCTCGAACCCCTTGGCTATCGCCAGATAGAAGAGAATAAGCGTTATGCCTATCATTATGATACGGCCCCAACTCTGGTGGAATTTGCTTACCTCTTCACCCTCCCCGTTTACGACACCATCTTTCGGGTTGGTAAAGGCGTATATGCCCGTCGTCTTGTAAAACGAGGAGAGCAGCTGCCACATGCTTTTGTCGTGGTTTTCCGAATGGGTAGCTTCCACGCTCTTCTCTACCGCCGCAGCCGCGGGCTGGTGGTGCTCATCGGCAGATGCCCCTGTTACGAAAAGTGTAAAAAAGAGCAGCAGTGCTGCAACCAAACTTCTTTTCATAGCTCTATCCTTACTCTACGAGTGCCAGAACCTGACCCTCTTGCACAGCCTGGTTTGTCGCGACATTGATCTTCGCTATCGTACCGCTTTTTGGAGAGGGGACATCTATCTCCATCTTCATCGCTTCGAGGATCATTATGACCTCGCCCTCTTCCACGCTGTCGCCCGGGTTCTTGATGATTTTCCAGACATTTCCGGGAACCTGGGCCTTAACCTCCGTCATGCCGGGGGCGTTCTCCGCCGGCACTTCGGCTTCCGGTGCGGGCTGCGGAGCCGCAGCCGCCTCTTTTACCACGATTTCGCCTTCACCTTCGGCCACCTCTACCTTGAACTTCTCTCCGTTTACAACGACTGTGTAGACACCGGTTGCGTTACTCATCGATCCACCTTCCTCTTTTCTGTTTTCTTCTTGATCTTTTTTTCGTACCATCAGCGGAGACTCGCCTTTCAGGAACGCTATGCCCTTCTTGTCGCAGGCCGCCGCAATGAAGATGTTCTCTTCGGTAGCTTCGAGACCCTCGTCTTCGAGCACTTTTGTCCAGTATGCTATAGACTTGGTCTCGTCGCGATCGGCTATATCGAGCGGATTCTCCTTGGTAGGCTCGAGTTTAAGCTGCTCCGCCGCTATCTTCACCACTTCGGCATCGGGTTCGGCAGGGGTTTTTCCGAAGTACCCCAGTACCATCCTTCCGTATCCGGGCGCTATCTTTTTCCAGGGGCCGAACATGACGTTGTTGAAGGCCTGCTGCCAGTAGAACTGTGAAACAGGTGTTACGGATGTTCCGTAACCGCCCTTTTCGACAACCTCCTGCATCGCCCTTATCACTTCCGGGTATTTGTGCAGGATTCCGCTGTCTCTCATCATCTGGGTATTGGCCGTCAAGGCTCCCCCCGGCATCGGAGAGAATGGGATCAGCGGCGACACCTGAGTCGCTTCCGGCGGGATGAAGTAGTCTTTGAGACAATCCTGCAGAACCTCTTCGTAGGCCAGGACCTTCTCAAGTTCGAGGCCGCCGAGGTCGTAGTCACCGTTTTTGGTCGCGTGCAGCATCGTCAAGATATCGGGCTGGCTCGTACCGCCGCTCACCGGGTGCGCGGCCATGTCGATTCCGTCTACTCCGGCTTCGAGTGCGGCGAGGTAGCATGCCACGCTCACGCCGGCCGTCTCATGGGTATGGAGGCGCAGATGCGTCCCCTCGGGCAGAAGCTTCCTGGCCATCTTTATAGTCTCGTACACCTTGTTCGGGTTGGACGTTCCGCTGGCGTCTTTGAAACAGACGCTGTCGAACTCCAGTCCCGAGTCGAGAATTTTACGCAGAACCTTCTCATAAAAGGGTGCGTCGTGTGCGCCGTGGCATCCGGGGGGAAGGTCCATTATCGTCACGACCACCTCGTGCTTGAGGCCGTGCTTTTTGATGCACTCCGCGCTGTATGCGAGGTTGTCCACGTCGTTTAGGGCATCGAAGTTCCGTATCGTCGTGGTACCGTGTTTCTTGAAGAGTTTGGCGTGCAGGTCTATCATCTCCCTGCTGCCTGTATCGAGCATGACCGTGTTGATGCCCCTGGCCAGGGTCTGCAGGTTGGCCTCGGGTCCCACAGTCTCCCTGAACTTGTCCATCATATCGAAGGCGTTCTCCCGCAGATAGAAAAAGAGGCTCTGGAAACGGGCGCCGCCGCCGAATTCGAAGTGGGTGATTCCCGCCTCTTTGGCCGCTTCGACCGCGGGGAGAAAATCCTCCATCAGCACACGGCCTCCGAAGACCGACTGGAAACCGTCCCTGAAGGTGGTGTCCATCACATCGATATACTTCTTCTTTTTTGCCATTTGATTCCTTTGATTGACCGTTATTTGCGGAGATTTTTGTGGTGTTGTATGGCGGCTATAGCGGCTGCGACCTTCTTCTTGTCCACTCCAGCCGTCTCACCGCCTTTGTCGGCAGGTTTTTCAGGGAAATATTTCCCTATCATCTTGGCCTGAAACTGTAGAACCAGTACCATAACATAGAGAAAGACGAATACGATTCCCATTCCGAGAATCATATATTTGAAGCTCTCGGCTACCATGTTTTCCATTTGTCCACCTTGTTGCAGTATGGGCTAATTTTAAAACAGTTTAACTTTTAAAAGATTGAATATCACTAAAAAAAGGGGAAGTTCGGGGCACAAGCTACTTTATGCCCCGATAGCTGTATTGCCGCAGTTGCGAAACGTTGCCGCTCACGCCGCCGCTGTGTACGTACACTACAGGTTTCGGAAGCCTCCCGTACGCCGTTTTAAGCTCCAGCCACATCTTCGGGGCGTAGACAAGGTCGAACTCGATTCCGCTCCCCTTCAGGCTCTCCCAGATTTTCAGAAACTGCGGATGGGGCTTTGCAAAGGGGTGCTTGCCGAACGAAAAGAGTATCTTCGGCAGCGAAGCGGCGTCGGGCTCCAGCCTCCGCAACTGCGCGAAAAGCGTCTCTTCGTCTCCGACTACCGGCGTGGTCAAAACCTCTACCCTTTCGGGGAGCGCTTCTCTGAGATAGAGCGCGGTCGTTCCGGTTCCGCTCGGAGTCGCGACACTGAATCTCTCATAACCGCTGTGCCGTGCCCACTCGAGTATCTCGGAAGCCAGCAGCACGACACCCTCTCTCGCCGCCGGGTCGGCCCCTCCCTGTGGTACGAACAGTTCATCCGCACCCGATTCTTTTCTGATGCTTTCGATCTCTTCGTAAAAGTTTCTCGGCTCGAGCTGATGCAGCACCATTCCAAGCTCGAGCGCACGCTTGAGGTTGCCGGAGGGGTCTCTTTCCAGCCACTTCGGGAGCTTTTTCGCGTAGTAGACAAACTCCCACCCCTTCATGGCCGCGAGGTAGGCTATGGAGAGCATCGCGTTCGACTGCGCGCCGCCATAGCTCACGACCCTTTTTAGGGTGTGGTCCGGGAGTTTGAAGAGCGAGTAGAGTTTTCTGAGCTTGTTGCCAGAAAAACGGGGATCTATGAGGTCGTCGCGTTTGACGAAAAAGTCGAGCCCCTCCCATCTGAAGGGCTCGACTTCGGAGGCTCTGTAGGTCAGATCAGTTGCGACCAAGGCAGTTGAGATCTTCGAATGCCTGAATGAGGCGCTCGGCCATGGACTTTTCGCCCTCCCTGAGCCACTTTCTGGGGTCGTAGTACTTTTTGTTGGGTCTATCTTCCCCCTCCGGGTTTCCTATCTGCCCCTGCAGATAGTCACGGTACTTCTCGATATAACCCCTGACCCCGTCCCAGAATGCCCACTGGGTATCGGTATCTATATTCATCTTCACGACGCCGTAGCTTATGGCCTCCCTGATATCTTTGAGCTCCGAGCCGCTGCCGCCGTGGAAGACGAAGCTCACAGGTTTCGGGCCCGTCTTGAACCTCTCTTCTATATATTTTTGTGAGTTGTCCAGGATCTCCGGCCTCAGTACCACGTTACCCGGCTTGTATACGCCGTGGACATTCCCGAAAGATGCGGCTATCGTAAAGCGTTCGCTCACTTTCGAGAGCTCTTCGTAGGCGTAAGCGACCTCTTCGGGCTGAGTATAGAGCAGCTTGTTGTCTACGTCCGTATTGTCCACACCGTCCTCTTCGCCGCCCGTTATGCCGAGCTCTATCTCCAGGGTCATACCCATCTTGCTCATCCGCTCAAGGTAGACCTTGCACGTTTCGATATTCTCTTCGATCGGCTCTTCGCTAAGGTCTATCATATGGGAGCTGAAGAGCGGTTTTCCATATTTGTGGAAGTGGTGTTCGCTCGCTTCGAGCAGTGCGTCGATCCACGGCAGAAGCTTCCTGGCCGCGTGGTCGGTATGAATCATGACCGGAACCCCGTAAGCCTCCGCCAGCGTATGGATATGCTTCGCACCGCTTATGGCGCCGAGTACCGCACCCTTTTCGGCGTCGAGCCCTTTTCCGGCATTGAAGGCGGCTCCGCCGTTGCTGAACTGTATTATGATCGGCGAATCCGCTTTTTTGGCAGCCTCCATCGCGGCGTTCATAGAGTTGCTGCCCACCACATTTACCGCGGGAATCGCAAACTCCTCCGCCTTGGCTATCTCGAAAATCTTCTGAACGTCGTCACCGGTGACCACACCCGGCTGAACCAGATCCAAAATCTTTCTACCACTCATCGACGAATCCTTATTTGATCTCTATTTTCGCTTTGGAGCGGAGCTCTTTGGCTACGGACTGAACCTTCTGCTTGAACTTCTCCATCTTTACGCTCTCTTTTATCCTATCTTTCACCTCTTCGAAAGGCACCGTCTGCGCAGGTCTCTTCTCTTCTACATATATCACATGGTAGCCGAACTGGGTTTTTACCGGCTTTTCGGTAAACTCACCCGCTTTCAGGGCGAATGCCGCATCGCTGAACGGCTTGACCATCTGCTCCCTCGCAAATGTTCCCAGGTCTCCTCCACTCGAAGCGCTCGGGCCTGTGGATTTCGCTTTCGCAAGCTCCTCGAATTTTGCCTTCAGCTCACTCTTTGGAGTCTTCTTGAGCGTATCTATGATCCGCTTCGCCTCCTCCTCGGTCTTTACGAGAATATGGCGCGCATGTACCATTTCGGGGCGCATGAAGGCGCTTTTGTGCTTCTCGTAATCTCTTTTAGCCTCCGCATCCGTAACCGTTATGGAGTCGAGCTGCTTCTTCATCCAGACATCGAGCGCCAGCTTTCTTTTGAGCTTTTCGAGCGCGTCAAGATACTCGGGATCTTTCTGGATCCCGCTCTTTATCGCCTTCTCTTCGAGCAGCT
>JALWMA010000140.1 GCA_027081015.1 Campylobacterales bacterium | reverse complement strand
CGCGGCGGCAGTTCGGTGGCTCTGAACGGCTCCTCGTAGCTGGCGAGAAGCCTGTCGGCTACCGGGTGGATGCTGAGCGCATAGAGCAGGAGGGCGGATGCCGCCAGCAGGAGCCTATATCTCTTTACGAGCACCGCACACACCCCCAGAATAACGATGAATATCCCGGGAGGCAGAAAGAGCGCCGTGAAGAGTTTGGATAGAGCGTATATCAAAAGAGGGTCACACCTTTTTCACCGAGCTTCAGCTCGCCTATGACATACCCGTCGCTATTTTCGAGCACGTCGCTCACATTTTCGGGGCTAACCGCCAGAACCATGCCGACCCCCATGTTGAAGGTTCTGAACATCTCCTCTTTTGCTACATGTTTTCCGATCAGGTCGAAGATGGGGAGGCTCTCTATTTTGGATGTATCTATTACGGCGTGCAGGTTTTCCGGCAGCACCCGCGGCAGATTCTCCACGAGGCCGCCGCCCGTGATATGGGCGAGCGCGTTTATCTTCTCTTTAAGGTCCTTGAATATCTTTACATATATCCTCGTAGGCTCGAGAAGTGTCTCTATGAGGGGTCTGCCGTCGAATTCGTCGTCGAATTTCATCTCAAGCTTCTCGAAGAGGAGCTTTCTTACGAGCGAAAAGCCGTTGGAGTGCACTCCGCTGCTCGGGAGCGCTACGAGGATGTCGCCCTCTTTGACGTGTTCGAGGCGGTTCATCTCCGTCTTTTCGGCGATTCCGACCGAAAAGCCGGCCAGGTCGAAATCGTTTTCGCTGTACATACCGGGCATTTCGGCGGTCTCGCCGCCTATAAGGGCGCACTCGCTCCTGCGGCACCCTTCGGCTATTCCCTCCACTACCGCTTTCGCCTCTTCGACCTTGAGTCTGCCGGTAGCGTAGTAGTCGAGAAAAAAGAGGGGTGTCGCGAAGTTGCATATGAGGTCGTTTACGCACATCGCCACCAGGTCTATTCCGACGGTATCGAGCTTTCCGCTCTCTATGGCGAGTTTCAGTTTTGTCCCCACCCCGTCCGTAGCCGCCAGAATGACGGGCTCTCTGTACCCTGCGGGCAGCGCGTACGCCCCGGCGAAAGAGCCGATGCCGCCTATCACGTTTTTGTCGAACGTCGATTTTACCGCGGGCTTTATCGCCTCTACGAAGGCGTTTCCGGCGTCGATGTCGACACCGGCATCTTTGTAGCTTACATTACCCATCCGAGCTCTTTTCCTTGTTCCAGTCGCACGGTCCGAAAACTTTGGTAAAAAACCATAGCGACGGACAGAAGTTCGTAAAGGCCCAGACGAGCATCATCAAGATGATAAACGCCTGCAGGGCGACTCCTATTTTCAAAGAGAGGGCGTCGCCGGCAGCCCCCTGGGCCATGAACATAAGCGCTATACCGAGCATTATGGCCGTCAATATACGTTGAACCCTTTCAGCACACATATCTCGCCTCCGCGTTAAAAATTTGTGAAATTATATCACATTAACTTTCCGATAACCGTCTCTGAATCGACTCGATCTTCTGCCTCATCCGGCCCGACCGCCCTTTTCTTATATCCATCTTTATGTTGGTGTATACGCGGTTGCAGTCGGGCTCCAGGACCGAATAGGCCAGATTTATAAGCTCTGTCGCCTCCTCTACGCTTTCGCACTCGAAAACAGTGCCCATCGGTGTCAGCTGATACTCTACCCCTCTCTCCTCGAAGGCCTTCATGATCCTGCTTACATAGGCGCTGACACTCTCGCCTTTGTCTGTTGGAAACATCGCGAACTCGACCAGTGCACTCATAATCGACTCCTTATCCTTTTTGGAGTATTATAATGAAAAGGTTCATATAGGATAGAACATATAGTGAAACGAAGCGGCAAAGTTCAGGTTCTTTTTTGGTTGTTCTCCTTTTCGGTAATGATTTTTGTATGGATAGTATGGACGGCGGTGCAGACATTTGTGCTCGAAGGCCCCCGCATGGAGCTTCCTCAGGAGCGAATAGCTCTCATATTCATACTCTACGGGATACTGATTCTTCTGGTGCTTGCGGGGACGGTCGTCTCGACATTCATAAACAACCGCCGCTATATGAACCGGTTCGGCGTTATTACGCTGCTAATATTCGTTTCCTTTCTTGCCGGCAAAAGCATTTTTGGTTAAAACCCCTTTAAAGCGATTTTGCTACAATCTTGCAAAATTTGATTTCGGAGCATAATATGTGGTTGAGACAGGAGGCCGGAGATATCGCCAAGAGCGAGTACGGCGTAAAAGAGACGATTTTTGAAAAGGGTGCCGTAAAGGTTTACGGATCCGGCTATTTCGGAAAAATTCTTGTAAGGGGTGAAAATGCGCTCTACTGCGAGCACGACAGCGCCATGCGCCACGAAATCATGGCTCACACGGCGATGTGCACGCACGAAGAGCCGGCAAGAGTGCTGGTGATCGACGGCGGAGACGGCGCGCTGGCGCATGAGCTCCTTAAGCACAAAGGGGTCGAGATAGATATCGTAGAGAGAGATGCGGATATGGTGGAGGCGGCATCGGCCATGGGGCTCTATGCCGGAGCCCTGGAGGATGACCGCGTCTCCCTGAGTGTCATGGATCCTGGTGAATTCCTGGCCGATGCGGATGAGGGCCGCTACGATATAGTGCTGATAAACCGATTCGAAGATATAGATTTCTGCGACAGCGCATTTTTTGCCAAGATCGCCGCCGTTTTGTCGCAAAAGGGTGTGGTCGTAAGCGACGCCTCCAGCCAGCTTTTCGATATGGCGGGGCATAAAGCGGCGCTTTCGGCGCTCTGCGAAGAGTACAAGATAGTAATGCCGTTTTGCTATACGTCGATGGTTCGCCTCGGCGGCGAGAGGTGGCTGGCGATGGGGAGCAGGTTTTTCCACCCTACGGCCGACATAAATCTCCAGCGCGCAGACTTGACGGACGGGTTCGAATACTACAACAGCGATCTGCACATCGCACGGTTTGCTCTGCCCACATCTACGTTCGAGAATCTCAAAGAGTATGTCAAGCGCTGATTATGGCATTTGAGCACGCGGTAGCGCTGACCGGAGGGATAGCCAGCGGGAAATCGACAGCCTGCAATCTTCTGCGCCTTTACGGACTCAGAGTGATCGATGCCGACGCGATAGCAAGAGAGGCTCTGCAGGCGGAGGCCGGTCGTGTTGCCGAAATTTTCGGAGACCGCTACGTGGTGGACGGAAAGATCGACAGAAAAGCGCTCGGTGCGCTGGTCTTCTCGGACAGTGAGGCCAGAAAGAGGCTCGAAGAGCTGCTGCATCCCAAAATTCGTGAGGAGATAGTGCGCCAAAGCGAAGAGCAGGACAGGCTCGGAGGCCCGTATATTGTAGATATACCCCTCTTCTTCGAGACGGGCGCCTACCCTATAGAGAGGGTCGTCGTCGTGTATGCGCCCAGAGAGATCCAGAAGCGCCGCCTCATGGAGCGTGAAGGGTTGAGCGAAGCAGAAGCCGAAGCGAGGCTCGGCGCACAGATGGATATCGAGGAGAAGAAGAGGCGGGCTACATACGTCATAGACAACAGCGGCAACCTTAAAGATCTTCAGCGCGAGTGTGAGCGCATCTTCAAAGAGATTACCGAAAACAGGTAATCGAACTAATAATTCCACTTAATATAAGCACGCTTTAAGCTGTGCTATAATTGCACCGTTTTTTTGCAACCTGCAAAATTTGGAAAGCTTACAAATATCATAGAATAGGGTCCATTATGACGGTAGCCAAATATTCAGCCAGCGGAAACGATTTCGTTATATTTCACACATTTGTCAAAAGAGATCGATCCGCCCTGGCGAAAGCGCTCTGTCACAGGCAGGAGGGTGTCGGAGCCGACGGCCTTATCGTTCTTCTGCCGCATGAGAAATACGACTTTGAATGGCAGTTTTACAATGCAGACGGCAGCGTTGCGGCGATGTGCGGCAACGGCAGCAGGGCGGCGGCACACTATGCCCTCAAAGAGGGGCTTGCTGAGCCCGGAATGCGGTTTCTTACGGGAGCGGGCGCCATAGAGGCCCATGTTGACGGTAGCGTTGTCACAAGCGAGCTTACACCGCCGCTTCTCAAGGAGCGTGATATAGAGGCGGGCGGAAAATCGTGGTGGCTCGTGGATACCGGTGTGCCGCATCTTGTAACACTCGTTGACAATGTTGACAATTTCGACCTGAAAGAGGCCAGGGAGCTTCGTGACAGGTTTGACGCCAATGTCAACATAGCCGCTCTCGACGGCGACGTGCTCAGGGTGCGCACATACGAAAGGGGCGTAGAGGGTGAGACCCTCGCCTGCGGAACCGGAATGGCGGCGGCATTCTACCGTGCCAACCTCGAAGGGGAGGCCGGAGAGAGCATGGTCGTCGTACCGACCGGCGGCGAAAGGCTGGAGCTTGCAAAAAAGGGTGAGACACTTACGCTAAAAGGCGAAGTCCGCCATATATTCGATACTGTACTGGAGAGAAGATTTGATTAGATTTGTTACAGGAGTTGTGTTCATGTCGGCCGTTATGCTGGCTGACACTCTGAACTCTTTTCCGGCTGATTACTACAAGATAAAAGATGTCAAAAAACAGAAGGAGAGTTTCGTAAAGATACTCTACCCTCTTATTTTGAAAGAGGAGCGGAAAATCCGCACGGAGAGGGCTTTTGTGAAGGCCTTTTTCTCCCACTTCACGGAAGAGAGCATAGCCGATCCGGAGGCGGCGGCGAAGCTCGCCAAAATCGCGAAGAAGTACCGTGTAAAAAACCTTTACGACGAAAAAGAGTATCTGAAGCGTATAGATACGATTCCTGTATCGCTCGTACTGGCGCAGGCCGCGATAGAGAGCAACTGGGGCAAGAGCCGCTTTGCGCGAGAAGCCAACAACCTCTTCGGGGAGTGGACATGGGGAAAAAGGGGGATCATCCCCAAAAACAGACCCGAAGGGGAGCGCTACAAGATAAGAATATTCTCCTCCCTTGAGGAGTCCATAGCATCATATATGCGCAACCTGAACCGCCACTGGGCATACGAGGAGTTTCGTGAAGCGAGAGCGGCGGCCAGGCGGGACGGCAAAGCGTTTACCGGTTTCATCGCGGCCGTCTATCTCAAACGCTATTCGCAGATGGGGGAGAGGTATACCCATATGGTAAAAAACACGATCAAGAAGCATCAGTGGAACCTCTTCGATCTTCCCGGGAACGCACCCAGGCTCGACAGCGTAGGAGAGGTGGCTATGCTCTCTGTAAAAGGTGCCCGGCAGACGGTGAACTTTTAAGAGGCCGCGGCATCTATTGCCGTACCTTTTATTGCAGTCCCGCCTCTTTTATCGCCTCTGCCTGAAAGTGGGCTATCAGCGGCTCTATGATCTCGTCCAGAAGGCCGCCCTCCATGATCTCGTTCAGCCTGTAGAGTGTAAGACCGATTCTATGGTCCGTTATGCGGTTTTGGGGGTAGTTGTAGGTCCTGATCCGCTCGCTCCTGTCGCCTGAGCCGACCTGCGCTTTTCTGTCGGCACTCGATGCCGCCAGTTGCTCCTGCAGATGCTTTTCGTAGACTCGCGCTTTGAGAATCTTGAGTGCCTTCTCCCTGTTTTTGTGCTGCGACTTCTCATCCTGCATCGCAACCACTATACCCGTAGGGATGTGGGTGATTCGCACGGCGGAATCGGTGGTGTTTACCGACTGCCCTCCGCATCCGCTGGAGCGGTATACGTCGATTTTGAGATCGTTTGGATTGATCTGTACGTCCACATCTTCGACTTCGGGGAGTATCGCTACTGTTACGGCCGAAGTGTGTATGCGCCCCTGCGATTCGGTCGCCGGAATGCGCTGTACGCGGTGGGTCCCCGCTTCATATTTGAGACGGCTGTAGACACGGTCGCCCTTTATCAGGGCCACTATCTCCTTGTATCCGCCGGCTTCGCTTTCGCTCGAACTCTCGATGACGATCTTCCACCCTTTGTTTTCGGCGTACCTGACATAGGTTTTAAAGAGGTCGCCGACAAAGAGTGCGGCTTCGTCGCCGCCGGTTCCGGCGCGTATCTCGAGATAGATGTTTTTGTCGTCGTTAGGATCTTTGGGAAGGAGCAGAAGCTTTATCTCTTCGTTCATCCGCTCCAGTTTCGGCTCCAGCTCCTTGAGCTCTTCGGCAGCCAGCTCTCCAAGCTCCGGGTCCGAAAGCAGTGAGCGGTTCTCCTCTATCGCATCCACCGTGGCGATGTAGAGCCTGGCTTTTTCCACAAGAGGTTCGAGATCGGACTGCTCTTTGGACAGAGCGGTCATCTTCTTTATGTCACCCGTAATCTCGGGAGAGCTCAAAAGTGCGTTGATTTCGTCGTATCTGTCGATGAAGGGCTGGAGTTTCTCTTTTAGCATATGGGGGTGTTCGCTCCGGGGCCGGCGCGCTGTTACGCGGCGCCGAGCGAGTTGACTTTCGTCTGCAGGCGGCTCACTTTTCGTGCAGCCGTGTTTTTCTTGAGGATGCCTTTGCTGACATATTTGTGAAGCTCGCGGTTGGCGATCTTCATCGCGTTGGCCGCAGCCTCTTTGTCTCCGTTCTCAACGGCGGTAACGACCGCTTTGACGATGTTTTTGATACGTGTTTTGTAGTAGCGGTTGCGTGCCGTTCGCTTCGCTGTCTGGCGAATGCGTTTTATCGCTGATTTATGATGTGCCATATGGTATAATCCTTGTCATTAGAAAATTCTGGGGAATCATAGCTTAAAATTTATTAAATTTAAATTAAATGTAAGGATTCCGCAAAGGGAGAATATGAAGCTTTTCGGTACCGACGGCGTAAGGGGACTGGCCGGCAGAGAGCTCGACGCTTTTGTGGCGATGAAGCTGGCCATGGCGGCAGGCGTATACTTCAGAAAGCACGCAAAAACCAACAAGATTCTGGTGGGTAAAGATACGAGAAGAAGCGGTTATATGATAGAGAACGCCCTTGTGAGCGGACTGACCGCGGTGGGCTACAATGTCATACAGATCGGCCCGATGCCTACGCCCGCGATCGCCTTTTTGACCGAAAATATGCGGTGTGATGCCGGAATCATGATAAGTGCAAGCCACAACCCTTTCGAGGACAACGGAATCAAGTTTTTCGATGCGCGAGGAAACAAGCTCGGCGAGAGGGACGAGGCGGCGATAGAGAAGATCTATTTCAACACCGAACTTCTGATTTCGGAACAGAAGACCGGCAGGGAGATAGGCTCGTCGAAGCGCATCGACGATGTGATCGGGCGCTACATCGTGCAGCTGAAAAACTCTTTCCCTACCGATCTCACGCTTAACGACGTACGAGTCGTGCTCGACACCGCCAACGGGGCGGCCTACAAGGTGGCGCCGACGGTCTTCGAGGAGCTCGGTGCGGATGTGATTGTCATAAACAACCGCCCTAACGGATACAACATCAACGACAACTGCGGAGCGATACACCCCGAGACGCTGAGCGAAAAGGTCAGGGAGTACCGCGCCGATATAGGCTTCGCTTTCGACGGTGATGCCGACAGGCTCGTAGCGGTCGACGAAAGGGGGGAGCTTGTTGACGGCGACAAGCTTATCGGGGCTTTGGCGATGCACCTGAAGAGCGAAGGGAGGCTGGCCAACGACTGTGTCGTGGCTACGGTCATGAGCAACCAGGGATTCGAAGATTTTCTCTCCGCCAACGGCGTAAGGCTGGTAAGGGCTAATGTGGGGGACAAGTATGTGCTCGAGGAGATGCAAAAAAACGGCTGCGTTTTGGGCGGGGAGCAGAGCGGCCACGTTATCTTCAGCGAATATGCGAAGACCGGCGACGGCCTGGTGTCGGCCCTTCAGACCATGGCCCTTGTGCTCAGAAGCGGCAAAAAGGCGAGCGAAGTTCTCAACCCGTTCGAGCTCTACCCGCAGCGGCTCTTGAATATGAGTGTGGCCGAAAAAAAGCCGCTGGAGTCGATCGAGGGGCTGAAGGAGAGGGAGGAGCAGATAAGGGCCGACGGTCTGCGTTCGCTCATTCGCTACAGCGGCACCGAAAACAAACTCCGTATCCTGCTCGAGGGCAAAAGCTCCAAAAAGATAGAGAAGTGGATGGCGGAGATGGAGAAGTTTTTCAAAAAAGCGCTAAGCTGACCCATGTTTAAAGAGTGGGCCGCTTTTCTGCTCGCCGCCGCGGGCATATTCATTATAGATCAGAGCTTAAAAGAGGTGTTCCTCGCCGGTTGGAGATGGCAGAGCGACTGTATTTCGCTGAGCCTGGTATTCAACAAGGGTGTCGCTTTCTCCATGTTTTCGTTCCTCGGACCCTATCTGAAGTGGATACAGATAGGACTGCTCGCCGCCGTTATGGGGTATATAATACACGGGAACCACATAAAGACGCACTCTCTTCCGCTCGGAATCCTTTTCGGTGCCGCCGCCGGAAACATATATGACCGATTCGTCCAGCCCGGCGTAGTGGACTATGTGCACTGGCACTGCGGATTCGATTTCGCGGTTTTCAACTTTGCCGACGTGATGATAGACTTCGCGGTAGGTTGGCTGCTGATCGAACACCTCTTTTTCCGCAGGGATTTAAGGAAAAATCAATGAAGATTTTGTATAATTCCGGCACAAAATCTCCGCTCGAAACTCCATTTTATGGAAAAAGAGCATTTTTTCTGCTAATATATCCGCAACGGATGGTCGCGTAGCTCAGTTGGTAGAGCACTACCTTGACATGGTAGTGGTCACAGGTTCAAGTCCTGTCGTGGCCACCATTCTTTTTCCCTGAAAAACGAAAAATCGAAAATCGAAAAGCAG
>JALWMA010000139.1 GCA_027081015.1 Campylobacterales bacterium | reverse complement strand
GTGCATTTGGGGCTCTCGGGGCTGAATAGTGCCTGGTAGTCCTCTTTGAAGCCGCTCTTTTTGAGCTCGTACCTGATTTTCCTGGCGAAAGGGTCGCCGTGGGTTTTCCAGATCGAGGCGATCTCTATTTTGGTCGGGTCGAGCTTTCTGGCCCCGCCGGTGGCGCTTATGAGCTTTGGCCATGTTTTGTGGGCAAGAGCTATCTTCGCCTTTAGATCGTCGATCGCATCCAGCACCAGATCGAATGGGTCGAAGTCGAATTTTTCGACCCACTCGGCATCTATTTTGGCCTCTATCGGCGTTACCGTGGGGTAGAGCTCCGCGAGTCTGTGTACCTTTACCGCACCCACTCTGTCGCTGCCTATCTGGCGGTTTTGGTTCGTTTCGTCGTATCTGTCGAAGTCTACTATCGTTATATCCTCCACCCCGCTTCTAAAGAGGCAGTCGAGGCAGAAGCTTCCGACACCACCGACTCCGAGAAGCAGCACCTTCGCGCTTCTCAGTTTTTCGAAATCCTCCCCCATCAGCATTCTGCATCGCTCGTATCTCACAGCCACCCCTTCAGCCTCTCTATATCTTCATGGCTCGTCAGGTCAAGCTGTATGGGGGTGATGGAGACGCAGTCGTTTTTTATCGCCTCGAAGTCGCAGAGCCGCTCTTCATCCGGGATCCACTCCAGCGGGTGGAGTCCGAGCCAGTAGTACTCTTCGCCCCGCGGGTTGCGGTGCATATGCGCATCGTTGCCGTAGAGTCGGTAACCCGCCTTGGTAATTTCGTAGCCCCTGCAATCTTTCGGCTGAATAGGCGGCACGTTGATGTTCAAAAAGCGTCTCTCGCCCAGAGGGAACCCCTCTTCGAGAATCTTTTTGCATACCCTGTAAGCCGCCTCTTTCGCCAGCTCGAAACCGAGTTCGTCGATATTCTGGCACCGGCTTCTGCACACCTGGCTTATGGCCACGCCGGGGATTCCCTGCAGCACCGCCTCCATCGCCGCTGCCGCAGTGCCGCTGTAGGTGATGTCCTCCCCCATGTTGGCCCCTTTGTTTATGCCGCTCACCACGAGGTCGGGCTGGCGCTCCTCGTCGAAGAGAGCGTACTTGCTCAGATATACGCAGTCTGTGGGGGTTCCGTCGTCGAGTTTGAAGAAGTCGTCGTCGATCTCCACAAAACGCAGGGGGCGCGTAAGTGTCAGGCTATGTCCGCATGCCGATTTTTCGAGAGTGGGTGCCACCACCGTCACATGACCGAGTGGTCTGAGCGCCTCCACGAGGGCGTGCAGCCCCTCCGATTCGAAGCCGTCGTCGTTGGTTACCAATATTCTTTTCATTTCATCCTGTCCGGAAAAGTTTTGGTGTATTATAATACAATACGGCAAATCATCGGCGGGCTTTTGAAGCTTCAGGGGATCGCATGGGCGCTCACCTCCTGCCTGCTTGCAGGCTATGCCCGGGGTTTGGGTAATATCATGTGAAGGATTGTGCTTGAAAAATAGGCCGGTAGCCCTTTTGGGCGGCATTTTGTACTATGTAGACGAAGATGGGGCGCTCTGTTCGCTGCGCGACGGCAGAAAGGCGGTGGAGTGCGAAGATCTAAAAGAGCCCGCGGCCATTTGCGCCGGAGTCGGCGGGTGCGGAAACTACCGCATATTCATAGCCGATGCCGGAGATAGGGGGCTGAAGGTGTTCGATCCGCTCAACCGCCGCCTCGATCTGCTGGCTACGCTTCCTGGCGTGCCCGGCGCAATCGCCAAAGAGGAGTGCAGGCTCGTCGTGGCCGTTGAAGAGGCCGTCGTCGAGTTCGATCTAAAAAGCCTCGAAATTACGGGGAGCTACACTATATGAGGCTGCTTGTAAGCGCACTGGAGCCTTCTGCGAATCTGCATCTGAAGTATCTGCTGAAAGAGCTCGAGGGTGTTGAGATTTGCGGAATCTTCGACCGTGAACTGGGCGATCCTCTCTACGG
>JALWMA010000138.1:56436-77885 GCA_027081015.1 Campylobacterales bacterium | reverse complement strand
AAGGCGTTTTAAATGCGGTATTTCGCTCTTTTGCTGATTTTTTTGCAGTCGGTGTGGGGGTATACATACAACGAACTGCTTATTGATGCACAAAGCAGGATATATCCCAAACTTTTGATGCTCGAAGAGGGGGTGGTGGCAAAACACGACAACAAGCCGGTTGTCTTCACCGTACTCTACGAGCCGGAAGATGAGTTTACCGCCGAAAGAATCGTCGACAAGATCGAGGCATATTACGATCACAGTCTCGGCGGTATCCCGTTCGAGGCGGAGATGGCCACTTTCAGCGAGCTGGAGCCGCCGTTTCACTCCGATGCGTTCTATATTTTGAAAGCCGATGAAGAGGATATGAAAAAGGCTGTGGACTTCGCACGTCGTGAAAAGATTCCGGTTTTTGTCTACGACTTCAAAGATTTGAAATATGGAGCGCTTTTCGCCCTGACCATAGAGCAGTCTACCGTAATATATATGAACAGAGTCGTACTTCAGAAAGCGGGAATTCTTTTTGTACCTTCTCTGTACAGTATAGTAAGGTTTGTCGATGCAGAGTGAGAAGGGGTATTCACTCTCTACAAAAATCATCTTTTATGTCCTGTTTGTCGCCCTTATTGTACTAGGGTCTATGTTTTTAGTTTTCGAACATATAGGCAAAAAGACACTCTATGATGTGGAGAGGGAAAAGGCGGAGCTTGTGGCGAAGATGTTCGCTCCGCAGATCGGGATAAACCTCTATCTGGGATTCGGCGACAAAGTAGATGAAGCTGTAAAGCAGATAATGACCGAAAAGGATATTCTTGCCGTATATCTGAAGAAAAACGGCGAAGTGATCAGAAAGATGAAGCGCCACTCCAACGGTCTGAACACTCAAACCGAAACTTTTCAGATAGAGACTCCCATCTTCGAACCGGGTGGAAATAAGCAGATAGCGCTGCTTCAGCTTCACTACTCGAGTATGCACTATCGCGAGATGGTAGAGAAGATGACACGTCTTCTGCTTCTATTCTTTTCTATAGCGACGTTACTGTTCATAGCTCTCGCCTATCAGATAAAAAAACGTCTCACGCCTCTGAAGAAGGTGGCGGGTGCGCTTGCGGAGTATGACGTAAAGGGTAAAGACCTGGTACTCGACTGTGAAAGTGACGACAAAGAGATAAAACTTATCATTAACGCAGTCAGGAAGATGCAGGAGAATGTATCTGCATATACCGAACTGCAGGAGAATATGAAACAGATTCTTTCACAAAAGGTAGAAGAGAAGACCGCTCAACTGTGGCAGCAGCTCTATACAGACCAGCTTACGGGTCTACCCAACAGGCGTGCACTGATGGACGATCTTTCAAAGAAGAGCGAAGCGCTTGTAGCTATCGTAAATATAGATGACTTTACCGAGATCAACGATCTCTACGGACACCGTGCCGGAGACATCATTTTGAAAAACTTCGCCGATACCCTTCGAGAGTTGGATGTGGATCGGGCTTACCGCATTTCCGGTGACGAATTCGCCCTTATCAAAAACGGAAAGTTCCATAGCGACGAGGCGAAAGTTTTTTTGAGCTCGGTACGCACCAAAATAGAGAGGACTCACTTCTATTATGAAGAGAACAGGGTAGATATCCGTGTTACCGTAGGCTGTACCGTCGAAGAGGCGCCGATGATAGAGCAGGCCGATATGGCGCTGAAGGAGGCCAGAAAGCAGAGAAAGCCGATCATGATCTTCTCGTCAGAGTGGAATCTCGAAACCAAATATAGAGAGAACATATACTGGATAAGAGAGATCAAGAGTGCGCTTGCACAGGAGAGGATAGTTCCGTACGCTCAGCCCCTCTATGATGTAGAGGGTAGAAAGATAAAAGGGTACGAAGTCCTCGTCAGACTTGTCAAAGAGGATGGTGAAGTGGTCTCGCCGTACAAGTTTCTTCCTCTTGCACAAAAGAGCCACCAGTACCAGTTCATGACGATGAGAGTGGTGGAACTTAGCTGTGCGTTTTTCAAAAATAGAAAAGATCTGACCTTCTCTATAAACCTTTCGGTCGAAGATATATTGAATCCGGAAACGGTATCTTACATAAAAGAGAGGATCTTGCATTACGGGGTAGCGCACAGGGTGATATTCGAGCTTCTTGAGAGTGAAAACATAGAGATTTTTCCCGAGGTAGAGCGCTTCGTGAACGAGATGAAAGATCTCGGATGCCAGATAGCGATAGACGACTTCGGTACCGGGTACTCGAACTTCTCGTATCTAATCAAGCTTAAAGCGGACTTTATCAAAATAGACGGGTCGCTCATAAGAAATATCCATAACGATAAAAACGCCCAGGTTATAGTGGAAGCGATAATAGACTTCGCGAAAAAACTTGGTATAAAGACGGTAGCGGAATTTGTAAGCAACGAAATGATTTACGAAAAGGTTCGCGAACTTGGAATAGATGTGGCGCAAGGTTACTATATTCAAGAGCCGATGCCGATAGAGGATATAGAAAAAGAGCCCGGAAAGTAAGATGTGGTATAATACAACTTTTTGCAGGGCCTTGCCGCTGAATAATAATTGATTATAGTGGAAAGGTGTAGTAACGATTTTATGAAAGAGGGTTTTGGATATGATTTTTGAAGATGATGAGGATATCTTTACGGGCGGTTCGCCCAAGGCGAAGTTTTTCGACATAGTATACAACGCAAACAGGAATCTCGTGGAATCGGAGTTGGACAAGCTCGTCCAAAGGGTTTGCGCCCTCGAGATGATGCTCGAAGAGAAGATAGGTGAAGAGGCTCTCGAGGAGGAGGTGCGAAAACTTACGTACCTGCCCTCGAAAGAGCTGGAGAGTTGTGTGCAGAGCAGATATATAGAGCTGACGGCAAACATATTGACCCAGAATGAGTAGAGCCCTTTTGGCGGCTGTATCGACACTCTTTTTTCTGTCGCCGCTTCTTTCTGACGATGGGTGGGATCATAGCGCCGCTTTCAGTCTGAAGAAAGATAGCTGGCAAAAGATAGAGATCCATGAGGGCGAGCGCATACACGATCTCAAATTTCTCTGGACGCTTTACAGAAGCGGCGCATTGGTTATGCATGTGAATTACGAAAACCGTACTTTTCAGCCGATACTGTACACGAAGTATGGGTTGAACACTTTTAAAATCGGACTCTTTGCCAAGGCTGCCGACGCATCCGAAAGGCAGACGGAGAGGCCATATGCGCTTATCGTGTTCAGGGCTTTCGATGAAAAAAGGCAGAGGGCGTACCTGGATCTTAAGATAAAAGATTACGGTATGAGCGAGATTTTTTACACGGAAGGAAGCAAATAGACCATGTTGGAGCGTGTAGAGTCGCTGATGCGGCAGTTTGTAGACGATCTGTCCAATGAGTATGTTTCGAAACTTTTTGAGAACCTTCCCCACGGAAAGCGTCTCCGTGCCAAGCTCGTTCTTAAAATTGCCGGAACGGGGGACGATGCGGTCAAGCTTGCGGCCATTATAGAGATGATCCATGCGGCCAGTCTACTGCACGACGATGTAATCGACGATGCCATGGTTAGACGCGGTGTAGCATCTTTGAATGCAACCGAAGGCAGCAAGCAGGCCGTTATGATGGGAGATATTCTATACTCCAAAGGTTTCGAGGAGCTCACGGGATTTGAGCATACAGTAGCCTCCAAAGTCGCTTCGGCCGTTACGCAGCTGAGTATAGGTGAAATAATGGATGTGCGGCTCTCCAAAAGCTTTCATGCGGATGAAGAGGCATACATGCAGATGATCTACCAAAAAACCGCTGCCCTGATCGAAGCGACAGCCTCGGCTGCCGCCGTGCTGGCCGGCAAGGATGCCCATATATACGGTCTCTATGGGCGTAATCTCGGTATAGCTTTTCAGATCGTCGACGATATACTCGATATATCGCAAAGCAGCGAACAGCTGGGTAAGCCCGCCATGCACGACTTCGAAGAGGGCAAAAGTACGCTTCCGTATATCTATCTTTTCGAATCTCTCGGCGAAGATGACCGCAAGCGGCTGAAGTCTCTTCATGGAAAAAAGCTCTCCGAAGAGGAGAAGGTGTGGATAAGGGCGATGATGGATGAAACCGGCGCGCTCAAAAAGGCCTTTCTCTATGCCAAAGAGCTCGGTGACGAGGCCGTTTCGCTGATGGAGGGGGCAGGCGAGAGATCTTTGGCCGATATCGTAACAGCCATGATAGAGAGGGATTTTTAATGCAGTATGTCGTAGTCAGCTATTCACATAAAAATACCGACATAGAGGTCAGGGAGAAGCTGGCGTTTCCTGATGACGACCTCAAAGCCAAAGCGCTTACGACACTTATGAAAACGGAGGGTATCAAAGAAGCGATGCTCCTCTCCACCTGTAACAGGGTGGAGTTTCTGGTAAGCACATCGATACCATCGGCCGCACTGCATGCTATCTTCGAACTCCTGCATGTACACAGCGGCCTCTCTATAGAGGAGCTCGAAGGCAGAGCCGATGTCTACGAAGACGAGGGTGCCGTACACCATCTGTTTTCCGTCGCTTCGTCTCTCGACAGCCTCGTAGTGGGGGAGACCCAGATCGCCGGGCAGCTCAAAGATGCGTTCAGGTTCGCTTTCGAGAACGGTTTCTGCTCCCAGAAGATTTCAAGGCTGATACACTATGCGTTCAAGTGTGCGGCGGAGGTTCGCAACACCACGGAGATATCTAAAAACCCCGTCTCTGTAGCCGGTGCCGCGGTATCGCAGGCGAAAGAGGTGATGGGCGGCAACCTGGGCGGATTTACCGGGCTGGTCGTCGGAGCCGGGGAGATGAGTGAGATAGTGGCCAAGCACCTCGTGGCCAACGGCTGTAACGTCGTTATATTCAACCGCTCCGTAGAGAATGCCAAAAAGATCGCCGAGGCGGTAGGGGACCATATAGATATAGAGCCTTTTCACGCCCTTTCGGACTACATAAACAGATACAGGCTCCTCTTTTCGGCTACCGGTGCCCCGCATCCGATAATTACCGAAGATATGGTTGAACAGACATCGTTCGAGAGGCACTGGTTCGACCTTGCTGTTCCCAGGGATATAGAGGATATGTCCGACGAGAGCATAAACATATATGCCGTCGACGATCTCAAAGAGATCGTCGATAACAATATGGCGATGAGAAAAGAGCAGGCACGTAAGGCGTATGAGATAGTCGGCCGCTATACGATTGAGTTTTTCAAATGGCTTCAGACACTTATGATAGACCCGCTCATCAAAGATGTGAGAGAACAGGCCAGACGGGCGGCCATGGCGGAGATAGAGCGTGCCGTAAAGAAGGGTTTCATCCCTCCGGAGACCCAAAAAAACGTTGAAAAGCTGGTGCATAATGCATTCAACAAGTTTCTCCACACACCGACAAAGCAGCTGAGGGATGTGGCCGAACAGCCGAGGGCCGATACGATAATAGAGGCTATGAAGTATATATTCAAAACAGATACGGATGTCAGGATGGCCGACAAGTACAAGTGTGAATTCATCATGAAAGACGATCTGCGCTGATAAAAAGGTGTCGTTAACCGCGAAACTTTGATAAAATTCGCTGACCGATTCGTCGCTGCACGAGAAGAGCGCGGCTTGTCTGCGCGTGGGCCCGCTGCCGAAGCGAACGCAGAGTTATCGTAGCTTCGGCGGCTTTGCCGACGAAGCGTATTAAATAAATAAAACAAGGAAAAAGAGAGCAATGAGGTTTTCAAAACTGCTGATACCCACACTGAAAGAGGCGCCCAAAGATGCCGTTCTTCCAAGCCATATCTATCTTGTAAGAGGCGGGTTCATCTATCAGGTGGCCAGCGGTATATACGATTTTCTGCCTCTGGGCAAACGGGTTTTGGACAAAGTAAGAACCATCGTCAAAGAGGAGCTGGACGCTGCCGGGTGCCAGGAGGTACAGCTGGGTTTCGTAACCCCGGCCGAGCTTTGGAAAAAGAGCGGCAGGTACGAAAAGTACGGTGCGGAGCTGCTTCGATTCAACGACAGAAAAGGGAACGAATTCGTCCTGGGCCCTACGCATGAGGAGATGATGGTGGAGCTTGCGGCCCGCTTCATAAACAGCTACAAGCAGCTGCCGGCCAATCTCTACCAGATAAACCTCAAGTTTCGTGATGAAGCGAGGCCCAGGTTCGGTCTTATGCGCGGGCGTGAATTCATAATGAAAGACGGCTACAGCTTCCATGCCGATCATGAAGATATGGTCAGAGAGTTCGGGCTGATGGAGGAGACCTATCGTAAAATCTTCAGCAGGATGGGGCTCGACTTCAGGGTTGTGGAGGCAGACAGCGGCGCCATAGGCGGCGAAGGGAGCAAAGAGTTCATGGTCCTCGCCGAGAGCGGGGAAGATACGATAGTGGTTTGCGAAGGGTGTGACTACGCCGCCAATATAGAGGCTGCGAAGAGGGCGGAAGAGGATGAAGTTCCGGAGGCACCCGAAGCCGATCTTATGAAGTTCCATACGCCGGGTGTCACCTCTATAGAGGATCTGGCTAAATTTTTTCGTGTCGATCCATACTATCTGGTTAAATGTGTCGCCAAACGGGCCGTTTACGACGGAGGGAAAAACGAGATAGTTCTATTCTTCCTGAGGGGTTCGGACGAGCTTCAGGAGACCAAAGCGGCCAACAGTGTCGGTGCCAACGAGCTTGCGGACGTTACCGAGGAGGAGCTGGAGAGAGCGGGCCTGGTGCCGGGCTTTATAGGACCTGTCGCCATTAGAAGAGACCCACTTGCAGAGGAGAAGAAAGGGCAGATCTACACCGCTGCGAAGGCTCCGTTCGAGATTAAAACGCTCTTCGACAACTCGTTGAAGGGCGCATCGCAAATGATCTGCGGTGCCAACGAAAAAGATTACCATCTCGTGGGAGTCGACCTCGCTGTTCTGGAGGATGAGAGGTTCGACGACCTTGTTCAGGTGAAGGTCGGCGACAAGTGCAGGGAGTGCGGCGGAAAGCTTGCATATACCAAAGGTATAGAGGTGGGCCACATCTTTCAGCTCGGTACTCGCTACTCCGAGCCCCTCGATGCCCGTTTTCTCGACAGGGACGGCAAGTCGAAGCCGTTTGTGATGGGAACCTACGGCATAGGCGTAAGCCGGCTGCTGGCAGCGATCATCGAGCAGCACCATGACGAGAAGGGTTCGATCTGGCCTTCGAGCGTGGCGCCTTTTGAGGTTGTGGTGGTTGTTGGGAACGTTAAGGACGAAGAGCAGCTCCGTGCCGGAGAGAGGATATACGAAGAGCTTATAAGCAGGGGGGTGGACGCACTTTTGGACGACAGGCCGGAGCGTTTCGGCTTCAAGATGAAAGATTTCGAGCTGATAGGGTTTCCGTGTGCCGTGGTGGTCGGCAAGAGGCTTTCCGAAGGAAAGGTTGAGATAATAGAGCGTGACGGCCTTGCAAGAGCGGAAGCCTCCTTGGAAGAAGCTGCCGAAAAAGCTGCGGAAATAGTGGGATGATCTATTTTCTGATCTACCTCTTCGTAGAGATATTCGTATCGGTCGAGATCTCTGCGGCCATAGGTCCGTTCTGGACCTTCATGGAGGTGATCGGCAGTGCGCTTGCGGGTTTGCTTCTGTTAACAAACTTCCGTTATACTTTTTCCGAAAATATGCGGGCCGTGATGGCCGGCGAGATCACGCCGGAATCTTTTCAGAAACAGAATCTGGCGGCGCTTTTGGGTGCCATACTTCTGATAGTCCCGGGCTTTTTCACCGATATTGTCGGACTGCTTCTGCAGTTTGGGATCTTTTCCGGCTTTATAGCGCGCAGGCTCTTTTCAAAAGCCCGGCCGGCAGGAAAGTCCGGTTTGGATACGAGAGATGAATTCAAAGAAGGAGAGTGCGATGTCATCGATGTTGAGATTATTGACCATCCTGATAATAGGAAGTAGCCTTGCAGTCGCCGGGAGCGATGCGGATGTGATCAATTTCGTAAAGAAGAAGCTGAGCCAGAACAGGGGCCTGAAGATCAATAGTATCGAGGTGGCGGAAAAGCTTCCGATACCCGGAGTGAAAGGGTGGTCCGCGTATGTTGTGGAGGCCAACCTTGAGCTGACAAGAGAGAAGAAGACCAGGAAAATCGGCTTCGAGACGATTCTTTTCGTAAGTAAAAACCTTATAGCGACCGAGTTGATAGATCGCAAAACCGGCATGGATATCCGATCGATTATCCAACCGAAACTCCCCGACGACATATATTCGGAGTCGCACCTTCTTTACGGCAATCCGGATGCCGAACACAAACTGATTCTTTTTTCCGATCCTCTCTGTCCGTTCTGTAGGATGTACGTGCCCGAGCTGCTGAAAGCGGTTAAACAGAATCCAGACAAGATAGCCCTCTTTTACTACCACCTTCCCCTGAGCGCCATACACCCCGCTTCCGATACGCTCGTAAGGGTAATGGAAGCGGCCAAGCTGAAGGGTAGAAAAGATATCGTCGAGAAGATCTACTCCATCAAGATCGACCCCGAGCTGAAAGATGAGAAAAAGATCCTTGAGATAGTAGAAAAAGAGACCGGGTTCAAGGTGACTCCGAACGAACTTCACGACAAGAGAATAGAGAAGATCATCCTTCACGACAGAATAACCGCTCGAAAGATGCTGGTTACCGGGACTCCGACCGTTTTTGCCGACGGCAAGAAAGATATAACGAGAGAGAAATACAAATCATTCATAAAGAAGTAGGACAATGGAAAAACTGATAATAGCTACACGAGGAAGCCAGCTTGCCATGTGGCAGGCGGAGTATGTGAAGTCTGAACTAAAGAAGAGATTTCCAGAGATGGAGATAGAGTTCGAAGTCGTGACTTCGACGGGTGACAAGATTTTGGACAAGCCCCTCGCACTTATCGGCGGCAAAGGGCTCTTTACCAAAGAGATAGAGGATGTCATGCTGGCGGGCAGGGCGCATCTGGCGGTACACAGCCTCAAAGATGTGCCTACGGTGATGCCAGAGGGCCTAAAACTGGCCGCAATCACCAAGCGTGACGACATAAGGGACTGCTTTCTTTCACACAGATACCGAAACATCGATGATCTGCCGAACGGTGCCGTAGTCGGTACCACCAGCCTGCGGCGCCAGATGCAGCTTCGATCCATAAGGCCCGACCTGAAGGTCAAAAATCTGCGGGGTAACGTAAATACGAGGCTACGCAAGCTCGCCGAAGGTGAGTATGATGCGATTATTCTGGCATACGTGGGGATGAAGAGGCTCGGGCTGCTCGAAAGCGTTCCGTTTCACGAGCCCATAGACGACAATGTCATGATCCCACCCTCAGGACAGGCTTCGCTCGGGATCGAAATTGTAGACGACGAAAAAGTGGCCGAAATCGCTTCGGTGCTAAACGATGAAGATTCGGCTCTGGCGGCGAAGATAGAGCGCGACTTTGTCGCGAAGCTCGAAGGGAGCTGCCAGGTTCCGATAGCGGTAAACGCAAAAGTCTCTGAAGATCGCGTAGTTGTACGTGCCATGGTCGGTCTTCCGGACGGAACGGAGATTCTAAAAGAGATCATAGATGCCCCCAGGAGTGAAGCGGCTGCCCTCGGGTCCCGCCTTGCCGACATTATGATAGAGGCTGGGGCGAAAGAGCTTCTGGAGCGAGCGGAGGCTATGGCGTTCAAAGAGGAGCGCTGCGAAAGGTTCTAATCCGTTTTGCGCTAAATCGCCGAAACGGCTTGGATATGTTTCGACTTCACCGCTTCAGGTACTGGTACGGAGCGTAGAAGAGATAGATACTCAATTTCGGGAGTTTACAATGGCGACTATGGAGCAGTGGCTCGAGAGGCTGCGGAGTGAGGGTGATCTGAAGGTTATAGAGGAGCCGTGCGATGTCGATCTGGAGATTGCGCATATAGCATATGTGGAGGTGAAAAAGTCGCCCTCCAAGCCGATTCTCTTCAAGAGACCGGTAAGTCGTGCCAAGGGTATTGAGTACGATATACCGGTAGTGATGAATATGTTCGCCAATTTCGATATTACCGAAAAGTTTTTCGGACGCCACCCCGACAAGATAGCGGCGGAGATTGAAGAGCTGATGCACATGAGGCCGCCCGAGGGGCTGATGGCGAAACTCTCGATGCTTCCGAAACTCTTTGCACTGAAAAACGTCTTTCCGAAGCGCCTCAGGCAGAAGGGGCTCTGCCAGCAGATTATAAAAACGGCATCGCAGGTCGACCTGGATGAGTTGCCTATACTTAAGACCTGGCCCGAAGACGGCGGACCTTTTATAACGATGGGGCAGGTATATACTAAGAGTCTCGACGGCAATATGCAGAACCTCGGTATGTACAGGCTCCAGCAGTACGACAAGAGGCGGCTTGGAATGCACTGGCAGATACACAAAGATGCCAGCCACTTCTTCGACCAGTATAAAGAGGCCGGAGTGAAGATGCCTGTAACGGTAGCCATAGGCGGTGACCCGCTCTACATATGGTGCGGACAGGCGCCGCTTCCATACGGAATGTTCGAGCTGATGCTCTACGGCTTTGTAAGAAACGAGCCTGCCAAACTGGTGAAATCTGTCACGAACGACATATGGATTCCCGAGGATGCCGATATCGTCATAGAGGGTGAGGTAGATCCAAATGAGATGGTCATAGAGGGCCCTTTCGGCGACCATACCGGTTACTATACGCTGAAGGAGCCGTACCCGGTTATGGACGTTACCGCAGTTACGATGAAGGAGAATCCGGTATACCAGGCTACGGTAGTCGGAAAGCCGCCGCTAGAGGACAAATATATGGGGTGGGGAACAGAGCGTATTTTCCTTCCGCTTCTAAAGACGACCGCACCGGACCTGATAGACTATCATATGCCTGAAAACGGAGTTTTTCACAACCTGATCCTGGCAAAGATGCAGACCCACTATAAAGGTCATGCAAAGCAGTTCATGCACGCTTTCTGGGGCGTAGGGCAGATGAGCTTTGTCAAACACGCCGTCTTTGTGGGGAGCGAAGCGCCGGCACTTACCGAATATGAGGCTATAACCGAGCATATTCTAAACAGAATTTCGCCGCAGCGGATGCTGATTACTGAGGGGATCGTCGATGCGCTCGACCACTCCAGCCCCGATACGCTGGTCGGCGGAAAGCTTGGAATCGATGCGACAGGCGACGAGGCGGAAGAGGGTGTCGATTCACTCATGAACGATGAAGAGCTTTTGGGTGCGATGAAGGCGATAGACGGCAATGTGCTCTCTTTGAGACAATACTTTACGCATACAAAAAACCCGATATGTATCGTTTCATACAAAAAAGAGCGCTCCGTTCAGCAGCTTTTCGACGATCTGAAATCGCTTCATGCGCATCTTAAAATCGTGATCGTTGTGGATGCCGAACGCAACAGCCTGGAGAATCCGTATATGCTTGTGTGGCGTGTCGCAAACAATATAGACGCTTTGCGGGACATTCGCAAAGAGCCTTTCATAATGGTGGACGCTACCGACAAAAATGAACTTGACGGCTACGAGAGGGAGTGGCCGGGTGATGTTCTCTGCGACAGAGGGGTGCTCGAGTCTCTTAAAAAGAGAGGGCTCATAGATATCGACGACGATTTTATAGAGAGGTTCGGGCTTCTTTAGCCTTCGGCCTACACTCTTTTCAGATTTACCGGCTTCCGCATTCGCCCAGCCACTCCACAATCTCCGCCACTATCTTGTCCGATGCACTGTTCAAAGCCGCAACGCCGCCTGCGGCATCGTCTGTCGCCGCCGGCGAATAGGCTTCAAAAAGCTTGGTACATAGAGTTTTGCCGTCCCTGTTTCGGACCAGAGAAGCCAAAATGACGGCTTTTCCTCTGGATCTTCCGCTCTTGCCGAACTCATGTACAAAATCCAAAACTCCTATTTCAAGAACATTTTTCGTTTCCGCCGCACTCGAACTTCCTGTTACATTTTTTGCAATTTTCGATTTTTCGAGAGCGAAGATCAGCTTCCCTTCCAGCATCGTATCCGGGGTATCGTACCACCTGCTGTAGGCGTAGGGCTGCTGCCTGAAATCTTTGTCTGTATAGTAGATGGACGAACTTTCGCTTACCCTGGATGAGCGGCTGAATGTTACTCTTATAGAGTCGATGGCCTGCCTATCGGCAGATTTCTCTATTCCGGGAGTCTCTTGAGAGATATGGTAAAAGGTGGTCGGAGGCACCTTTTTAACTGAACAGCCGCCCAGAAAGAGCAAAAAAACCAGTGCTGCCGGAATACTCTTTCCGGATATCGTAAATCTTCTCATTTTTGCTTCTCCCCCGGCCCCAGAGTAGGTTCTGCCTCTTTGAAAAAGAGGTCTCTGGGGCTGTTTTTGATCATCAAGGCATCTTCCTGCAGCTGATAGACGAGTGCTTTGGAGGCTCTGATAAGAGCATTTGACTCCGCGATCGTCTTCTGAAGAAGCTGTCGTATATTCAGGTCGCCATCTTCGATCTGTTTCATCAGCTTCAAATTCAGCTCCTTAAAAGAGTCGGCACTCCGCTGAAGCGATACCAGGGTCCGGTTCCCCTCGGCACCAAGGTCCAGCGTGGTTCTTCTTATGACATCTACAGCTTCGAAGAGCCTCTCGCTCTTTTTGGAGGCATCTGCCAGAGAGCTTAGGAGAGTTTCGATATTTTCTGCGTTCTTGTCGCTCAATATCTTTTTTAGCGATTCGGAAGATCGGTCGAGATTGCTCATCATATCGTTGAAGTGTTTTATGTTCTCTTCACTGAATGCGTTGTTGAGCCTGTCGAGTGCCTTGGAAATCTGCACGGCAAGATCGCTTACCGAAGTACCGATCTGAGCGAGAGTAGAGGGCTTGGAGGGTATGACCGGAATTTTGCCGGGTTCGCTTTTTATTACCGGAGCTCCCTTCTTGCCGCCTATGATTTCGATGTAGGCGATTCCGGTGATTCCGGTAAAGTTGAGTGTTGCGTACATCCCTTCACGTATCGGAATATCTTTGGGTATCTGCAGCAGCAGGCGCACCCGTGTAGGATCGTTGGGGTCGATATGGATCTCTTTGACTTTTCCGATGTTGACGCCCATATACTTGACAGCCCCGTCCGGCGGAAGTCCGGCAACCGACTCTTTCATATATGTGTAGTAGTAGGCGAACTCTTTTTTGTTGTTGTACTTCCCCATCCATAGAGCGAATGCTACGGCACCGGCCCCCAGGAGGAAGACGAAGAGTCCTACTATCGTGTAACTTGTTCTGCTCTCCATATACCTCTCTCCAAATTCATTGCCTCTATTCGTGCTTTTGCACGGTTTCCGCCGAAAAAACGGCGTATAAACGGATGATCGTTTTTCAGAACCTCTCTCAAGGTTCCCTCCGCAACCACATGTTTGTCGCCAAGTACCGCCATCCTGTTGACTACATTGAATATCGTATCTATATCGTGCGTTATCATCACGATGGTCAGACCCAAAAGAGAGTGAAGCTGGGTGATCAGCTCGTCGAAAGCCTCAGCGCTCACCGGGTCGAGGCCGGAAGTGGGCTCGTCCAGAAAGAGCAGTTTCGGGTCCATCACCAGGGCGCGTGCGAGTGCGGAGCGTTTTATCATCCCTCCGCTCAGTTCACTCGGATAGAGCCTGCCGACATCGGGATCGAGCCCTACCATCTCCAGTTTCGAGCGGACTATACGCCGGATAGTCGCATCTGACAAAGATGTATACTCTCTGAGCCATACGGCTACGTTCTCTTCGACCGTCAAGGATGTGAATAGCGCTCCGAACTGAAAAAGCACTCCCCATTCGGTTCTGAGCCTCTGGGCCTCTTTGTATCCAATGCTGTTCAGATCGTAGCCGAGAACCTCTATGTGGCCTCCGCTTGGACGCAGCAGCATGATCATCTCTCTAAGAAGAGTCGTCTTTCCCGAGCCGCTTCCTCCAAGGATGCCGTAGATGTCCCCCTCGTAGACGGTGAGATTCAGATCTTCGTGGACCGTTTTGTTTCCGAAACGTGTCTGCAGGCGGCGGAGCTTTATCATCTCTCTCATATACCGAGCTCCGTAAAGATCACGGAAAAGAGCGCATCCATCGCTATTACGAGGAAGATCGAGTTTACGACACTCATCGTGGTATACCTACCGATACTCTCCGTATCTCCGGAGACCTGAAAACCGCGAAAACATCCGACGGCGGCTATTATGAAGGCGAAGAAAGGAGCCTTGAAGAGGCCTACGAGGTAGTGTCTTGCATCCACCTCGTTATGAAGCCTCTCCAGAAACTGTGAGGCGGTGATATCGAGCTGAAACTTAGCGACCAGAAGACCGCCGTAGATACCGACGATATCTGCGAAAAATATTAGAAGGGGAAGCGCTATCATCATCGCGACAATTCTCGGCAAAACGATAAACCGGAAGACGCCGAAGCCCATCGTCTTCATCGCGTCTATCTCTTCGGTGATCTTCATTACGCCGATCTGCGCGGTGTAGGCCGATCCGCTTCTGCCCGCAACTATGATCGCGGTTATCAAAGGTGCGAGCTCTCTGGGTATCGAGATACCGATCATATCTACAATGAAGATGTTGGCCCCATATTTTTGAAGCTGGACGGCGCTCTGAAACGCGATGACGATGCCGACCAAAAATGCGCTGAGCGCAACTATCGGCAAGGCGGTTACACCTGCTCTGTATATGTTGGCGGCGGTCTCTTTCACCCTGAAAGAGGATGGGTGTAGAAGCGTACGAAACATCGCGACTGTGGACTCTCCCAGAAAACTCATAAAAAGTACAAAGTCTGAATAGAGCGCATGGGTATGCCTGCCGAGAGCGGCAAAAGGGTGTAAAAAAATCGGGAAACGCGGTTTCGCCGCGACGCTATTCGGTGCGGCAAACCGCTTTACAAGACGGAACATCCGGCAGAATTCGCCGGGTATGTTTATGAAGCGTACACGGTTCCTCTTTTTCAGCTCATCGCGCAGCGAGATAAAGAAAACCATGGCCCCGGTGTCGATAGATTCGATGCCGCCGAGGTCGACGACCACCCGTTTTGCACCGGTAAGTGTGGATTTCATATCTTTGTACGACCTCTCTATGGCATCGAGAGAACCGATTCGCCATCTGCCTCGGATATTCAGCCTCAAAGTGTCGCCGGAGCGCTCTGTATGGAAGTAGTCCTCTCTGCTCATGGGAGTCATTCTATCCAATACAAAATTACATGCATATAAACGAACGGTACGAAGCGGAGTTCGGCTGCTCCCTTTTGAGTGGCGGTCTCGATATGGGGCGAGCGGCTATAAACCAGACTTTATCATCAACACTCTATAATTAGAGCCTAAAGTCATGCGGAAACGTATAATACACGATAAGTTTTTTGGAGAAGAGTTGAGAATCGATAAATATTTAAGCAGTGTCAACCTCGTAAAACGCAGAACGGTGGCACAGGATATGGTAAAGAGCGGTGTAGTGTACATAAACGGTGTTCAGGCGAAACCGAGCAAAGATGTGAAGGTAGGGGATATCGTCGAAATCCGCTACCTGAAGGGTCCAAAACGCTACAGAGTGCTCAAAATACCGGTTAGCAAAACGATTCCCAAAAGTGCGAAGGATGAATATGTTGAGGAGTTGCAATGACATACAGTGAGGCGAGATCGGCATTCGAGAGACTTTTTCGCGGGGATATGGATGAAAAAGAGGCCAGGGAGCTCCTTGTCGAGATGGCCGAGCGCGGAGAGAGTGCGGACGAGATAGCGGCCGCAGCGGAGGTTATGCGTGCCAACTCCGTCAAACTGCCCGTTCCCGAAGATCTGCGCGAAGAGCTAATCGACAACTGCGGAACCGGGGGGGACAAAAGCGGAAGCTTCAATATCTCCACGACCGTGTCGCTGCTGCTTGCCGGTGCCGGCTGCAAGGTCGCCAAACACGGAAACCGCTCCATAACCAGCCGTTCGGGGAGTGCCGATATGCTCGAAGCCCTCGGCATACGGCTCGACCTGACTCCGCAGCAGCAGGTGCAGATGCTGCAGGAGTGCGGGTTTGCATTCATATTCGCCGTTTTGCACCATCCGGCGATGAGGTTCATTATGCCGATAAGAAAATCTATTCCGCACCGCACCATCTTCAATATTCTTGGGCCGCTGAGCAACCCGGCCGGTGTCGAGAAGCAGCTTATCGGGGTTTTCGACCCTGCATATGCGGTGAAGATGGCGGAAGCTCTAAAAAAGCTCGGAAGCCGCCGTGCGATGGTCGTGAGCAGCCTGGACGGACTCGACGAAATATCGGTTTCGGATCGCAGCGAAGCCGTGATATTGAAAAGAGGGGCTCTCGAGAAGGTCACGATCGACCCTGCGGAGTTCGGAATAGAGAGAGCCTCTTTCGACGAGATAAAAGGTGGCGATGCCGCAGAAAACGCGAAGATCACAAGCTCCATACTCAGCGGTGAGACAAAAGGTGCGAAAAGGGATATAGTTCTGGTCAACGCCGCCGCCGCCCTTATCGTAGACGGCAGGGCCAGCGACTTAAAAGAGGGGCTGCAGATAGCGCGGGAGACGATAGACTCCGGGCGGGCCAAAGAGGCGCTCGAAAAGATCGTAAAGGTCTCCAACTCGCTATGAGAAAAACGGTAACAGCTTCACTGGAAGAGATTGACAGGGTGGCCGAAGAGATCAGAGAGGCTCTTCCCGAAGATGCGGTCATATTTTTAAGAGGCGACCTGGCGGCAGGAAAGACGACGCTGGCCAAAGCGCTCGCAAAAAGCATGGGGTACAAAGATGCCGTCACTTCACCGACCTTTTCGATAGAGCAGGTATACGGCGAGAGGCTGCGTCACTACGACCTCTACCAGTGCCCGAACGAGAAGTTTATGGCCATGGGGCTTCTCGAGAGCCTCGAAGAGCCGGGGTGGCATATGGTAGAGTGGGGGGACGACACTCTGAGAGAGCTTTTGAGAGAGCACGGCTTCTACACCGCTCTGGTCGAAATAAGCGTCGAAGAGGGCAGACGCCTCTACAGGATAGAAACCGATGCATAGCCTAAGAGCCGAAAAACTGAGCAAAACGATCAAGAAAAACGTGATCGTCAGAGACGTCTCCATCACACTCAACACAAAGGAGGTGGTCGGACTTCTGGGGCCCAACGGAGCCGGAAAGACAACCACCTTCTATATGATATGCGGGCTTATCGCCGTAAGCGACGGGCACGTTTTCATCGACGACGAGGATGTAACGAAGCATCCGCTTCACGTACGTTCCAGGCTGGGGATAGGCTACCTGCCCCAGGAGTCGAGCATCTTCAAGGACCTGACGGTCGAAGAGAACCTTCTTATCGCGGCGGAGGCGGCGAAACTGGATAAAAAGAGTGCCGAAAAGAGAATAGAGAATCTTCTGGAACTTTTCAATATCGAGCCCATCAGAAACCGCAAAGGTATACGCCTCAGCGGCGGTGAGCGCAGACGGGCGGAGATCGCAAGGGCTCTTGTGAGCAAACCGAAGTTTCTGCTTCTTGACGAACCGTTTGCGGGGGTCGACCCGATCGCGGTGATAGATATTCAAAACGTCATAAGGCAGCTGCTCGAACTCGATATAGGAGTTCTTATAACCGACCATAACGTCAGAGAGACTCTCGGTATCTGCAACAGGGCCTATGTGATGCGCTCAGGAGAGCTGATGGCCCAGGGAAGCGCCGAAGAGATTGCGGCCAACTCCGATGTCATCAAACACTATCTCGGAGAGCACTTTACGTTATGAGCGGATACGGGATTTTTTGCAGAGTGGATTTTGCAAGAGATCTTTCTCTCCAGCGACGCTCCGGCTTATGCTCCGCGGCGGCCCGTGCAGATCTTTTCGATAAAAAGGAGCCGGTCAGGTGAAGCTTCGCCGGAACCAGAGTCTGCAGCTCAAGACCAGGCTGTCCGGTACCTTGAGAAGCTGGCTGCCTATACTCCAGTCCGGTATCGAAGAGCTCGAAGAGCGGTTGAAGGAGTTTGAGAAAGAGAACCCCTATATGCAGGTGAGATCCGGGTTTGAAGAGCAGTTCGGCTCCGCTTCTGCCGCGAAACCGGCCCGCAGGGGCGAACACTCTTCGAGCTCGGAGGTGATCGAAGCGCTTACACTTTATGAGAAGTCGCTCTATGAAGTGCTGGTCGAGCAGATAAACGCTCCGCTTTTTCCGACCCCTCTTAGCGAAGAGATAGCATACGCGATTATAGAAGAGATAGACAGCGAAGGGTACTTTGAAGGAGACGTGCAGGATATCGCAGCCCGGCTGGGTGTGGAGCCTGCTGCCGTAGAGAAGATCAGGGAGCGCTTCGCCTATCTGGAGCCTTCCGGCGTAGGTGCGAAAGATACGGCCGAAGCCATGCTTTTCCAGCTCAGGCAGAGCGATGTGGAGGAGCCGATATATTCACTTGCGGCAAAGATGCTGGAAAATTTCGATTCTATCGGAAATTTTAAGAGCGAAGATGGATATGACGAGGCTCTAACCGTTATCAAAACGTTCAAAAACCCGCCGGCACTGGAGTATATGGAGGCGTCGAGGCAGATCGTTCCCGATCTTGTGATCGTGCAGAGCGATGACGGGATAGAGGTGAAGATAAACGACACCTTCTATCCGGACATTATCATAGAACAGGCGGATGAAGAGCACTCTTTCGTGCGCAAAAAGATAAAAGAGGCGAGAGATCTCATAGACGCCCTTCAGATGCGCAAGGCGACTCTCTACAAAATCGGTCTTATGATCGTGGAGTTTCAGTACGAATTTTTCCAGGGGGGCGACATAAGGCCGATGAAGCTGAAAGATATAGCGGAAGAGTTCGACCACAACCCTTCTACCATCTCGAGGGCCATAGCGAACAAATATCTGATGTGTGACCGGGGCATATTTCCGATGAAGGCGTTTTTCGCCGCCGCGGTGGACGAAGATGTGAGCAACAGTGCCATCAAACAGTTCATAGCGGAGTCTATAGCCGCCGAAGACCGATCGAAGCCCCTGAGCGACAACAAGCTATTGGAGATGATAGAGCAAAAGTTCGGCGTGAAGATGGTGAGAAGGACGGTTACGAAATATAGAAAACAGATGCAGATCGGAGGATCGAGTGAACGTAAAAGATTCTACAGGCTTGCTTGAGCTGTTGGAGGCCGAAGCTTCGAAACGTAACGACCCGGAGGAGCTATCTTTGCAGAGGCCCGATCCCCTCTGGGTGGCGAGGGAGCAGGAGGATGAGCGGGCCGTTCTGCTCTGTGCGCTTTTCGGGTACGGCAATGCGGCTCAGATCGTGAAGTTTCTGCACTCTCTGGACTTTACGCTGCTGGATGCGGATGAGGAGAGGATAGAGAGGACTCTTTCGAAGAGCTACTACCGGTTTCAGTCTTCCCGAGATGTGGTCGAGATATTCAAGACACTCGCAAGGGTAGAGCGCGGCAGAATGGAAGAGGAGTTCATGAAAGGGTACCGCAAAGAGGGGCGCGTAATAGACGGCGTCTTCGAGCTGATAGAGCTCTTTTACCGATTGAATCGGTATGATAGCAGAGGTTACCGTTTCCTTACGGGGTCGGTCCCTGAAAATATGAAGCCTTCGACACCATACAAGCGGTGGATGATGTTTTTGAGATGGATGGTGAGAAAAGATGAGCTCGATCTGGGCCGCTGGAGCGGTGTAAAAAGATCCGATCTCGTTATACCGCTCGATACCCATACTTTTCAGGTGGGCAGGAGACTCGGACTTTTGAAGCGGAAAACATACGACTGGAAAGCGGCGGTCGAGCTTACCGAGTCTCTTAAAAAGTTCTCTCCCGCCGATCCGTTGAAATACGACTTCGCACTCTACAGGATCGGTCAGGAGCGCCTTTTCCGGGAGCGTACTTAAAGAGTGATTAATGGATGTTGTGATAGAATCGCACAAATTTAAGATAAAGGAAGCCGAATGGAAGGTGTATTCACCTATTTTGGTCTCATTTCCCACTCGCACGGGTTTCTCTTCGTTACACACGTTCTCCTTGCAGCTGTTATAGCCCTCGTTCTCGCAAAGATGGCCGTCAAGTCTCTCAGGCTGGTACCTACAGGTACGCAAAACGTAATGGAGGCGTATCTTCTCGGAATCATCGCAATGGGCCGCGACGTTATAGGCGAAAGCAACGCCAAAAAGTATCTTCCGCTCATCGCGACTATAGGTATCTTCGTTTTCATAGGCAACGTGCTGGGCATCATACCCGGTTTCGAGTCTCCGACCGGAAATATAAACATGACGCTCACGCTGGCCCTGATAGTCTTCATATACTACAACTTCGAAGGGATCAGAAAGCACGGTGTCGTCCACTACTTCGCGCACTTCGCCGGTCCGGTCAAATGGCTCGCTCCGCTGATGTTCCCTATAGAGATCGTCTCTCATATCTCACGTATAATCTCCCTCTCGTTCCGACTCTTCGGAAACATCAAGGGTGACGACCTGTTCCTGTGGGTCCTTCTAATGCTCGCTCCCTGGCTTGTACCGCTCCCGGCCTTTTTGCTCCTTACATTCTCGGCGATTCTGCAGGCGTTCATCTTCATGATACTCACATACGTCTACCTCGCAGGTGCGATCCTGCTCGAAGAAGAGTCACTGTAACAGCGGTGCATCGTTGAGACGCACTATTGCCGAAGTTGTAATAAACTTCCTCCTCGGTGCCGCATGGGCCCTGGCCCTGCTCGGCGCCATGTATCTCTTCTGGAGTTTTCTTCCTTTCGGAATCCCGATAGCACTGCTGGCGGCCGTTTTGGGTTCGCTTTTTGGCCTTTTTCTGGTGGTTTTTCTGGAGCTTGCAACCCTTCAGTTCGAGAAACATCGCGAGATGAGACGGCAGACCCATCTTCTCGAGGCGATCAGGAAAGAGCTTCGTGATTCTCAGGTACGCGATAACTGATCCGGCATATTACGGATCGGAACCGTCCGAATTGAAAAGAAGCGTAGAGCGCACCCTTTCAAGTTCGAAAGTCGACCTGATCTGCCTAAGAGATAAAAAAAATCCCGACTACAAGGCTCTTGCCGAAGCGTTTATAGATATGAAACCTCTTTTCCCCGAGACCCTCTTTTTCCTTCATAGCGATGTCGGCGCAGCTATCGATCTGGGGGCGGACGGCATACATCTGCCGTCGGGAATGTTCGAAAAGGTAGCCGTATCGTGCGATGCGGGACTGAAAGTGATTGTAAGCACCCACTCTTTGGACGAGATAAAAAGGGCCGAGAAGGGGGGCGCATACGGAGTCACATACGGCCCCATCTTCGAAACGCCGGGAAAGGGAGAGCCGAAAGGTTTAGAGAAGTTAAAAGAAATAAGAGGTAAAATAGGCCTCAATATCTTCGCACTGGGCGGTATAGTCTCGAAAGAGCAGATAGAGGCCGTAGAGAGGGCCGGTGCCGACGGTTTCGCATCTATTCGCTACTTTGCCGCGTGGTAGGTACCGCGACAGGTGAACGTCGTCTCGGAATCTTGGATTTCGAAGCTTTAGGGGGTTGTAGGGCCGGCCAGGCCCTGCCGGATTGCGGGCTTTGCCCGAGTCCGTGATG
>JALWMA010000138.1:0-56336 GCA_027081015.1 Campylobacterales bacterium | reverse complement strand
TACTTTGCCGCGTGGTAGGTACCGCGACAGGTGAACGTCGTCTCGGAATCTTGGATTTCGAAGCTTTAGGGGGTTGTAGGGCCGGCCAGGCCCTGCCGGATTGCGGGCTTTGCCCGAGTCCGTGATGAAACCCGACGTTGCGTTGACGGAACGTCGTCTCGGAATCTTGGATTTCGAAGCTTTAGGGGGTTGTAGGGCCGGCCAGGCCCTGCCGGATTGCGGGCTTTGCCCGAGTCCGTGATGTAACCCGACGTTGCGTTGACGGAACGTCGTCTCGGAATCTTGGATTTCGAAGCTTTAGGGGGTTGTAGGGCCGGCCAGGCCCTGCCGGATTGCGGGCTTTGCCCGAAATCCGTATAAAATAAATGTAATTACAGATTCAACTCAAGGAAAACAATGTTTGAAGTTATCATCGGTCTCGAAGTGCATGTACAGCTAAATACCGAAACAAAGATATTCTGCAACTGCGCCACAAGTTTTGCCGACAGGCAGAACGTACACACATGCCCCGTCTGCCTGGGTCTCCCGGGGGCGCTTCCGGTACTCAACGAAGAGGCGGTAAAAAAGGCGATGATGTTCGGCTATGCAGTCGATGCCACGGTTAACAAAAAATCGGTTTTCAACCGAAAAAACTACTTCTACCCAGATCTTCCCAAAGGGTACCAGATAAGCCAGTTCGAGATTCCAATAGTAGAGAACGGCCACCTGATGATCGACTTCGACGACGGCAGCCGGAAACGCATAGGGATCACACGTGCTCACCTTGAAGAGGATGCCGGCAAAAACATACACGAAGGGGAGCACTCCCTCGTCGACCTGAACAGGGCGGGTACGCCGCTACTCGAGATCGTGAGCGAACCCGATATGCGCAGCGCAGACGAAGCGGTCAGATATCTGAAAAAGCTCCATGCAATCGTACGCTATCTCGATATCAGCGATGCCAATATGCAGGAGGGGTCGTTCAGGTGTGACGTCAACGTTTCGATACGTCCCAAAGGTGACGACAGGCTCTATACGCGTGTCGAAATTAAAAACATGAACAGCTTCCGCTTTATACATCAGGCGATCGACTACGAGGTAGAGCGTCAGATAGAGGCGTGGGAGGACGGAGTATACGAGGATGAAGTGTGGCAGGAGACCAGACTCTTCGATACCGCAAAAGGCGAGACACGCTCGATGAGGGGCAAAGAGGAGAGTGCGGACTACAGGTACTTCCCCGAGCCCGATCTTCTGCCGGTAGTTTTGACGGACGAAATGGTGGAGGCCGCCAAAAAGATACCCGAAATGCCCGATGAAAAGAGGCGCAGATATGTCGAAGAGTACGGCGTGCGCGAGTATGACGCCACAGTCATAACATCGGAAGTCGAGATGGCCCGCTTCTTCGAGACGATGATCGATGAGGGGGTGAGCGCCAAAAATGCGGTCACATGGCTGACGGTAGAGCTTCTCGGGCGCCTCAAGGGGGGGCTTACGCTCGAGAGCTCTCCGGTCGATGCGAAAAAACTGGCAACGCTCGTAAAGAGGATAGAGGATGGAACTATAAGCGGCAAGGCGGGCAAACAGGTACTCGACCATCTTTTCGAACATCCAAAGAGCGAAGTGGATGAGGCAATCGAAAAACTGGGCCTCAAACAGGTTAGCGACGACAGTGCGATTCTCGCTCTCATCGACGATGTTCTGGCCGCCAACGGCGATAAAGTGGAGGAGTACAGAGCCGGCAAGGAGAAGCTCTTCGGCTTTTTTGTCGGGCAGGTGATGAAAGCGAGCAGGGGTTCGGCCAATCCGGCCAAAGTGAACCAGTTACTGAAAGAGCGATTGAGCAGTTGAAACGTTTTCTGATAAGGCAGATAGTATCTTTTTCGTATCTGCTGGAGAGCGCTCCGCGCTATCAGCGCGTGAAGCGCTTTTTCAACGACCTTCTCAACAACGACGACTACCCTTACAAAAAATATTTCGACCTATTCATGATAGTCGTGATACTCTCGAGTGTCACGATACTTGTCATCGACGTTCACGAGCATGTAGCCTACTGGCTCGATTTCTACGATCTCTACATCGTGACGTGGATATTCATCGTAGAGTACCTTCTGCGCCTTTGGGTTCATAGCGATATACATAAAGTGGTAATAGCCCATTACGAAGAGTCGGAGTTTTTCGAAAAGCCATTCTCGTTGTGGAAAGTGATCAAGCAGGTTTCACGCGACAAGTGGGCCTACATATCTTCTCCTGCGGCAATAATAGACCTTATCGCTATCCTTCCGAGCTACCGTGAAATCAGGGTGCTTCGCGTCTTCGTGCTTTTCAGGGCCTTCAAGATGCTGCGCTACAGCAGGAGCCTGCTGCAGTTTTTCGACATTCTGCGCAGCAAGAAGGTTGAGCTCTACACGCTTTTGACCCTGTTGTCCTTTTTCGCGATGATAGCTTCGATAATGATATATGTCTTCGAAGGAAACAGCAATAGCGAAATATCCAATCTCTTCGATGCGGTATACTGGGCCGTCGTCACGATAACCACGGTGGGTTACGGCGACATCACCCCGGTAACCACAGAGGGCAGGGCTGTCGCTATGCTGGTGATTCTCACAGGTATAGGCGCCATCTCTTTTCTCACTTCGATCATAGTTTCGGCCTTCAGTGAAAAGCTGCCCGAGATAAAGCAGACAAGGGTTATGAACAGTATCGCGAAGAAGAGAGATCTGAACCTCATCTGCGGCTATGGCAAAATCGGACAGCTGGTCGCCAAAAAACTGAAAGAGAACAGGCGCAATTTCCTGGTTATAGAGAGCGATCCGGCAAAAGTGCAGAAAGCGGAGATGGACGGGTGCGACGTGCTGATGGCGGATGCGACGAAGAGTGAAACCCTGCTTAGGCTGAAGCTTGGCGAAAACGTGCGTTCAGTCATATGTGTGACACATGACGATATAATTAACGTGTTCATTACGATCAACGCGCGAAGCCTCTGCAGCGATGTGGAGATAATAGCCAGATGCAGTGAACACGGTGTCGCAAAGAAACTCCGCATGGCCGGTGCCAACCATGTAATAACTCCTGAAGAGATAGCCGGTATGCTTGGATCGGTATATATCGGACAGCCGGTCGCGTTCGAAGCGCTGCAGGCGATAATAACGCAGAAGAGAACCGCGCGCATAGACGAGGTGGAGGTTAAGCTGGGCTCTTTTCTCGATGGTGCGAAGGTCGGTGATTTCGACTTCGCGGCCAACAAGCTCGTGCTTTTGGCACTATTGAAACGTTTCGACGGCAGTGACAGAAAGAGCCACTACATAGTTTTCAACCCGCCGGACGATACACCTTTGAAGGCGGGGGATATTTTGGTGATCATGGGCTACAGCGTAAGCATTGCCGATTTCAAGGGAAGGTTGGAGCAGAGTGTTCGATACAAAAAGTAGTAACCTCGAAATTGTCCTATTCGGATATGGAACGACCGGTGCCAAAGTGTACGAGATGCTATCTGTAAACTTCTCAAAAATCACCGTTGTGGATTTGGATGAGAGCCATATCGAAAAGGCGAAAGAGGATGGGATCGTCACTTCCTACCGGATAGATATAACCAACGACAGCGAACTCGAAGATTTGGGTCTCGACGGCAAGATTCTCTTTTGCGCTATGGACGAGATGTCGCTGAACATATTTCTGGCCCTCTCATTAAAGAGTATTTCTCATGATTCGACGCTTCTTTCCGTATCGACGTCCGCGGAGAATACCAGGAAATTGAAATTTATAGGGGTCGACAAGGTTATCGACATATACGAATCGAGTGCCAACAGAATCGTCGACATTATCACAAGGCCAGCAGTCACTCGCGTGATGGATGAGATAATATATGCAGACAACGGAATAAGCATAGAGGAGATCGAGATCCCCCCGGATTCGTTCCTGGAGGGCAAATGCGTACAGGATATAAACTTCAGGGAGTACGGGCTGATCCTGATAGGAATATCGGACAAGGAGCTGGGAGAAGATTTCATATTTGTATCGCGGGGAATAAACCACAAATTCGATCCGGGCGACATTCTGGTCGTTATGGGAGAGACCCCGAACCTGGAAGCTTTCTATAAGAGACTGATGGAGAGAAGATGAGACGTGTAGCGGTAATCGGTGCCGGAAAGTGGGGGCAGGCCCTGGCTTTCGCGCTGGGAAAAAAGTGCGACGTAGTGATAACTTCGCGCCGTGAAAGGGATATCGCAGGTTTCGTCACCCTCGACGAGGCGATGGAGCGCGAGATGATAGTCATGGCGATTCCGGCCCAGGCGGTGCGGGAGTGGCTCAGGTCGTGTAGAGGCTTCAAAGAGCACTCCATACTCGTCGCTTCGAAAGGTATAGAGGCGGAGACGGGGGCTTTTTTGAACGAGATATACGAAGAGTACGTACCACCCTCGAATCTGACTTACCTCAGCGGCCCGTCGTTCGCAAAAGAGGTGATGGAAGGGCTGCCCACGGCACTAGTGCTAAACAGCAGCAACCGCATGGCGGCGGCCGAGTGGAGCGAGCTGTTTCCTGACTTCATAAAGACCTATTTGAGTACCGATGTGGTCGGCGCCGAGATCGCCGGTGCTTACAAAAACGTCATCGCGATCGCCGGGGGAATCTGTGCCGGGCTCAAACTGGGAGAGAATGCCCATGCGAGCCTCGTTTCGAGAGGTCTTGTCGAGATGGCCCGCTTCGGACGGGAGTTCGGTGCAAAAGAGGAGACTTTTCTGTCACTGAGCGGTGCGGGCGATCTTTTCCTGACCGCCGGCAGCAAACTCTCGCGCAACTTCAGGGTCGGCCTCGGTCTGGCTCAAAGGAGAGGCGTGGACGATATACTGGAAGAGATCGGGGAGGTGGCCGAAGGTATAGCCACCGCAAAAGCTCTTCACAAGATCTCCCTAACCAATGACATATACCTTCCTATCGCGAACGAGGTATATGCGATTATAGAAGGAAAGGACCCTATGATGAGTCTGAAAGATCTACTTAACAGGAGAAGGGACTGAGATGGAAAACTATCTGAAAGAGGCTAAAGAGGCTTCAAGCATACTCGCTACTTTGACCGGTGAGAAGAAGAACAGGGTTTTGAACAGGATTGCCGATGCGCTGGAGGCGAACAGCGCCCTGATCATGGAGCACAACAGGTTCGATATGGAGGAGGGAGAGCGAAACGGCCTTTCGTCGGCACTGATGGACAGGCTCTACCTCGATGAGGGGCGCATCGCTTCTATGGCTCAGGCGGTGCGCGATATAGCGGCACTCAAAGAGCCTGTAGGGCGCATCCTTGACGGCTGGGTGACCGATAACGGTCTCAGGATAGAGAAGGTATCGATTCCTATAGGGGTTGTAGGAATAATCTACGAGTCGAGACCGAACGTAACGAGCGATGCGGCTGCACTCTGTCTCAAAAGCGGAAACGTCGCCATACTGAAAGGGGGCAAAGAGGCGCAGCAGAGCAACGAGGCGATCGCGAAGATAATACAAAAAAGCCTCGAAGAGGAGAGTCTTCCGAGGGCGCTTATAAGCCTGCTTCCCGACGCCAGCCGTGAAGGTGTGGCCAAACTCATAAAGATGGACAGCTATGTGGACCTGATAATCCCGAGGGGCGGAGAGGCGCTCATACGTTTTGTCAACGAAAACGCGACGGTGCCGGTCGTCAAACATGACAAAGGGCTCTGTCACACCTATATACACAAAGCCGCCGACCCGGAAGAGGCGGTGAAGATATCAGTAAACGCCAAATGTCAGCGCCCGGGAGTCTGCAACGCCATGGAGACGCTGATCGTAGACGAGGCGGTTGCGGACGATATGCTTCCGAAGCTGAAAGCAGCTTTCGACGCCGAGTCGACAAAGCTTCTTGGGGATGAGGCCGCAAGGAAGATCATAGAAATCGACGAGGCAACCGAAGAGGATTATGACACGGAGTATCTTGCCAATATACTCTCGATAAAGGTGGTAAAAGGTATAGATGAGGCTATAGCCCATATTCGCAGGTACGGATCCGGCCATTCTGAGGCGATAGTGACGAACGACCACAGGGCCGCCGAGAGATTTCTTAACGAGGTCGATGCGGCGTGTGTATATGTAAACGCATCCACCAGGTTCACTGACGGAGGCGCATTCGGGTTCGGTGCCGAAGTGGGCATAAGCACCAACAAGCTTCACGCAAGAGGTCCGATGGGCATCAACGATCTTACCACCTACAAATACAAAATCTACGGTGACGGGCAGATTAGATAGTGTCTGAAAATCGAGAGAGGGTTCTGGACATAGAGAACCTTACCTTCGGCTATTCGAAAGAGAGGCTTCTTTACCGAAACTTCTCGCTCTCGCTATATACGGGAGAGATAGTGACGATACTGGGTCCGAGCGGCAGCGGCAAGAGTACGCTCTTCGAACTCATTGCGGGAAACCTGAAACCTATGGAAGGTAGAATAGAGAGGGCTTCGTTTTCACAGGTTTTTCAAGACCCGTACAGCTCTTTTCACCCGACATATACGATCAGAAACCAGATCGAAGATGTCGCCGATATCTCCGGCATCGACTCATTGTGCAAAGAGATGGGGTTCGATCCGCTGCTGCTCGAAAAGAGGCCCCATGAACTCTCCGGGGGGCAGTTGCAGCGCGCTTCGATAATCAGGGCGCTTCTTATGAAGCCGAAGCTTCTTCTTGCGGACGAGCCTACATCCGCACTCGACAACCTTATCCAGCTCGATGTGATGAAACTGCTTCTAAAGACACTCGAGAAGGTAGGGATCTTGATGATAACGCACGACCGCGATCTGGCCGAGTGGTGCAGCGACCGTATTGTGGAGCTCGAGGCATAATCGGGTATGATCGATTCCATGAAGATAGTTCTTGTTTCTCTTCTTCTAATCCCAAACATCCTTTTTGCGCGCGATATAGAGCCGTCGGCCGTGTTTGCGGTTCCCGCCATAGTAAGCGACTTCGCGGTCGATAGCGAAAGAGTCTTTGTCGGTACCGATATGGGAGTCGTCTATGTTTTCGACATGAAGAGTGCGAAGCTCCTATACCGCATAGCCCTCGAGCCTGTAAAAGACGGCGTGGGACGACTGATCCCCGCCCGCATCCTGAGTGTGGATGCCAAGGACGGTTCGCTGCTTGTCGTTTCGGTAGGAGAGGGGGGCTTCAGGGATGTCTGGTTATATAGAGACCATATACTCAAAAAGGTTGTAGAGAGCGACAGGGGGCTCTATATAAAGGAGGCACGCTTCGCGGATGAGGGGAGGGCCGTTTTGGGAACATTCGGTTCCGAAGTGTTCTCCTACTCGTTAGGTGAGGGGTATGAGTCGTACAGTGCAAGAGCGTCCGAGAGCACAATAGGAGATATCGCCGTGAGCGACGACGGATCGAAGATCCTCTTCTCGGACGAGGCCGGCAGCATCTCTATTTTGGATGGTGCAACTTTGAAAACCGTAAGCACAATCGACTCGGCCCATCTCGACAAGGTGCACTCTGTGGCATATGAGAAGGGGGTACTCGTGAGCGGAGGGCACGACAGAAGGGTGGGTGTCCATTTTTCCGATTCGAGCGGCTACTACATAAAGAGCGACTTCCCGGTCTTTTGTGTCGGGCTTAGCCCGGATGCGAAGATAGGAGTTTTTTTGAGCGGGGACGATCAGGCGCTTCAGCTTTTCGATCTCAAGAGCGGAAAACTGACCGACCGGCTGGTCGGTCACGGTGCGATAGTGAACCAGATCAGGTTCGTAGCCAATCGTGTGGTACTGACTTCGGAGCGGGGCGGCAGAGTTTTTCTCTGGCGGCTGGATGCAGAGACTCAGTAGGTTTCGTATAGATACTCCGCTACAAGCCTCGCCTCTGCATCGGTCATGGTTCCCTTCATGGATGGCATCAGTCCGAATCTTCTAAAAGCCTCTTTGTTGAATCTGATCTTATCTTCCGCCGGCTCCATAATGTAGTCGGCTACGAAAGATACAAATTCATCTTTTTGCGGAATCTCCCTTTTAATGTGGCGTGCCACACCCCACATAGGGGGTGCGACCATATGTTTGACCTGCTCAATGGTGGGGTTGGAAACCATGTGGCAGCTGCCGCACCTCTTTTCGACGAGCTCCCGGCCGCTCACTCCGCCAAATAGAGCGGATAGGGCAACCACAGTTAAAAGAGTGAACTTTAGAGGCATAACTTCTCCTTCCTGATATAACCGAGCGTGCAACCGCCAGTTAGAAAAACTTATGACTATATTAACCTTAATTTATTTATGAAAAGATTAAACCTGCTCTGTCCAATAGATTTCTCGCTTTTGAGCCTACCGCGGCTCTTCCTGCTCCGACTCTTCCAAGGATTGGAGCGTCTCTATTTCTGTATTCGAAAAGCGATATAATTCAAAATAGTCCCGAAATTCAGGATTTAGAAGCTTCAGGGGGGTGCAAGGGGCGCTCAGCCCCTGCCAGAAATTTGTGTTACATCGGATTAAAAGGGCACAGGGTGAAAGAGTCAATCATGAAGCTGGAGTCGGAGATAGAGTCTATAAGGGAAGACTCCCTGCACGGAGCGACATACCTGACACTGAAAGCGGCAGATGCCTTTAAAAGAGCGGCCGGAAGCGGTGCCGATATGTCGAGCCTGCGTGAAGCTTCGGTCGCATTGGCCGCGGCAAGGCCGATGATGGCGTCGATTTTCCGCTTCGCCGACGATCTGCTCTTTTTTCTCGATCGAAGCCGGAGGGCGGAGGAGATTTGCGCTTTTTGCGACTCTTTTATAAAAGGTATGGAGGAGTCGGCTCGACAGATCCGCTATCTTGCTGCCGAGAGATTGTCGCGGATGGGTATAGAAACGGTGATGACGCACTCGTACAGCTCCCTGGTCAAGGATACGCTGCTCGTCTCACACTCTTCAAAGAGCGGAGTGCGCCTTATATGTACCGAGTCGAGGCCGAAAAACGAGGGTGTGGAGCTTGCGAGGAGTCTATGTGAAGCGGGGATCGATGCAGTGCTCGTTACCGATGCCGCGGCACCATCTTTATGCCGCAATACCGACCTGCTGCTTATCGGAGCCGACGGAATCGGCCGTTTCGGGCTGGTTCACAAAACAGGAACATACCCGCTGGTTCTGGCGGCGAGAGAGAGCGGTGTGCCGGTTGTCGTGCTTGCCGGGACCGAAAAGTTCTGGCCCTATGAACTCGAAGGTGTCGAAGAGCCCCCGAAGAGCCCGGACGAGATCGCCGAGAGCGGCTGTTTTGAAGTGATGAACTACTATTTCGACACTACACCTTTGAAGTATATCGAGAGTATAGTGACAGAGAGGGGGCTGTTATCGCCTAACGAGGCTTTAAAGATCTGCAGAGATGTTCAGCTCCACCCTTTGCTTTCCCGGTAACGATCTCTCTGTCTTCGAAAGTCCAGGACCGATAGATGGCTCCGTATATATTTACAATTAATTTTATAGCGCCCTTAATAAACTTCCTGACTTACTTCCCGGTGCAAAGATACGAAAGAGAATACCGATTGCAACTCCAGTTAATCGAGAGCCCTCGATCTTCTCCGTGCGAAGCTCTGATGCCGACCGATACAAAACTATAGAGAGAGAAAGAATTACCCGGCACTCGAGGAGGGCGGCCGACTCTTTCGTTACACATTCGGTACCGGCATAAGGCTATCTGCTCAAAGAGTTCGTTTCGAGCTCTTTGTCGATCGTCTCCTGCATCCTCTCTCTGAGCCGGCTGTACCAGTCCGAAGGGGCGCTCTTCATATCTATGGAGGGGAGAAAGATGACCTTTACGTCTCCTCCCGACGAGGTTCTCTCGTGTTCGTTGACGACCCTCTTGCTTCCGACGATCACTACAGGCTGAACTACGAGCTCAAGCTTTTCGGCAATGAATTTGGCCCCCTCCTTGAACGGCAGCAGTTTCTGATCTTTTGCACGGGTCCCTTCGGGAAAGAGGGCTACAGGCCTGTGCAGCTCCTTTATGGAGCGTTTGACATCTTTTAGAAGCTTTATCAAACCCCTCTTATCGCTTCTGTCTACCGAAATCATCTCGCCGTTTTTGAGGAGCCTGCCGAACCAAGGGACCTCGAAGAGCTCCCTCTTGGCCACCCAGTTCATATTTTTGTCCAGCAGCGCCTCCATCGTTATTATGTCTACAATTCCCTGATGGTTGAGCAAGTAGAGCTGAGCGTTCGGGTCCGGTTCTCCTTCGGTTTCGATATCTGCAAACATGAGTGCCATCATGACCCTGTTGCCGTAGTGGAGGATACTCCCCTTACGATTCGGGAAGAGCTTTAGGAGAACGATCATCACCGAGACGACGCACGATATTACCAGTGCGGAGTAGTAGAACCTAATTCGAGCAAAGATCTTCATTCCTGACCCATCCTATAGTATCGTTCGGCAGCTGTATTTTTGTGTAGCTGTCGTTGCCGTTCATCTTTTTGGCCTCCGTACGCTCATAAAGCGTCATAAAAGGTGTGCTCTGCGGTGTTGGAAGCAGGTATAGTCTGCTTTCGGGTTTAATGCAGACACTCTTGAGCGGTATCAGGTACGTTACCAGGTATCCTGCCGCGACTATTATGAGCAGCGGATAGATCCAGTTTTTCCGCACGGCCCACAAAACGAGCCAAAGCAGAATCAGAAAAGCGGTTGCGGCTATTTTGAATTTGGTAAACTCGCTCGCCTGCGGGTCGAGATTGCTCTGTGTGCTTACGCTGCTTCGTTTGACTATGATCGGTATGCGAAACTTTTCGTACCTGTTTTTTTTAAGGTTGAAGTAGCTGAACGAGAGCTGTTCAAGCCCCGCCGGATAGACGGCGTAATAGTATAGTGTGGTATCGTTCAGCTCACCGCTGTAGGAGTCGATTCCCTGGTTGGATGAGTTTTGCAGATGGAAATCGCCATAGTTTCCGTACTCGATTTTGAGTTGAAGCGCCACTATATTGCTGTCGTTTGTGTATGTGGAGGCCTGATAGTTGACAAGCTCCATCTTTTTCGCCAGGACATTGCAGAAATCTCTCGGCGGGTTGAGTCTGACCGCCTCTACGGGTCTCCCTTCGACTCTGTATTCTACTTCCGGCTCATCGACGTAGTAGGCTATGAAATCGGGTAGACGAATACGCTTTCCGGTAGCTTTGAAGAGGTATTCGATCCGGCTTATCGCCCTGGGCTCGATCCTCTCAGGCTCTTCTGCAATTTCGACATCTTTTCCATCTTCTACTCTTATTTCGAAAGGCCTCTCCCTGTCAAGGGAGGTTACTTTGAGTGTGACCGGGAAAATCTGGCCCACATATATCTTTTCGGGAAGCTTCTCCACGCTAAGATATATGAGTCTCTCTGCAGGTTTTGTAACCGTTTCGTTTCCCTCTTCCGCCCATTCGGTTTCATAGTCGGGAAAAACGGAAGGCTCCGGCTCTGCGGCAAGCATGAGACCTGTAGCGAAAAAGAGGGTGAGAATGAGGCGCATAGGCATAGATTGCACTTAAGAGAGAAAACCTTCCAGCATTCTGATGCCGTCATCGGAGCCCAGAACGGTTTCGACGGCCCTTTCCGGATGGGGCATCAGGCCGAAGACGTTCCGCGCTTCGTTGCAGATGCCGGCGATGTTGTCTACCGACCCGTTGGGGTTGTCGGGATTGCCCTTTTCGTCACAGTAGGTCAACAGAATCTGGCCGTTGTCGTATAGCTTTTTGAGACCATCCTCTTCGATGAAGTAGTTCCCTTCGGCATGTGCGATCGGTATGTTCAGTATCTCTCCCTCTTTGCATTTTCTCAAAAAGCGGTTGTCGCAGTTTTCTACCTTCAGATATTGATGCTTCGAAACGAAGTGGAGGTTTTCGTTGCGTTTCATCGCTCCGGGGAGCATATGGCTCTCCAGAAGTATCTGGAATCCGTTGCAGATACCCAGGACGTATCCGCCGTTGTCGGCGTACGCCTTTATCGCTTTCATGATCGGGCTGAATCTCGCTATCGCACCGCTTCGCAGGTAGTCGCCGTAGCTGAACCCGCCGGGAACCACAATCAGATCGATATCGGCAGGGAGTCTCTCCTCTTCGTGCCACACAATTCTTACATCGTGCCCGAGATGTTCGAATGCGTATTTGGTGTCGAATTCGCAGTTTGTACCGGGAAACTGTGGAACGGCGATTCTCATTGCACGATCTCTATGGAGTAGTCTTCGATTACAGTGTTGGCGAGGAGTGTCTCACACATCTTCTCGACCTCTTTTTCGGCCTCTCGCATCGATTCGGCTTTCAGGTCCAGAACGATCTGCTTGCCGATGCGTACGTTTTCGACGCTGTCGAAGCCGAGAGCTCCGAGCGCATGGTGCACAGCTTTGCCCTGGGGGTCGAGGACCCCCTCTTTGAGATATACATTGACTATTGCTTTCATTGAAATGGTTCTCCTTGACTGCTTGGCCCGTTTTTCGATACCTTTGCGAAAAGAGAGGCCGCTATTTCTTTCCCGGCGGGCCGGCTTGAATTTCGGCGTCGACCCGTTTAGCTCAAAATACGCCTGAGCACCTCTTCATAGGCTACCTTCAGCCCGCCAAGCCCCTGTCTGAAACGGTCTTTGTCGAGCTTCTCTCCCGACTCCATATCCCAGAAGCGGCAGCTGTCGGGGCTTATCTCGTCTGCAAGGATGATCTTTCCGCTGCTGTCGTATCCGAACTCCACTTTGAAGTCAACGAGGTTGAGGCCCTTTTTCGCGAAAAAGGCTTTCAGGATCGTATTGATTTCTCGGCCCAGCCGTTTCAGCTCTTCGAGGTCCGCTTCGCTCTTTACAAGATCGAGTATCAGGCAGTGTTCGTCGTTGATCAGCGGATCTCCCAAGTCGTCGCGCTTGTAGTAGAACTCTACAAGGGTAAAGGGTAGTTTCGTGCCGTCTTCTATTCCCAGACGTTTTGTAAGGCTTCCTGTCGCGATATTCCTCACCACGACCTCTATCAGGATGATATCCACCTTTTTTACGAGCATATGGTTCTCGTCGGGCATATCTATGAAGTGCGTGGGGATGCCGGCGCTCTCGAGCAGCCTGAAGAGTTCACTGCTTATCTTGTTGTTAAGCGCCCCTTTGCCGCTCTCCATAGAGTGTTTCTCACCGTTGAATGCGGTAAGATCGTCCTTGAACTCAGCGATTAGTTGATCAGGGTCGTCCGTTGTGTAAAGGCGTTTGGCCTTACCTTCGTAGAGCAGCTCTCGTTTTCTCATCTCTTCTCCTGTGTTATGATTAGTGCACGCAGAATGTCCACGCCCTCTTTGAGCTGGTTGTCGTTATATAGCTCTTCGGTCGTAATCACCTTCTCTTTGGCCTCGGTACTCCTCTTCTCCGACTCTTTTTCGCTCTTTCCGTCGATCTTTTCGAGTTCGCCTTTTAGGTGCTCTTTGAGCTGCGACTCTTTGAGCGAGAAGTGGTTCTCTTCGACGGTGACCTTTCCGAAAGAGACATTTATATCGGGAGTTACGCCCACCGCCTGGATCGTTCTTCCGCTCGGGAGGTAGTAGCGTGCGATGGTGAGCCTGAGAGCCTCCGACTTGTTGATCGGCATTATTATCTGAACGCTTCCTTTTCCGAAAGTCTTCTCTCCTACGATGACGGCACGTCTGTGATCCTGCAGAGAGCCGCTGACGATCTCGCTGGCGCTTGCACTGCCGCCGTTTACCAGCACTACGATCGGAATATTTTTGTAGGTCCCCTTGCTGTGGGCTTTGTAGACCTGATTCTCATCTTTTACACGCCCCTTCTGGGAGACGATGACACCTTTGTCGACAAAAAGGTCGACCGTGCCCACCGCCTGGTCGAGCAGCCCGCCCGGGTTGTTCCTGAGATCCAAGATCAGACCTTTTGCGTTCGGGTTCTCTCTCAGGGCCTTTTTTATGTCGTTCACCACCTTTTTGTCGAATGAGACGATACGTATATAGAGAATATCGCTGCCGACCTTTTTGGTGTATACCGACTCTATCTTGATAATATCCCTGACGATCGTCACGACGATCGGTTTGGGCTCGTTTTTGCGCACTATCGTCAGGGTGATCTTGGTCTTGGGCTTGCCTCTCATCAAAGATACCGCTTCATCGAGCGTCATGTTCAGTGTCGACTTGTCGTCGATTTTGAGAATGATATCTCCCGATTTAAGGCCTGCTCTGTATGCCGGAGTCCCCTCGAGAGGAGCGATGACGGTAAGGGCGCCGTCACGCATGCCAACGGTCACTCCGAGCCCTCCAAACTCCCCGCTGGTCTGGATCTTCATCTCTTTGAAACTCTTGGCGTCGAGGAAAGAGGAGTGGGCGTCGAGGTTGGCCATGAGCCCCTTTATCGCCTTGTCTATGATCTGGTTGATCGTCAGGTCGTCGACATAGTACTTCTCGACGGTTCCGATCACCCGTGTGAATTTGCTTAGCGCCTCAAGCTTCGAGACCGTGCCGTTGGTATCGCTTTTTGCGAACAGGTCAGGAGCACCCGCCAGGGTGAGTGCGGCGAAAGTAGATATAAATCCCGCGGCTATCAAGCCTCTTTTTCTTTTCATCATCTTTTAGTTACCCGTCTTGAAATTTATGGAGGATATTATACCACCCGCAACTAAAAAAGTGATAACGAGCCGCCCTCAATCGACATGTTTATGGAAAAAATCGAGTTTTTTTCTCTCCTTTAAAGCAGACAAATAAAGAAACTTGACAATAGTTGACTAAAGTTGATATAATTTCGACAGTCAATCAACGAAAAGGAGATGTGCAAAATGAGTATATTCGAAAAGCTGACGCACCAGATGACGGAAACGATCGAATCGGGGGTGAGTCTTGCACTACACAACAAGAACCCGGAGGTAGAGCCGGTACATCTGGTTTGGGGACAGCTGACCAATTCCGGAAGCGTACTGAACCAGGCGCTCAATAGAATGGGTGTCGACAAAGCGCCCATAGAGTTGGAGGCAAAAAGCGTAGCAGACAAGCTTCCGAAGGTCTCTTCCGTAACGAAAGAGAGTATAAAGATCTCCCGTGCCCTGCAGGAGAGTCTTCAGAAAGCCGAAGGGCTGATGGCGAAGCAGGGCGATCAATATCTGGCCGTAGATACCTGGCTTCTTGCGAACCTCGATCATCCTCAGATAAAAGAGGTTCTGGGCAAGTATGTAGACATGATGGAGCTGAAAAAGACGTTCGAAGCGATTCGGGGCGGCAAGAAGATCGAGAGTCAGACTGCGGACGAGACGCTCGAAGCTCTGGAAAAGTACGGCATAGACCTGAACAAGAAGGCGATAGATGGTGAGCTCGACCCTGTCATAGGCCGAGACGAGGAGATAGAGCGGGTGATGCAGATTCTGATCCGCAAGACCAAAAACAACCCTATTCTGCTGGGTGAGCCGGGTGTAGGTAAGACGGCGATCGTAGAGGGGCTTGCGCAGCGAATCGTCAATAAAGAGGTGCCTCTGAGCCTGCAGAACAAGCGTGTCGTAGCTCTCGACATGAGCGCACTGATCGCGGGTGCGAAATATAGAGGGGAGTTCGAAGACCGACTAAAAGCGGTCATAGAAGAGGTAAAGAGCAGCGGCGACATAATACTCTTCATCGACGAGATACACACTATCGTCGGTGCGGGTGCCAGCGAAGGGAGCATGGACGCCGCGAACATGCTCAAGCCGGCTCTTGCAAGAGGCGAGCTCCACACTATCGGGGCCACCACACTGAAAGAGTACAGGAAATATTTCGAGAAAGATGCGGCACTTCAGCGCCGCTTCCAGCCGGTGCATGTAAACGAACCTACGATAAACCAGGCCCTGCAGATTCTGCGCGGACTGCGTGAGCGCCTCGAAGCGTTTCACAACGTCACCATTCTCGACAGTGCGCTGGTCGCGGCGGCCAAACTCTCCGCTCGCTACATTACCGACAGGTACCTGCCCGACAAGGCTATAGACCTTATAGACGAGGCTGCCGCGGAGCTGAAGATGCAGATAGAGAGCGAGCCGAGCGAGCTTGCGCGGGTAAAACGCGAGATCAGCCAGCTGCAGGTCGAAAAAGAGGCTCTTATGATGGAGGAGTCCAAAAAGAGCGAATCGAGGCTTGCGGAGATAGAGAAGGAGCTTGCGGATCTCGAGGAGAAGAAGCGAAAGCTCGAGGCGCAGTTCGACACCGAGAAGAAGGTCTTCAACGATATTGCCCACATAAAGGTGGAGATAGACAAACTCAGGAGCGAAGCTGAAGCGGCCAAACGTAACGGCGACTACAACAGGGCCGCAGAAATCGAGTACGGCAAGATCCCGCAGCTCGAAGAGCAGCTCAAGCAGCTCAACGAGCAGTGGGACAGGATGCAGAAAGAGGGTACTCTTCTCAAAAATGCCGTAGACGAGGAGATGATAGCCAAGATTGTCAGCCGCTGGACGCAGATTCCGGTTACGAAGATGCTCCAGAGCGAGAAGGAGAAGATCCTCCACGTCGAAGATGTTCTGGCGGAGGATGTAGTGGGCCAGGAGCAGGCTATTAAAGCGGTCGCCCGTGCCATCAAAAGAAACAAGGCGGGATTGAGCGAGCAGAACAGGCCGATAGGAAGCTTCCTCTTCCTCGGCCCCACAGGGGTCGGAAAGACCCAGACCGCCAAAACTCTGGCGAAGTTCCTGTTCGATACCGAAAAGTCGCTTATTCGAATCGATATGAGCGAATATATGGAGAAGCATGCGGTAAGCAGACTGGTAGGTGCGCCTCCGGGATACGTGGGGTATGAAGAGGGCGGACAGCTCACCGAAGCGGTACGCAGAAAGCCCTACAGCGTAATTCTGTTCGACGAGATCGAAAAGGCGCACCCGGATGTATTCAACGTGCTTCTGCAGGTGCTCGACGACGGAAGGCTCACCGACAACAAAGGTGTGACGGTCGACTTTAGGAATACGATCATAATATTGACGTCGAATATCGCGAGCGACAAGATTATGGAGTTCAGAGATCCCGAAGATCGTGAAAAGGCGGTCAGGGATGAACTGAAGATGTACTTCAAGCCCGAATTTTTGAACAGGCTGGACGACATCATAATCTTCAACCCGCTCGACAAGACGGCGATAACCAAGATAGTCGATATCCTCTTCAAAAACATAGAGGCCAAACTCGAAGAGAGGGATATCAAAGCTTCGCTTACGGAAGCTGCGAAAGAGCGCATAGCCGAAGCCGGCTTCGACCCGGTCTACGGTGCAAGACCGCTCAAGAGGGCTCTTTACGAGCTCGTAGAGGACAAGCTCGCGGAGCTGATTCTCGAAGAGAAGGTAAAAGAGGGCGACAGTGTCGTTTTCGATGCCCAAAACGGCGAAATCGTAGCTCATATAAACAGATAAACCATCTCTCCACGGCCGCCTTGAGGCGGCCTCTGCTTCTACTCCCGATATACGCATTTTACAAACGAAAACGGAATATGCTCTACAATTACACCGGATAGGGGATTCGGCTTAATAGGTTATTTCGATAATGAAAATCGTCAGTGCAGGAAATTTTGAGGGGGAATCGAGTATCATACCGTTATGCTTTCCATTTCGAACAGACCCGGGAATTTTGAAAATATAACCGCGCGACTCTTTTTCTGCCTCTGTATGCTTCTGGCCGTTTTGCCGCAGACCGCTATGGGTGCAGGGAGTCTGCAGGATGTCATAGACAATGCGCCTGCCGGATCAACCATAGAGCTTCCTGCCGGAAGATTTTACGGCCCCGTAACGATAAGAAAGCCGCTGATTCTAAAGGGCATGGGATCGTTGAGCGTAATAGACGGAAACGGAAGCGGTACGGTGATAACCGTTCTATCGTCCGATGTGACCGTAAAAGATATTGCCATACGAAACAGCGGGAAACAGCGCCACTCTCTCGATGCGGCGATCTTTGTGGGCGGTGCCGAGCGTGTAAGAGTCGAAGGGTGTTCGATAGCGAACACACTTTTTGGAATCATTCTCTCTCGAAGCGACAGCTGTGCAATCAGGGAGAACAATATCTCCTCATACAGAGAGGATGTCGTGGACAACAGGGGTGACGCCGTCAGACTCTGGCTGTCGGACGCCAATATAATTGAGCGAAACAGAATCACCGGAAGCAGAGATCTATCACTGATGCGCTCGGACCACAATGTTATCGAGTCAAACAAGATAACAGACAGCCGTTACGGCGTCTATCTGCAGATGTGCGAAGATACATCCGTGATCGGAAACGAGATAGTCTCCAACTATGTCGGCATCTTGAGCAGCGGTTCCAAAGATACGAAAATTACCGGCAACTCGATCGTCAAGACACGCTTGGCTACCGGTGTCGGAATCGTGATCCGGCGCGGAGGCAGACACGAGATATTTCACAACACTATCATGAGGCACGCCCAGGCATTCTACATCGACACTTCACCGGCCGAACGCGGCATGAAGCGATACATAGAGTACAACAGAATATCCCTGAACAACGAAGCCTTTCACTTCCATGCCATCATAAAGAACAACACCATCAGAAACAATAACATTACCGACAATCTTACGGATGTGGTAAAAAATATTCGCCATACGAAGAGTTACGACAACGATATATCGCTGAACTACTGGGACAGATATATGGGTTTCGACATGGACGGTGACGGTATAGGGGACACTCCCCACAACGTTCTGGTATACGCGGACAAGTTGTGGCAGTTCGACCACCATCTCAAATTTTTCTATGCAACCCCGGTACTTTCGATAGTCGACTTTATCGAACGGCTTGCACCTTTTAGTGAGCCGCTTCTGCTTATGAGAGACTCCAGCCCCCGAATATCTCCCGTCGACTTTAAAGAGTGAGTCTCACTCTCTGTTGACCTGCCGGCTTGCACAAAAAGTACATGCTATCGTGCTAACATGAAATACCGATGCCCCGGTTCGTATATATGCGGGAGGCGGTCGGAATATGCAAAAGGAGGGCAATATGCGTTGTTCCGGTATGAAACTGTTTCTGGCACTTCTGCTGGCTGCGGGAGTCGCGGCCGCAGGAGATTCACGGTGGCACAAGAGAGTCGACGGCATGAGCGTATACCTGGGGGTAATACCTTCCAAACCCATCAAAGAGGATGAGAAAAATATGCACGGCGGAGCCAAAGGTGATGATAGCTGCCATATTCTTGTCGCTCTATTCGATGCAGAAAGCGGCGAGCGTATCTGTGACGCGAGGGTGAAAGCTACGGTTTCGTCCGTAGGAATGAGGGGAGTTGAAAAGAGTCTGCAACCCATGAGCGGGGAGCTCCTCAGCTACGGTGCGATATAGAAGTCGAAATTTTGCGAAAAGGGACCGAAAAGCCGATCGCCGTCGATTTCGATTTTGCAAGGGGGTGAAGAGTGAAGCCGTACCGGAGGTAAAATCGGGTTGAGGGTATGATATAATCGGTCAAAATTTATTGGGAAGAGAAAAATGGGAAAAATTTACCTTCTGATACTGATATTTTCGCTTACCGCCGCTTTCGGCGCCGGCGATATGGCCGAAAAGATAGAGATACAGAACAGAAACGTGGTGAAGGCGGCAGCCGAAGAGCTCTCCAGAGAGCTTCCCAAAAGAGTGGACAGGTTCACAGAGCTTGTCGCGATCTCCGCGGAGGGTCAGACCCTGGCATACACCTTCGAGATAGATGCGGCTCCCAAAAGTGACGAGACCCTGATAAGAGAGGGTGCCGATCGTATGAAAAGAAACGTAACTGCCGGAGTCTGTGCGACATCGCGCCGCTTTTTGCAAAGCGGCATAACTATCTCATACAGGTATGTTTCGGCTCCAACCAAGCGGGAGCTTTTCAGGTTCGATATCGATGAGAGTATCTGCGGTTACAAACCGGAATAGAGTAGAACGAACAGGTCGGCCGTAACCGCCGCGGGCGGTGCCCGAACGAGTCTGGCGGAAGCCGGCCGGGCTTTTCGTTTCATTTCGATCGGGTAAACTCAGTTCGACAGGGGCTCTTTTCGACCGCCACGGCTCTACCCTACGAGGCAACCCTAAACTGCCGTTAAGCGAAATTTAATTAAAATATCAGGCTTAAATCCAAAACCATAAGGACAGATAGATGAAACGAACCTATCAACCGCATAACACTCCACGCAAGAGGACACACGGTTTCCGTACCCGAATGAAGACGAAAAACGGACGCAAAATAATCAATGCACGCCGTGCAAAAGGCCGTAAGCGATTGGCGGTCTGATACACTTCGAATCCCTCAAGCGTACCGCCGATTTCGACAGGGTCTACAAGGCCGGCAAGCGCTGGCACGACCCCGCTTTTGTACTCTTTGCGGTACCGCGCAGGGGTGGCTGCAGGGTCGGTTTCGTGGCCAGTAAAAAGATCGGCAACGCCGTCAAAAGGGCCAGGGCCAAAAGGAGGCTCCGGGCACTTTTTATAAAGATGGCTCCGATGCTGGCCGAGGGCGACTACGTGCTGGTGGCTAAACAGCCGGTTCTCGAAGTTCCGTTCGGTGAACTCGAAAAGGCCTTCAGGCGGGCTGTAAAACGATTGAAAATTGGGCAAACGAAATGATCAGAAGCGTATTATCGGGTTTTTTGAAGGTCTACCAGAGATTCTTTACGCTATTGGGTTACGGAAGCTGCCGCTACTACCCGACCTGTTCAGAGTATGCCAAGTGGCAGCTCGAAACGAACCCCAACCTTTTCAAAGCACTCTTTATGTCGATTCTCAGGATTCTTCGCTGCAACCAGCTCTTCGTCGGCGGGATCGACTACCCCAAGATCTCAGCCAATCCATCCAAAGACGCAAGGTTTTGTGACCGTCCATGTACCGTAAGATACTGGTATGTGCCGGATAGTCGCAAAAAGAGATGGAACGTTATAAAAAATATCTTTTCGAAAGGCCGTTCGTGATAGACAATATGAGTACACAGATGAGGGTCATCGTAGCGACTGTACTCTCCCTCATCGTCTTTATAGGTTACGACTACCTCTTTATGCCGAAAGTGTCTCCCCGCACCTTTGACGCCAACAGCAGTACACAGGTGACGGGTCGTGATGCAGTGAGCAGCACACCCTCCACCGCGGCACCTGCCGCACCTGCGGCCGACGCTTCGCAGCATATTGAAAAAAGGGAGGCCGCCCCGGTAAGTGAAGGCGGCCTGGAGAGGGTCATTGCGACCGTAGAGACGTCGAACATGACAATGGAGTTCGATGCTCTCGGACGCATAAGCCAGGTCTACCTGAAAGACAGGCAGTACAGGGACGAAGAGGGTGAGGAGCTCAAACTCTTCAACACTCCCAAAATACCGAAGCCTCTCGAGATTCGTTTCAGCGACCCGGCACTGAACGAACTCGCCTTCAAAACGCCGTATACGGTATCGGTCTCTTCGGTAGAGTTGAACGGCTCTAAAAAGAGGCTTACGTTCAGGCAGGATCTCGACGGTTTTATAGTCGAAAAAGAGATCGATATATTTCCGGATCACCACTATGAGGCTACGGTCAGGCTCAGCGAACCGAGACCTTTTTATATCTCACCCGGTGTGAGGCCGGACCTCAGAGTGGACGGCTATACCGTTCACGGTGCGATGGTAGAAGAGGCTGACGGAACGCTCACGATTATCGAAGACGGAGACGCCAAAGGTACGGAGGCGTTCCGGAAGGCGCGCATAGCTGTGGCGTTTGACCGCTACTACGCTACGGCCTTTTACGACTTCGACAAAGGTCTGAATGTCGTGGTGAACAAAGATGCCGAAGAGAATCCCGTTCTTTTCATCAACGGCGAGAGCGGAAGGGTGATACACGGCTACATCGGGCCCAAAGAGCACAAGATACTCCAAGCCATCCATCCCGAACTTACAAAGATCATAGAGTTCGGATGGTTCACGTTCATAGCCGCACCGATGTTCAAGGTGCTGTTATGGCTTCACGGTTATATCCCCAACTGGGGCTGGACGATCGTAGCCCTTACATTCCTGATCCGTATCATCCTATACCCCTTGACGTACAAGGGTATGGTCTCTATGTACAAGCTGAAGGAGCTTGCCCCCAAGATCAAGGAGATTCAGGCCAAATACAAGGGCGATCCGCAGAAGATGAACGCCCACATGATGGAGCTGTACAAGAAGCACAAGGCCAATCCTCTGGGCGGATGTCTGCCTATGCTGCTGCAGATACCGGTCTTTTTCGCGATATACCGGGTTCTGCTCAACGCGATAGAGCTCAAAGGCGCCGAGTGGATATTGTGGATCGACGACCTTTCGGTGATGGACCCCTACTATGTACTGCCTATACTGATGGGTGCTTCGATGTGGGCTCACCAGATGGTGACTCCGAACAACTTCACCGACCCGATGCAGGAGAAGATATTCAAATGGCTGCCGGTTATCTTTACATTCTTCTTCGTCACTTTCCCGGCGGGACTGGTTCTTTACTGGCTTACAAACAACATCTTCTCGATCGCCCAGCAGCTGCTGATCAACAAGATGCTCGAAAAGAACAAAAAGGCCGAATAATGAAAAAGTTCGAAGCCCGGACACTGGAAGAGGCCTATGCGGCCGCGGCCAAAGAGTTTTCATGCTCCGTGACCGAACTGGATATACAGGTTGTCCAGAACCCTTCCAGGGGATTTTTGGGTTTCGGACGCAAAAATGCCGTTATTGTCGCACTGCGCAAATCGGGTTTAGAGGTACAAAAAGAGGTTGGGAGCGGGAGCGGCACAAAAGAGACCGCAGAGGCTAAAAAACGGAAAGCGCCAAAAAAGAGGCAGGAGGACAAAAGAGAGGGCAGGGGCGAGCCGAAGCCCCGGAAAGCCGAGCAGTCCGCGAGCGAAGAGAGAAGAGTAGAGGCGCGGCCGGAGGAGCCGGCATCCGGTAGTGCTTTGAAAGAGGAGAACAGAGAGCGCAAAAGCTACTCTAACAAAGATATTTTCGACAACTTCTACGACGATACGATCGATATACACTCTGTCGTTTCAGAGGTCGAGAGTGAGATAAACAGGCTATTCTCTTCCGCCTGCTTCAAGATAGAGCCGATACGGGTTTTTGCCCTCGATGACGAGACACTTCAGATAGAATTCAAGGGCGAGGATGCCGCTCTTTTGATAGGGAAAGAGGGGTACCGCTACAAAGCGATGGCATATCTTCTCTACAACTGGATACACGGCAGGTACGGATACAAAATAAGGCTCGAAATCGCAGAGTTTCTACAGAACCAGGAGGCTATGATGGAGAGCTACCTACAGCCCGTCATAGAGCGGATAGAGTCCGAAGGGCGCGCTCAGACCAAGGTGCTCGACGGTATCCTCGTGCAGATCGCGCTTCAGAAGCTTAGAGAGAGATACCCGCAAAAGTATGTCGCGGTACGCACAAACAAAGAGGGGGGACGCTACGTTATCGTCAACGAATTCATGGAGAGAAGGTGAATGATACGATAGCCGCCGTCGCTACCGCCGGCGGGATAGGTTCGGTAGCGATTGTACGTGTCAGCGGAGATAGAGCACTCGATATAGCGAAAAAGTTGACGAAAAGATCCTCCTTTACCCCCAGATACGCCACACTTGCCGATCTCTACGACAAAGATGGCGAAATCATCGACGAAGCGATTGTCATCTACTTCAAAGCTCCCCGCAGTTTCACGACTGAAGATGTCGTCGAGTTTCAGTGTCACGGCGGTACGGTCGTTGCCGAAAAGATTCTCGATGCGGTATTCGAGGCGGGTGCGCGGCCGGCTGAGCCCGGAGAGTTTACGAAGCGTGCGTTTATCGGCGGCAGAATAGACCTGACCGAAGCAGAAGCGATAGCCAAGCTGATAGAGGCCAAAAGCGCGGATGCGGCCAAGATTCTTGCGCGGCAGATGAAGGGCGAGCTGAGAGAGTTCGTGGAAGATGCGAGAGAGAGGCTCCTGCGTGCGGTCGCGTTTGCGGAAGTGACCATAGACTACGCCGAAGAGGATCTGCCGGAAGATCTTGTGGACAACATATTGCACCAGCTTGAAGAGCTCGAGCGGAGAATGGACAGAATAGTCTCTTCGAGCGAAAGACGCAGAGGTTTGATAGAGGGTTTCAAGGTCGCCATAGTGGGAAAGCCGAATGTAGGCAAGAGCTCTCTGCTCAATGCGATACTAAACTACGAGCGGGCGATCGTGAGCTCCATAGCGGGTACCACGCGAGATACGATCGAAGAGCAGATCAGGGTAGGCAGCCACCTCGTACGCATAGTCGACACCGCCGGCATACGCCACTCCGCGGATACCATAGAAAAGATCGGCATAGAGCGCTCCGTTGCGGCTGTAGAGCAGAGCGAGATCGTAATCGCGCTTTTCGACTCGAGTGAGCCTTGGGACGAGGAGGATGAGCGGATACTTTCACTTCTGGAGCGGTACGAAGAGGAAAAAGAGATCATTACGGCCCTGAGCAAGAGCGACCTCCCTCAAAAGCTCGATATTTCGAAGCTGGAGAGATTCTCTCCGCTTCGATTAGATAAGGAGAAGAGGGCGGAGCTGATTTTGAAGGCTCTCGGGGAGAGGCTCTCGAAAATGGCTCAGGGAGACGAACTACTGCTTGTTTCCGCGCGCCAAATAGAGGCGCTGAAACGTACGAAAGATGCCGTAAAGAGCGCCAAAGAGCCTCTCTTGAACGGAGAGCTCGAGATTTTCTCTTTTTACCTGACCGAAGCGATAACGGCTATAAGCTCCATATCCAAACCAGTCGATTTTAATGATATTATGGATAAAATGTTCGGTGAGTTTTGTCTGGGAAAATAGGAGATTTTATGTGTGGGATTGTCGGATATATCGGAAAGAGAGAGATCAAGAGCAGACTGATAGAGGGGCTTCGTGAACTGGAATACAGGGGGTACGACTCCGCCGGTATCGCCGTGATGCTGGACGGGCGCATAGAGTCTTTCAAAGCGGTCGGCAAGCTCTCCAATCTCGAAGAGAAGACCAAAGATTTCGCCACGAACGGATCCGGTATAGGCATAGGCCATACGCGCTGGGCGACTCACGGCAAACCCACTGAGCTGAACGCCCATCCGCATATGGGAGAGTACAGTTATGTGGTACATAACGGAATTATAGAGAACTATCGTGAGATAAAGGAGATGCTCGAAGAGAGGGGTGTAACCTTTTTGAGCCAGACGGATACCGAAGTGATCGTGCACCTCTTCGAGATCGAGGCCGAGTGCCGCGATGACCTCTTTGAGGCGTTCAAGGCGACCATAGATCAGCTCGACGGTGCGTATGCAGTTCTGCTGATAACCCAGAAGGCTCCCGGTACGATCTTCTTCGCCAGAAAGGGCTCTCCTATGATAATAGGCAGAAGCGGCAGCGGAGAGATATTTTTCGCCTCTTCGGACGCCCCCTTGATAGGTGAAGCCGACGAGGCGGCATATATGGAGGACGGTACAGTGGGTTTCGTAACCTCCGAGACTCTGTATACCGAGCCGGAGCCACTCTCTTTCGTTCCGCTGCAGGGCGACAAGATGACTGCGCAGAAGGGCGGCTTCCGCTTCTTTATGGAGAAGGAGATCTACGAGCAGTACGAAGTGATGAGCGATACGATGATCGGCAGGGTGCTCGATGAGGATATCGTTTTCGAAGAGATAGACGACGAGTTCGTCGACGGCATAACGAGAATAAAGATATGCGCGTGCGGGACGAGCTACCATGCGGCCCTGACGGCGAGCTACCTTTTCGAGAGGCTCTCCAAGATCCCGGTGAATGTGGAGATAGCGAGCGAATTCAGGTACAAAGAGCCCCTTCTGACCGACGATACGCTCTTTATAGTTATAAGCCAGAGCGGAGAGACGGCGGATACGCTCGAAGCGCTCAGGATGGCTAAAGAGGCCGGGCTCAAGACACTTGCAGTATGCAATGTCGACAACTCGTCGATCGTAAGGATGGCGGATGCGACCATACTTACACGCGCGGGCATAGAGAAGGGGGTCGCCAGCACGAAGGCTTTCGCCACACAGGTGATGGTGCTGTGGATGCTTTCGCTCTATTTCGCCAAGAGGCGCCGAAGCATGGAGCGTGAGGCGATAAAGGACGAGCTGAGATTCATGAGCTACGTTCCAAAAGTGCTGCAGAAGTCACTCGAGGTGCACGAGAAGTGCAAACGCCTCTCCAAGCGCTACCTGCACGGTCACGGATTCTTCTTCATAGGTCGTGATATCTTCTATCCGCTCGCACTCGAGGGTGCATTGAAGCTGAAAGAGATCAGCTACCTCCATGCGGAAGGGTACCCGGCGGGAGAGATGAAGCACGGCCCGATAGCACTTGCCGATGCGGAACTATTTACGATAGCGCTCATGCCCAAAACCCTGCTTTACGACAAGACCAAAAGCAATGTCGAAGAGCTCAGCGCCAGGGATTCCACGATACTTTCGATATCGCCGGAGATGTTCGATCTGGCCGACGACTTCATTCTTACGCATCCGCACAAACATCCGATGCTCGAATTTTTCGAAATGATGATCGTCGAACAGCTACTTTCGATGGAGATCGCGGTTCGCCTCGGAAACGATGTGGATATGCCCAGAAACCTCGCAAAAAGCGTGACGGTGGAGTAGGGTATCGCTACCTCCGCCTCCGTCGTCGTCAGGATTCTGATCTGGTGTGTGCTGCTTGTCGGCGGCTCCGCCGCAAGTATCTATTTCGATCTTCAATATTTCAGAGAGCTCTTTTTCAACCCGATATACCACATTCTTACGCTGCCTTTTGGCCTCTTTTTGATGCTTTTGGCTTTTCGTGCCGCTGCTGCGGGCGGGAGGGAGCTTGCAAAAAAGGGGAGAGTGGGCTCTTCTACGCCGAGGCTCGAAACGGACACTCTTGTGACCACAGGGATCTACGCGCATATGCGCCATCCGATGCTCTTTGGGCTCACACTCGTCCCAATGGCCCTGGCTCTTATGATAGGCTCCCCCTTTTTCATACTCATACTGGCCCCTCTTGAGATGGTATTTATAATCGTTATGGTCTTGACGCTCGAAGAGCGGGAGTGCAGGAGAAAATTCGGATCCTCTTACGACGAATACGCCAAAAGAGTTCCGCCGTTATGTTTCAAAAAAGAGTGCTTGAGCCGACTTTTTTCAAAAAAGAGGTAAAATATAACATCGGCCCATCGATCTTCACATTCGGGCTATCGAGAAAGAGGAGGGCAAAAAGATGTCTGCACCCGCCTGGCTGTCCAAAAAACTGGATGATGGTAGAGTTCTTTGTGAAGCCTGCAGTCAGAGATGCAGGCTTTGTGAAGGTGAGTATGGAGTATGCGGGGTCAGAAAGGTCGAAAACGGGGAGCTGAAGCTGCTGGTATACGGGCTTGCAGCCGCAGTCAATGTCGATCATGTAGAGAAGAAGCCTATGTTCCACTTTCAACCCGGAACCAAATCGTTCTCGTTCGGCACCGTAGGATGTAACTTCTCCTGTAAATTCTGCCAGAATTTCGACATTTCACAGTATCCAAAAGAGCACGGGCACAGGATTTTCGGCCGTGATCTATCCCCGAAGCAGATCGTTGAGATGGCCAAAGAGTATGGGTGTGCATCGATAGCCTACACCTACAACGAGCCTGTTGTCTTCTTTGAATATACTTTCGATACGGCCAAACTTGCGCACGAATCCGGTCTGAAAAACATCTATGTGACCAGCGGTTATGAGACCCATAAAGCGATAGAGACACTGGCCCCGTACCTCGACGGTATGAATATTGACATCAAAGGATTTACCGATTCGTTTTATAAAGAGATCTGCGGGGCGAGACTAAAGCCTGTGCTCGATACGATAAAGTATGCCCATAAAAAGGGGATATGGATCGAAACGACGACGCTGCTCATTCCCGGTCACAACGATTCCGACGAAGAGATAAGAGGAATAGCCAGATTTCAGGCCGATCTCGACCCCGCGATGCCGTGGCATATAAGCGCGTTTTATCCGATGTACAAGATGACCGACGTTCCTCCGACTCCTGCAGCGACTTTGAGGCGTGCTTACGAGATCGGAAAGGAGGAGGGGTTGAAATATGTATATATCGGAAACATCGACGACAAGGAGCATGAGTCCACCTACTGTCCATCCTGCACCAAGCCGGTCATAGAGCGGCGCGGTACCATCGGCCGGCATGTAACCAACCGCTTGAAAAGCGACGGCGTCTGCCCCTATTGCGGATACCGTCTCGAAGGTGTCTGGAGTTGAGCGAAAGGTGTGGTACCGTCGCGAAACTTTCCGATGCAATGAAGTTGGGGCGGCAGGAGCGCCTGCCGGGTTATGAACGGAATCTGCATAGCAACAGAGCGGCTTTCAGACAAGAGTTTTGAACAGATCCACCATGTCGAGCTTTTCCCACGGGTAGTCATCGTATCCTACCTCTCCCCGTGCGGCTACATAGGCATATAGAAAGCGCTTCGAAGAAGGTCAGTAGAGTCCGAACTTCTCCGTTATCCAGCCGGGTGTAAGTGGAAAAAGAGAGGCGAGCTTTTCGGATATCTCTACATCGGTCGCGGCCACTATCTCTTTTATTACCGCAGGGCGGTTGGAGTCGAAGTGATCTTTCGTTTTGTAATCGACAGTGACCTGAGTCTTTATATCGATACCGTACTCGGTGTCGTTTTCGAGTGCGAAACGGTAGAGAGTGTCTCTTAAGTAGAGTGCGGCCGACATGAGTGCCGGTGTTTCGTCGGTGGCGAAACCTATCATAATTCCCTCTCGGGATAGCCGACCTTAAAAAGTGCGTCCATCGCGCAGAGACGGTAGAAACCTTCGCTTATCGGGGCGGAGGTTTCTACCTCACCCATATTATTATATCTCTACCGCTAATAAAAACCTCCGTCGCCACCCTCGATGCAGGGTCGAGCTGCAGCAGCCTGTCGACGATGGTATCGGCGATGATATCGGCGCACTTGTCAGGATGTCCGGCCGAAACGGACTCCGATGTATATAGATACATTTTCAATCTCCTGTACAATATCGATTATAGATTACTCCAATCAAGCTAAAAGTGATATAATCTATACATATCGAAAGCTAAAAGCGGCTAAACTGAAGTGGGGGCGCAGGGCCATATCCAGGCCCTTCCGAATTGCGGGCTCTGCCCGGAGTTTGAATAACCGATTTTACGCAGAAAGCGTAAAGTCATCTCGAAATCTTGGATTTCGTAGCTTTAGGGGGTTGTAGGGCCGGCCAGGCCCTGCCAAATTACGGGCTCTGCCCGGAATTTGCGTAACATCAGTAAATAACATCAAAAAAGGATGGGAGATGGCAAATCTGAATCTCGACTATTTCAAAAAGAGGCTCGAAGAGGAGAAAGAGAGGATCTTGAAAAATATCGGTGAGATCAACGACGAGCTGGCCGCTATAGCGGCGGAGGACGAGATAGACGATATAGAAGATCTTGCAGAGCTCAAGATCGAGAACGACCGTGACATGGAGATCCTGCGAATTTTGATGCTCGAGTTGAGAGATGTGAATGATGCGTTGAGGAGAATAAAAACAGGAAAATACGGGCTCGACGAGAAGAGCGGAAAGCCCATTCCTCTAAACCGCCTTCTGGCGAACCCGGCTGCAAGGAGTGTGTAGAGCCCGTTTGGTCAAGGAGGTGAGAGATGAGGCTTTCTAGTTCCGCATTCGAAGACGGCGGGTATATTCCCCCGAAGTACACATGTGACGGGGAAGATGTATCGATCCCCCTCGAGTTTGACGACATACCCGAAGAGGCGCAGTCGCTTGCACTGATAATGGACGATCCTGATGCTCCCGGCGGTACTTTCGTACACTGGATCGTATACAACATACCCCCTATGCCCGGAGTGCTGCCCGAAGCTGTACCTAACGAGCCCTATCTTTCGGAAGGTATAAGACAGGGGGTCAACAGCTTCGGCAAAATAGGCTACGGAGGCCCGTGCCCGCCGGGAGGTGCACACCGCTATATGTTCAAGCTCTATGCGGTCGATATGCCATTCGATCTTGAAGCTGGCTTGAGCAAGCACGAGCTTTTGAGTGCAATGGATGGGCATCTGATTTCCGGTGCCGGGTTGATGGGTATCTACGAGCGCTGAGATCTCTTCGCGGCCAGCTCCACGGCAGCGGCGGCCGCTTCTATGTAGCTTTTGAGTGAAACGGAGCGGTTCGGCATGTAGGCTATGTCGTAGGCCGTTCCGTGGTCGACGGAAGTTCTGACGATAGGAAGATTGAGGCTTATGTTTATGCTCTCTTCGAAATAAAGAGCTTTGAGGGGGGCGAGCCCCTGGTCGTGGTACATGGCTACAAGATACCTGTATCGTTCGCGCGATGCGGGCGTGAAGGCTGTGTCCGGCACCAGAGGACCTTCGAAGATCGGGTGTGTCCCGCTTTTTGTAAAACATGAGTTCGCCTCTTCTATGGCCTCTTCTATTATTCTCTCTTCGCTGCCTAAAACGCCGTGGTCTCCAGCATGGGGATTCAGCCCCAGAACTCCGATATTTTCGGCATCGACCTCTCTTTGCAGATCGGTCAAAAAACGTACCAGAGCCCCCTTTTCTATCCTTTTTGGCACATCTTTGAGGGGGGTATGCTCCGTAAAGAGTGCCACATAGAGTCTTTTGCAGCCGAGCATCATGATGGCGTCTCTTTTGAAAAGGTCTCTAAGAAAATCGGTATGGCCTTTGTAGGGTATGCCGGAGTGCATCCAAGCCTCTTTGTTTACGGGAAGGGTGACTATCGCGTCACACTCTCCCGATTTTACGCTCTCTACACCCTTTTTGAAAGATGCGAAGCTGTAGGCTCCGCTTTCGGCGGCGGCGATCCCGGGTCTGATTTCCGGTGCGGCCGCGGGCGAGCGGTGGATCATCTTTTCCGGAACCTCCATCTTCAGCCTCCGGGCCGCCGCATTCAGAAGGTCGAATCCGGCAAAGTATACAGGTGTGCAAAATGAGCTGATCTTGTTGTGCGCTCTGAGTGCTATCTCCGGACCTATTCCGTTAGGATCGCCTATGCTGACGGCGATTTTCGGCTTCATCCAAGCAGCTCTTTCATCTGTACGACCGCTTTTTCAAGACCGGTAAATATGCTCCTGGCTATGATGCTCTGGCCTATATTGAGCTCCTCTACCGCCTCTATTTCTGCAACTTCTCTTACGTTTTGGTAGTTCAAACCGTGTCCGGCAGCAACCTTCAGGCCCATAGAGGCGGCATGAGCCGCTACTGCCGAAAGGGTGGATAGAGTCTCGTTCAGCTCTGTCAGGAGCGTATGTCTGGGCAGCTCCAGCTCTTTAATCGAGTGCGGGGTGTTTTGCAGTCCGGAGTAGAGCATGGCGAAAATATTTGCATATCTGCCTGTATGGAGTTCTATCCACTCCGCGCCGAGCGCATCCGATCTCGTTACACTCTCCAGATCGGGGTCGATAAAGAGCGAAACTTCGATTTCGTGGGCATGCAGCTTCTCTATAGCTGCGGCGATCCTATCTTCATATCTAAAAATATCAAGACCGCCTTCCGTCGTCACCTCTTCCCTCTTTTCCGGAACAAGTGTCGCTCTATGGGGTTTTAGAGCGCAGACTATATCGATTATCCTGCTGTCTGTAGAGCACTCGAGATTGACCGGCAAACGGCTTATCTGTACGATCCTTTTCGCATCTTCGTCGTTTATGTGCCTTCTATCTTCCCGCAGGTGAATGGTGACCTGGTCCGCACCGGCCGATCTGAGTATGCCGAGAGCCTCGATAGGATCGGGATCGTTTATTCTCCTGGCCTCCCTCAATACCGCGATGTGGTCGATGTTGACTCCCAGCTTCATAGAGTCTCCTTTATGGCTTCATAGATCTTTTTTGCGATTATAGCGTAACCCTTCGCGTTCGGGTGGATAGGGTCTTTTGTGAGGGAGTCGTCCGAGAGGACCTCTGAAAATGTCTCCGGCAGGTAGAGCACTCCTCTCTCGTCGGCCAGTTCACTGTAGAGGTCGGCATCGCGCAAAAAGAGTTGATGCGGCTCCGGTACTCCGAGCAGAATGACTTTGGAGCCGCTCTCTGTCGCGGCTTCTATCATCTTTTCGAGATCATTTTTTATAAGGGCCGGCTTTCTTGAACGCAGCATGTCGTTTCCGCCCTCACATAGGATCAGGATGTCGGGGTTGTATCTCTTCAGAACCTTCACGAGGCGGCCGTACCCTCTTTCGGCCGTCTCGCCCGGGAGACCTTCGTTGATCACGTTCAGGCCCAGCATCTTCGAGAGCTGTGCCGGGTAGCTCATATCTTCTCCCGCGGATCTGGCACCGGTCCCGTAGGTCAGGCTGTCGCCGAAAGCCACTATTGTCGGGGGGTTCTGCCTGTCGTAAAAGGTTTCGAAAAAGTACTCTTCACCCTCCGTTATATCTTCCATCTTGTGCTGACTGTAGAAGTGCAGCCCCGCAAAGATGGCTATGAGCAGCGCAAAAAACTCGAGTTTGCTTATCTTCATCTCTTCATCGTCTCTCTATCCTGTTTTTACCGAGCCTTTTGGCATCGTATAGCGCATTGTCTACACGCTCTATCATCGTCTCTATCGTATCGTCGGTGCCGTAGTGTGTTATTCCGATGCTGACGGTAACCGGCTCATCGAGACCGAAGCTGCTTTCGCTTACCTTTTTGCGAATGCGCTCTGTAACAAAGAGCGCTTCCTCGATTGTGGTTTCCGGCAGAAGAGCCATGAACTCCTCTCCGCCCCATCGGTTCAGATGGTCGGTGGCACGCAAGCCGGACTTCACAAGTTCACAAAAGAGCACAAGAACTTCATCACCGATCCTGTGGCCGTATCTGTCGTTGATCTTTTTGAAGTCGTCTATATCCATCATAGCCAGGGAGAAGGTTCTATCTTTCCTTTTGGCCCTCTCCATCTCGCTCTCTATCAGCGTATAAAAGGCGTATCTGTTGAGTGTGCCGGTAAGATAGTCGGTTTTTGCCGCCTTTTCGAAACGTTCGGCCTCTTTCGATCTCCTGTAGTAGCGGCGGGTATAGATCAAAACTGTGCCGAATAGTGCTCCGACTGCGCTCGGCAGGATAAAGTAATGGAGCCGAATAGTCTCTATTTCTATGACGACAAATTGGATCATCGCCGCCATGTCGGTAAGTGCGACGAATGCCGCGACGATTCCGGCATCCTCTATATGTGCTCTTTTCATGAGTTCCGCCTTCTGTTTCAACGGTATAAACCCCATACAGAGACTATTCTAAAACAGTTATAGTTAATAGAAACTTCAGGATACGATCTAACTCCTTTTGAGGTAGAACTCCCTTTTGAATTCGGCGAATCTGCCATCTACGATCGCCTCCCTCGCCTTTTTGACCAGCGTAAGGTAGTAGTGGAGGTTGTGTATGGATGCCAGTCTGAAGTATGTGAGCTCTTTCGCCCTGTAGAGGTGGCACAGGTAGGCCCTCGTGTAGCGGCGGCAGGTGTAGCAGTCGCACTCCGGGTCGATCGGATTGTCGTCACGTTTGTAGCGGGCCGATTTTATGTTCACCTTTCCGAAAGATGTGAAGAGGGTACCGTTTCTCGCGTTTCTTGTAGGCATCACGCAGTCGAACATATCTACTCCGCGCTGGATATTCTCCACAAGATCTTCGGGGGTACCTACCCCCATCAGGTATCTGGGTCTTTCGTGCGGCATGAAAGGTGTGGTGAACTCCACCGTGTCGTACATCAGGGAGTTCTCTTCTCCGACACTGAGCCCACCGATCGCAAAACCGTCGAAATCCATTTCGCAGAGCGCCTCCGCGGAGATCCTCCTGAACTCCCTGTCGGTTCCCCCCTGTATTATCGCGAATATGTTCTGTTCGGTTCCGACTCCGAGCTCCTGCTTGAAGCGGTGATACGTTATGGACTCTTCCGCCCAGCGTGTCGTCCTATCTACAGAAAGGGCCAGACGCTCTTTCGTTGCCGGCAGGGCGACCAGGTCGTCGAGTATCATCATGATGTCGCTGCCGAGGTTGTACTGGATGTCGAGCACCTTCGACGGGGTGAAGTAGTGTTTGGAGCCGTCGATGTGGCTTCTGAATAGTATGCCGTTGTCGTCGGCCATGCTCGTCTCGCTGAGGCTGAAGGCCTGGAAGCCGCCGCTGTCGGTAAGAAATGAGCGGTCGTATCCGGTGAAGCCGTGCAGCTTTCCCATGGCCGCTACCGTTGTGTCGCCCGGCTTGAGGTAGAGGTGGTAGGTGTTGGCAAGTATGATCTCCGTTTTCAGGTGTTCCGTCAAGTCTGTCGTGTCCAGGGCTTTGACGGTCGCACTGGTGCCTACAGGCATGAAAACGGGCGTCTTTATCGTCGAATGGGCTGTTTTGAGTGTACATGCCCTCGCCGGGCCGTCGGTCGCATCGATATTGAAAATCATAAAAAAGATCCTAAAATTGGATATAATACTGACTTTACTCAGTATAATATTTTTTAAAACCGGCGCAAGCTACCGCGGCGGCAGTTTATGCGGCGTGGTCCCCAGGTAGGCGTCGGAGCGTGGAGAACCGATGAAACAGATTTTGATTCTCGCTGATGGAATTGTAGCAAAACATTTTTTGCACAGGATCAGCGAAACCTTCATAAGCACCAACGAATATACGGTCGTCACGCTCGAGAGGTCTATACTTCCGGCTCGGCTGCCGTCCAATATAACAAGCTACCAGTTCGATCCGACAAGCTATATAAAGTTGTCGATGTTGATCAAAAGGGAGTTCGACGATATCTTCATCATAATGAAGAACAGGGTAGATGCCGAAGGGGCGTACCAGAATATACGGCGTGACAGACCCTATACGCGAATAACCTTTTTCAACAGGTGGGATATAGAGTTCGACGATGAGAACCTGATAAACATCAACGCGAACGAGATTCTCGCGAGCCGAATGTACGACTTTTTGCCCAACGTCCCGGTCATTGCCCAGAATGTAGGGCTCGGGCAGGGCGAAATCATGGAGGTACTGGTCCCTTTCGGAAGCGCGTATGTCTACAGGCATATCGGTACGATAGAGCAGAACCAGTGGCGTATTGTTGCCCTGTACCGCTCCAACAAACTGGTTCTTCCCAAGCCCTCTCTGATGATAAAGCCGAACGACCTGCTGCTGCTTGTCGGAAAGCCATCCGTTCTGGAGTCGGTTTTCAAGGCGATAAAGCAGGAGCTCGGGCAGTTTCCGGCGCCATTTGGAGAGAACCTCTACCTATACCTCGATATGATCAAGGAGGGACGCGAATGTATAAGGGCCTGTATAGATCAGGTGAAGTATCTGCACAAAAGATTCAAGGGCAGAAGGCTGATAGTTCGGGTGGCTAACCCGACGGATATAGAGCTGCTCGAAGAGATCAAGTCGATGGAGAGGGAAAACGAACTCGTAAACTGCTTCATAGACTATCGGCAGCAAACGGCGTCGGAGCTGATCGGCGACGATATGAAGCAGCACAATGTCGGGCTGCTGATCTGCGGGAGGGATCTTTTCAGGGAGAGGGAGTTCCGCACTATCTTCTACTCTCTCAGAAAACCGGTTTTGCAGATGAGTAGCTATCCTATCACCGGCCTGAAAAAAGTTGTGGTTGTCCTTTCGGAAGAGAAGAGTATGGAGTTCATATCCGCGACCGTTTTCGATGTCGCTTCGCAGCTCGATCTGAATATAGAGCTTCTCGACTACGATCCCGACGGGGAGTTCGAGAAGAAGAGTTTCATACTAAACCATTACGAAAATCTATCGCACATTTTCTCAAAAAATCTCGAAGTGAGACAGGAGAAGCGAAATCCGATAAGGGAGCTTTCGCACGAAGATGGCTTTTTGCAGGTTCTCCCTTTTACAAGGAAGATTCTGCAGAGTCCGCTTCTCTCCTATTTCAGTGCGGATGCCGAAAAGCTATACTTCAAGCTCTCGAACAACCCCCAGCTTTTCGTCCCGGTAGATATTGAGTAGCCTTCCGGGTTTCGAAGCATCAGGGGATCGCGGGGGCGCTAAGCCCTGCCAGAGTGCGGGCTTGGCCCGGAGTTTGCGTAGCATCGGTGAGTAAGTAAGCAGTTTCAAAGTAGGTATTAAGTAAAGTATAAGAAAATTTTTACAGGTGTTGAAACAATGAAGATTCCCATCTCTCTACCGAAGTCGGCAGACAGGGACTATACCATCACGATAGACGATATGCCGCGAATAAGGATCGATTCCAAAGCGGCGATAGTCACAAACCCGAAGATAGCGGGTCTGCACCTGAAGAGGCTTCTGGAGCGTATAGATGCGAAAGAGCTCTATATCGTCGTTATACCGGACGGTGAAGAGTATAAGACGATGCAGACCGTAGAGTTCGTTCTCGAAAGACTCTTCGACCATCGGCTCGACAGAAAATCGACCCTCATCGCCTTCGGCGGAGGTGTCATAGGCGATATGACCGGGTTTGCCGCAGGTATTTTCCAGCGAGGCATCGACTTCATACAGATACCGACGACTCTTCTTTCACAGGTCGACGCGAGTGTAGGGGGAAAGACCGGCATAAACAACCGTTACGGGAAAAACCTCGTGGGGGCGTTCCACCAGCCGAGGGCGGTCTATATAGATACGTACTGGCTCAAGACCCTTCCGAGAAGAGAGTTTGCCGCCGGTGTCGCCGAGATAATAAAGATGGCGGTCATGTTCGACAGGGAGTTTTTCGAGTGGCTCGAAGGGCACGATCTCGACGATAGAGCCGATCTGATGGAGGCTATAAGGCGTTCGGTGGAGCTGAAGGCGAAGGTAGTGGCGGAGGATGAGAAGGAGAAGGGCGTGCGGGCCGTTCTGAACTACGGTCACACCTTCGCCCACGTGATAGAGAACTTCAGCGGGTACGGAAACCTCCTGCACGGAGAGGCGGTCGCCATAGGTATGGTGATGGCGAATGAGCTGGCTATATCGTGGGGTACCTTCAGCAAAGAGGAGGCGATGCGCGTCAAAGAGCTTCTGAAGCGCTACGGACTGCCGGTGGACTACCCCGTAGAGTCCGCCGAGCGCTTTTACGAGCAGTTCTTTCTCGACAAGAAGAGCCATGACAACACGATCACCTTCATCGTACCGGAAGAGATAGGGCGCTACAGGATGCTCGAAAATCCCGATAGGGAGCTTGTCCTATCGGTGCTGAAGAGATTTGAAAGGGGTAAGGAAGATTGAAAGCGAGGGTTCTACTCTTTCTTCTGGCAATCTTTGCGACCCTTTCGTTTGCAGAGGGTGAAGCGAACATCTCCGATGCCGCTGCGGAACAGAATTCGAGCCTCGTTCAGAAGGATATGGAGATTCAGAGGCTCAAAGAGTCGCTGAAAAAGATAGACCAGAAACTCGAACAGGAGAGTGTGTGGCAGAAGGTCTATGCCAACCACCTCGCCTATATCGACATGGAAGAGAAGATAAAAAAGATCGAACGGCAGATCAGGGCTTACAAGCGTAAAGGCCCGTCACGATACCGTACCGCGATACGCAACCTCGAGGAGCAGAAGCTCAAGCTGCGCGAACAGCTGGACCTGCTTAAAGATTACAGCTCGAACCCCTTCAAAACCATGATTCGTCCCAAAGAGGTCAAAGAGCCTCCCTCGGTTACGAACCCGGTAGCGATCATAAGCGCCTTCTCTTTTCTGAAACAGCTCGACGAGCAGCAGAACAGGTTCGAATACGAGGTTGAGTCCCTTAAAAACTTCATAGATCTGCTGAACAGTAAGGTCGTGCTGCTCAAAGATATTCTGGAGCTCGATCCTCAAGACAAAGAGGCGTCGCTGGAGCTTGCCCGTACCGAAAAAGAGGTGGAGGAGGCCGAAGATGCCCTGAGCCTGCACCGTACCGCCCTGATAGTCTATAAGAAGAAGGTGGACGAGATCAGGCTGCGTCTGACCGATCAGATCATGCAGCAGGCGAAGAAGGCGGGAACGATAGGTGCCACACTGCTTATAATACTTCTTTTCGTCCTTCTATTCAAGTGGCTCGTAAAGCGCACCATCACCGACAACGAGCGCTTCTATATGGCGAACAAGATCATCAACTTCACATTCTTTTTCCTTGCGATCATCATTCTTCTTTTCGCCTATATAGAGAACGTCTCGTACCTGGTGACGGTACTCGGTTTCGCTTCCGCCGGTATAGCTATCGCGATGAAGGACTGGTTTATGAGTATGCTCGGCTGGCTAGTCATAGTGCTCGGCGGCTCCATACATGTGGGCGACCGCATCAGGGTCGACAAAGACGGCAAGATGTATGTGGGTGACGTTCTCGATATCTCTCTTCTTCGCATTACGATGCTCGAAGATATAACGTTGACGACCTACAAGCACAACCGTCGTGCCGGCAGGATCATATTCATACCCAACAACTACATATTTACCGATATGATAGCCAACTACACCCATGCGACACTAAAGACCGTCTGGGACGGTATAGATTTCACGATCACATTCAACTCCAACCACAAGAAGGCGCAGCATATAGCGAGGGAGACCGCGAAGAAGTATGCCAAAGGGTACACCGATATAACCCGCAAGCAGCTAAACAAGCTGAGATCGAAGTACAGCCTCAAAAACACGAACGTCGAACCGAGGGTATACTCGTTCATAGAGGAGAACGGCATAAGAATAAGCGTATGGTACATGACAAACGCATATGCCACTCTGACGCTCAGGAGTACCATTTCGGCCGATATTCTCGACCAGATAAAAGAGGAGGACGACATAGCCATAGCCTACCCGTCACAGCAGCTCTACCTCGAGCGCGCAAGAAAGAAACCGACTCTTCCGGATCTTACAGAGAGTACGATTACGGTATGAAAAAGGTATTTTTCAAAACGTTCGGATGCAGAACGAACCAGTTCGATACACAGGTGATGATCTCGAGGCTCGGCGGCTACAAGCTGGCCCAAAGCGAAGAGGATGCCGATGTCATCGTCGTGAACTCATGTACCGTAACGAACGGTGCCGACAGCGGCGTAAGGGGCTACATCAACCAGGCGAGGCGCATAAACGAAAATGCGAGAGTTATTCTGACCGGGTGCGGAGCCCATACGAAGGGGGAGTCGCTCTTTGAGAGCGGAAAGGTCGACGGTGTCTTCGGCCACAGCGAAAAAGAGAAGATCAGCAGCTTCATCGAGAGCGGCGAGCGCTTCTACGAGATAGGAGATCTCGAGCATATCGACAGCACCGTCGTAGAGCAGTTCGTAGGAAAGTCGCGCGCCTTCATCAAGATACAGGAGGGGTGCGACTTCAGGTGCAGCTACTGCATAATTCCCTATGTCCGCGGAAATGCAAGGAGCCTTGACGAAGAGCTCATACTTGAACAGGTGAGGCGGCTTGCCGCAAACGGCTTCGGAGAGTTCATCCTTACCGGTACCAACGTGGGAAGCTACGGAAAAGAGAGGGGCGGCACCCTGGCGGGACTTCTCAGGCGCATGAGTCTAATACGCGGTGTGAGGCGCATAAGGATAGGTTCGCTGGAGCCTGTGCAGATCACACCCGAGTTCAGGGAGCTGCTGGGTGAGCCGTGGATGTCGCGCCATCTGCACATAGCTCTGCAGCACACTTCCGACAGGATGCTGGAGCTGATGAACCGCAGAAACGGATTCGATGGCGACCTAAAGCTTTTCGAAGAGATTTCCCGGCTCGGGTACGCGATAGGAACCGACTTTATCGTAGGCCATCCCGGTGAGGGAGAGGAGGAGTGGAGAGAGGCGATAGAGCGGGTGGAGCTTCTGCCTCTGACCCATATACACGCCTTTACCTACTCACGCAGAGACGGTACGCCCAGCGCAGTCATGAAGCCCGTAGTGCCAGGAAATATCGCCAAAGAGAGGCATAGGGAGCTGACATCTCTGATAAAGAGGAAAAACCTTGCCTTCAGGCGCTCTTTGAAGAGGCCGCTCGAGGTTCTAGTGGAGAGCGTCAAAGATGGGCGGTACATCGGTCTGGATCAATATTTCAACAGGGTAGAGATAGAGTGCGGCCGTGATATAACGGGCGAGTGGGTAGTGCTGGAAAAATTCGAAGCCCTTGAGGGAGGAAATCGTGGAAGTCTCTAAGAAAAACAGATATATCATAGCCGTTTCCGCTCTTCTTGTTGTCTCTCTTCTTCTTTTCGCCCTTTTTAGAGACAGATCGCATCTGATAGACGCCCAAACGGCGCAGAGCCTTATAGAGAGCTCTCTGGTAGAGGATGCGAAGATAGAGGGCGCCTACCTCTATTTCAGAAGCGGCAAAGAGCGCTACAGGGTACCCAAAGAGGCTATAGATCTGAAAGAGCTCTACAAAACGACGCCGGTGGCGGTAAAGGAGCCTAACCCATACCTCGCCGATCTGATCACGATAGCTTTTCTGGCACTTTTGGTGGCCTATCTTCTAAGATGGGCCAGAAAGAACCGCGAGCTCAAAGAGCAGCAGCTCAGCGAGCAGATCCAGTTTGCAAGCGAGCTCCAAAGACCGAGCGACATAAAGCCCATGGTCTCGAACATCACCTTCAAGGATGTCGCCGGAATAAACGATGTAAAAGAGGAGCTCGAGGAGATCATAGATTTTCTCAGACACCCCGGCAAATATCTCAATTTCGGTATCCGTATGCCGCGAGGCGTACTTCTGGTAGGCCCCCCGGGGGTGGGAAAGACGCTGATAGCCAAAGCGGTTGCCGGCGAAGCGGGAGTGCCTTTTTTCTATCAGAGCGGCGCATCGTTCGTCCAGATATATGTGGGAATGGGTGCGAAGCGGGTAAGAGAGCTTTTCAAGAGGGCCAAAGCGGCCGCTCCGGCGATAGTCTTCATAGACGAGATAGATGCCGTGGGAAAGGCCCGCGGGGGGATGCGAAACGACGAGCGGGAGGCTACGCTGAACCAGCTTCTGACCGAGATGGACGGTTTCGAAGACAGCAGCGGGGTGATTGTGATTGCCGCCACGAACAAGATAGAGATGCTCGACGATGCGCTGCTGAGGCCCGGGCGGTTCGACAGGCGGGTATATGTCTCGCTGCCGAACAAGGAGGAGCGCAAATCTATCTTGAGGATATATCTGGCCAACAAGCCGTACCATCTGGATCTGGAGGAGATAGCGCAGATGACGGTCGGCTTCAGCGGTGCCGCACTCTCTTCGCTGGTTAACGAGGCGGCGATTCACGCTCTAAAAAGCGGTAAGAAGATAATCGAGGAGGAGGACTTTCTTGCCGTTAAAGACAAAGTGCTTCTCGGGAAAAGAAAGATCCTCACATACTCCGAAGAGGAGAAGCGGATCCAGTCGGCATATCAGGCGGCCAAAGCGGTGACGGCATACTGGCTCGATGTCGACTTCGACAAAATCGGGCTACTGGGCGACAACTTCCAGAGGCCGGAGAAAGAGATTGTCTCCAAAACCGACATGATGAACAGGATAAAGGTATATCTTGCGGGCGATGCGATGATGCACCTGCACTTCAACGAGCACTATACCAACGCGGCGAACGACCTGAAAGAGGCCAGGCTGATAGCCCGTGACATGGTGGAGCTCTACTCGATGGTAGAGAGTTTCGGTGCTGCAGCGGCTGAAGAGGAGAAGATACTGATGGAGGCCAAATCAGATGTCGAGAGCTTCGTGGCAAGGGCGGAAGAGGGGATAATGCGGCTGGCGGACGAGATTTTAAGACGTGAGACAGTATCAAGGGAGGATGTGAAAGAGCTGCTTAATGAGATATTTTAGCGGTTTCGGCCTCGACGGGGAGGCCGGGCTTTTCGACGAGATCGTCGCACCGTACGAAGAGAACCCGTATGTCGTAGCCGGTTTCAGCTACGGTGCCGTAAAGGCGGTGGAACATGTTTACGGCGGTTGCGAAAGGGTCGAGAGGCTTATCCTGCTCTCACCGGCCTATTTTGTAGGAAGAGGCAGGGCATTCGTAAAGACACAGATGATCTACTTTAGGAAAGATCGATCGGCCTATCTCGAAAAGTTTCTCGAAAATGCCGCCTATCCCGCACACAAGTGTCTGCTCGACCGATACCTTGCGGATGCAAACGATAGTGAGCTCGAGGAGCTTCTTACCTACCCGTGGCCCGACGAGAAGCTGCGCGGGATCCAACGCAGAGGCACCAAAATAGAGACATATCTCGGTGCGAAAGACAAAATAGTGGATGCCGAAGCGGCACACCGCTTTTTCAAAAATTTCGGCGAGAGCTATCTTTTCAAAGAGTATGGCCACATTTTGAGATGAGGAGGGAAGAGTGGATAAGATAAGAGTGGGAGTCGTCACAGCAAGCGACAGGGCGAGTGCCGGTATATACGAAGATATATCGGGTGTCGCCATAATGGATACGCTCAAAGAGTACCTTCTAAACGAGATCGAGTTTCTATACCGCTGCATACCGGACGAGCAGCCGGAGATAGAGGCGGCACTGAAGGAGCTTGCGCAGGAGCGGTGTGACCTGATAGTGACCACCGGAGGCACCGGACCGGCACCCAGAGACGTCACACCCGAGGCTACGGAGGCGGTTTGCGACAAGATGCTTCCGGGATTCGGTGAGTTGATGCGGCAGGTGAGTCTGAAATATGTGCCGACCGCGATCTTGAGCCGCCAGAGCGCGGGTGTATGCGCCAAGAGCCTCATAATAAACCTTCCGGGCAAACCGAAATCTATAAGGGAGTGCCTTGATGCCGTATTTCCGGCCGTCCCCTACTGTATAGACCTGGTAGGCGGGCGCTACATGGTGGCGAACGAAGAGGTGATAGAGGTGTTTAGGCCGAAATCTAAATAGTACCGGCTCCAGATAGAAACGAAACACGCAGTCGTCATTCTCGCCCGGAACCGCTTCGTACTTTTAGGTATGTAGACTAAAGCTGAACCATCCGACTCTATCGCTGCCGACAGAATGGAGCGGATGTTTTGTTGTATTTCGATTTGGACTTGGTTCAATCTTACGAAAGGAATGGTTGCGAAAAAGGTTTTTTGGCCTTTGACGGATCATCGAAATGGCAAAAAAGAAGAAAAAACTCATAAAGTATAATCAGACCATCAGAAAGATCTTCGGCGGGGAGGGGTTCGACGAGGGGGTAGAGCGTCTGCCTCTGGACAACCTGATCGAGATGGCGATGATCCTCTCCCTGAAGGAGCAGCACCTTAGCAAGGCCGATCTTGTACGGGCCTTCAGGCGCCTGTGGTCGTCGGGGGATGCCGCGGACAGAGCGCTGATCACGGAGTATCTAAAGTCTCTCGACACCACTTTCGGACCCCAAAAGAGTGTTCCCAACTCGGAGGTTAGAGAGCGGAAGATAGACGAGATACTGGCGCAGATAGAGCATACGCCCGCCGAGGCGGTTGCAGTAAGGGAGCAGTTTGGCGAATCGAAACTCAAAAAGATCACCCCCAAGAGGATCGCCGAAGCTCTTGCCAAACTCAGAAGCGTGCAGAAACGAAACAGGCTCGAAGAGGCTTGCGACGGCATATTCGACGAAGATGGAAGCTTCCGCTTTTTCCACTCTTTCGAGTTTTCGATATTCGACGAAAAGTTCCACAAGATAATCGAGTTGGAGTGTCCGCCTTTCGATGACGCTGAAATAGTACGCCGGGAGGAGAGTCTGCTGGTCTCCAAGCTCGATGAGTGCAAAGCGGAGGCGGTCTCGAGAAAAAGGAGGCAGATCGAGGCCTTTTTGGACATGGCCGGCCGTCCGAACCGCTACCTGACGAGCGAGCAGGTCGTGCAGGCGATAAAGCGGCTGCCTGAGAGCTGCGACTTTGTCTCCGTTCCGATTCCCGAAAGTTTTTTGTGCGATATTCTGCTCGAAGATTTCGATATTTCGCATCCGGAGTTTACGGCCGATTCCGTCAGGCTGTTTAGAGACGAGACTAAAGTGCTCTTTTCCAATGAGGAGTGGAGAGTCGGCTACCGTCTTATGCTGACGGTCGAGAAGCGGTGGCTCTACCAGGCGGTATGGGCCTCGGAGCCCCTTGGGATAGACGAAGATTTCGAAACCCGAAAAACGGAAGTCGAGGCGCAGTTCGATGCCGAACTCTACGCCTTGAGGGATGCACTGCTGGGAGAGGCGGACGGCCTGGATATGGAGCCGTCGCAGGTGGAGTCGATAATCGCCGAAGCCGTTATCGGTGTGATAGAGCAGAACGGGATCCTTGAGGTTCCCTACAAGACTCTCAAGAACATAAACAGGCACTTCGCACGCAAAATAGAGGGCCTCAAACTGAAGAAGCAGAGAGAGGAGCTGCTCGCCAGAACGATAAGGGACTTCAAAAACCTCTTTCCGCTTGCAAGGGAGATGGGGCGAAAGCTCATATTCCATGTAGGCCCGACAAACAGCGGGAAGACCTACAGCGCGATGAAGATGCTCAAAGAAGCGGAGACCGGGTACTACCTGGCGCCGCTTCGGCTGCTGGCGCTCGAGGGTTACGAGACCCTTTTGAAATGGGGGCTTCAGGCCTCTTTGGTTACCGGGGAGGAGCAGCTTATAGATGAAGAGGCGGCGCATGTGAGCTCGACTATCGAGATGGCGAACTTCCAGGTAGAGGTGGATGTATGCGTCATAGACGAAGTTCAGATGATAGACGATCCCGACAGGGGGTGGGCGTGGGCGAACGCCATAATAGGAATACCCGCAACTACCGTCGTAATGACGGGAAGTGAAGATGTCCTCGAGGCTGTCAAAGAGCTTGCCGAGTGGCTCGATGAGGAGCTTGAGGTGGTGCGTTTCGAGAGAAAGGCTCCCCTGATACTCAACCACCGGCCAACATCTTTGAAGAGGCTCGAACCCTCCACAGCTATCGTGGCGTTCTCCAGGAGGGACGTTCTTGCACTCAAGGAGCAGCTCGGCGGCAGGTACGATGTGTCGGTGGTATACGGCAATCTGAGCCCCGAAGTGCGCCGGGAAGAGGCGAGGAGGTTCAGGGAGGGTGAGTCGCAGATACTCGTGGCCACCGATGCGATAGCGATGGGGCTGAACCTCCCCATAAAGACGATTCTCTTTGCAAGGGATTCGAAATTCGACGGGCAGAGCCGACGACTGCTGACACCTTCGGAGATACGCCAGATAGCGGGCCGGGCAGGGCGCTACGGTCTTCACGAAGAGGGGTATGTGGGAGCTTTGAGCGGCCCTGTACTAAATACCGTAACCGAGCTGATAGACGAAGAGTCGGCTCAGATAGGCGGCCCGTACCGTGTAATGGCCAACTTCGAGCATATAGAGCTGATCGCAAAAATAGTCGAGACACAGAGCCTTTCGGAGATTCTCGGCTTTTTTGTTAAAAATATGCGTTTCGACGGCCCGTTCGTGGCGGCGAATATCGAAAATATGCTCGAAATCGCCAAAATGGTCGATCTCTACAGGCTCGACCTGAAGGCCAAATACCACCTCTCGTGCGCACCCCTCAGCCTGGGGTCGGCCTACCTCGAGAGCGTCTTTCACCGATACCTGATCGCGCTGGAGCGCGATGAGCCCATACCGTTTGCGATTCCCGACGATCTACCGCCGACAGCACAGACCTCCGACATGCTTTTCGATGCGGAAGAGAGGGTCAAGGAGGTTTCGCTATACCTCTGGCTTTCGTACCGCTTCCCCGAAGCTTTCGTGGATACGCAGAACGCATTGAGGGCACGGGAGATACTCAATTCGTTCATAGAACGCTCTTTGCGCAAAGGTGTATTCGCCAGAGCCTGCAAAAGATGTGCGAAACCCCTGCCGCCCAACTTTCGCTTCGGAATATGCCAGGAGTGCTACAGGGGAGGGCGTAAGATACGAAGGTATTCCGGCAGGTGAGAATACATGGTATAATTTCGCCCGATTCAATGCCTGCAAAGGGCTTGCGGATGGTGCCGCTTAGCAAGATCTGCCTTGAAATGGAGTCAAACCCCTACATATGCCCCTATCACGCCTGAACGAAGAGCAGCTCGCAGCCGCAACGGCCCCCTTCGGCCACAACCTCGTAATCGCCTCGGCCGGAACCGGAAAGACCTCTACGATCGTAGGCCGGATCGGATATCTGCTCTCAAAGGGTGTAGATCCCCGGGATATTCTGCTTTTGACCTTCACGAACAAGGCGGCTGCCGAGATGGTCGAGAGGGTGGCGGGCTATTTCAGCCGTGAAGTGGCCGCAAAAATCGAGGCGGGGACTTTTCATGCGGTAAGCTACCGCCATCTCAAAAGAGAAAGAGAAATCAACCTGAAGCAGCCTTTCGAGCTTAAAACACTCTTTCGAAGCATCTATGAGAAGCGCCGCTTTCACCATATAGGGGCGGAGACTGAGCCTTTTGCGTCGAACTTTCTGTACGATCTCCATTCGCTCTACCAAAACGCTACCAAGGAGCCGTTTGAAGAGTGGCTCTCAAAAAGGCATAAGGGGCACGAACCCTATATAGATATATACCTCGACATCATCGACGAGTTCAAAAGCAGTAAAGAGGAGTTCGGCTTCGTCGACTTCAACGATCTTCTGATAATGATGCGCGAATCGGTTAAGCACAAACCTCTCGCGTTCAGGGAGATATTGATAGACGAATATCAGGATACCAACGAACTACAGGGCTCCTTGATAGATGCGATGAACGCACCTTCGCTATTTTGTGTCGGCGACTACGACCAGAGCATCTACGCCTTCAACGGCGCCAATATAAATATCATAGGCTCTTTCGCCGCAAAGTTCGACGATGCGAGGGTCTTTACGCTAACCAAAAACTACCGCTCCACGGCGCCGATACTGGAGCTGGCCAACAGGGTGATAGAGTATAACGAGCGTATATATCCCAAACAGCTCGAGGTGGTGCGCAAGGGGGGGTCGGCTGCAAGACCGAAACTTCTGATATTCGACAACCTGATGCAGCAGTATGAGACGATAGCCCAATCGATCAGGCGCTCCACCACCCCGCATCATGAGATAGCGGTAATATTCAGAAACAACGCATCGGCCGACGGCATAGAGGCAATGCTGAAAGAGGAGGGGATATCGTGCCGCCGTAAAGGAGGGCGCAGTTTCTTCGACGCAAAGGAGGTCAAAGCGGCGCTCGATTTCGCGACTCTGCTTCTGAATCCGAAGGATATGATGGCTTTCATACATATCTTCGAATATGCCAGAGGTGTCGGAAGTGCTACCGCCAAGGAGCTTTTCGAGGGGCTGACAACTCTCGGCGACGGCTGCATGGTGAGAGGGCTCTTCGATCCGAAACCTATGACCAACCCTTTCAAAGCCCGAAATACGAACTACCAGCTGGGACTCTTCGACCATCCCATGCAGATCGGATCTGTTTCGAGGTTTTCCCACCTCGGACTTGACGAGAACTTCATGGCACACCCGATTCTGAAGCATCCGGCCCTAAACAGCGACGGCGTAAAGTTCCTATATGACTTCTACAGGCTAATAAAGAGGCTCAAGAGTCTGAAGCAGCCCCACTCGATTATGCGCCATATTCTATCTTCGGATCTTTACGGTTACATAACTGAGCGCCTCGCCGAACGACGAGCCACCCTGAAAAACGGTGAGATAGACGGGGCGAAGAGGGTCGATGCACTCGAGAGGATAAAGCGCAAAGGTCTTTTGCTGGTGCGCCTGGCGGAGGCGTACGGAAGCAACGAAAAGTTCATAAATGCCATGGTCCTGGGCGGCAGGGAGCTGAACGAAGGAGAAGGGGTAAACCTGCTTACGGTACATGCGAGTAAAGGGCTCGAATTCGACGAGGTATACGTAATAGACCTTATGGACGGCAGATTCCCGAACAGGAAGCTGGCGGGGCAGGGGGGCAGCATAGAGGAGGAGCGGAGGCTCTTTTACGTAGCTCTTACCCGTGCACGGGATATCCTCTACCTTTCGTACGCCAAATACGACAGCTTCAAGGATATCACCTTTTTCCCGTCACAATTTCTTTACGAGGCCGGCCTCTTGAAAAAGGATGGGACCTACGAGAGGCTCAAGGCCCTTAGTGCCCCTTGACGGCTCGGGCCATATCCCACATCGGAAGGAAGATTCCAAGGGCGAGCAGAAGTACCAGTCCCGCGATTATCGCGAGCATTATGGGCTCTATGTAGGATGACATGTTGTCGAGAATGTAGTTGAAGCGCATTCTGTAGTAGTCGGTGACTTTACGCATCATGTTGTCGAGCTGTCCGCTGCTCTCTCCGGCCGAGATCATCTGGATGATCATGTTTTCGAAAACACCGGTATCCCTGAAGGCTTCGGTTAGGCTCACACCTCTTGAAACCGCTACTTTTACCGATTCGAGTTTCTCTTTCATCACGGCATTGTCTATCATGCCCGTTGCCGTATCGAGCGCGTCGGCGATAGGGATACCGGCGTGCACGAGCTCCGTAAAGACAATGGCGAAGCGGTTAAGGGTCGCGAAAAATATGATATCTTTGATCAGATAGGTCTTCAGCATCAGTTTGTCTGCTTTGTATTTGAACTCTTCGTTGTTTCTGTACAGGTAGATGATCAGGACGATGAAAAAGATGAGCCCGCCGAGCACAAGCAGACCGTAGTTGCTCAGAACGTGCTCTATTCCGAGCAGTATCTTTGTGGGAAGCGGGAGTTCGGCGTTGAACTTTTCGAAGATGGCTTTGAACTTCGGTACGACTACCATAATCAGGACGGTAAAGGCTATCGCCATGGCTCCCAGTGTAATCATCGGGTAGCGCATCGCTTTTTTGAACTTCTGTACGTTCTCCTGTATCTCTTCGAGGATATCGGCAAGGGCTGAGAGGGCGTCGGCCATGTTTCCCGTCTGCTCTCCAAGCTCTATCATCGCCAGGGTGATTCCGCCGACATCGTACCTGTATCTATTGAAAGTGTCGGAAAGGCTCAAACCGGAGTTTATACTCTCGGATGCCTGTGTCAATATCGTTTTGAGCTTGGCGTCGTTGGTAGCGTTCGCTATCTCGTTTAGTGCATCGTGCACCGAGATTCCGGCGTTTGTCATAACAGCCAGCTGCCTTATGGCGGCTATCAGGTTTTTGGGCTGTACTTTACGGTTGGCAACGGTAGAGCTAAATTGTGAAAAGAACTCTTTGATAGTTGCGTCGATAGGGGCCGAAATCTCTTTAATGCGGAGCATTGTGCCTTGATAATCCTTCTTGATCTTCTTGATGGCATCTGCCCTGTCTTTGGCCTTGAGTACAATATTTCGACGGTTGCCGCGAACCAGCATAGTGACTTGAAAATATTTCATGATAACCTCGCAACTCTTAGTACTTCATCTATTGTCGTTTTACCTTCGACCGCCTTGTTGACACCGTCTTGAATCATAGAGACGAACCCCTGTCTCAACGCCTCCTGCGTCAATTCGGCTTTTGACGCTTCACGGGCGATCATACTGGTGAGTGTATCGTCTACGCGCAGAACTTCGCTGATCATCTCACGCCCAATATAACCCGTTCCCTGGCACTCCTTACAGCCGCTACCTTTAAAGAACCGGTACTTCTCGGGAAGGAACTCTTCGAGCTCGTTGATAACATGATCGGGAATTTCGACGCTTTTTTTACAGTTTGGGCAGATTTTTCTGACAAGGCGCTGCGCCTCTATCGCAATGAGTGAACCGCTTATAAGGTATGGTTCTATCCCCATATCGGCCATTCTGTTTATCGCGCTTATCGAGTCGTTCGTATGCAGCGTGGAGAGAACCAGGTGGCCGGTCAGTGCAGCTTGGATGGCGATTCTCAGCGTCTCCTGGTCCCTGATCTCACCGATCATGATGATATCGGGGTCCTGCCTCAAAATCGAGCGCAAAGCGCTTGCGAACGTCAGGCCGACTTTCGGATTTACCTGAACCTGCTGAACCAGATTCATCTGGTACTCTACGGGGTCTTCGACCGTTATTAGCTTCTTGTCGACGCTCTTTAGGTTGTTGAGCGCACCGTAGAGCGTGGTGGTCTTACCGCTTCCGGTCGGTCCCGTTACAAGTACTATGCCGTATGGAACTTTGAGAGCTTCGTTGAATATATTGAAGTTGTGCTGGCTCATTCCTGCATCTTCAAGGCGGATCATCACTTTTGATTTGTCCAGAATCCTCATTACGATCGATTCGCCGTTCATGATTGGAAGGGTAGATACCCTGAAGTCGAACTCACGGTTCACTATGGTGGCAGAGAAGCGGCCGTCCTGCGGTTTTCTACGCTCGGCTATATCGAGATTGGAGAGGAGTTTCAACCTCGAAGAGAGGGGTGGGTATATATCTTTGTCAAAGCGGAAACTCTCGGCAAGCATGCCGTCGATACGGCTTCTTACGATACAGCTGTTCTCCGTGGGCTCGATATGAATATCGCTGGCTCTTGCTATGATGGCAGACTTCAAGATCACCTCTATAAGCTTTAGAATTGCGGAAGATTCACTCGCCTCGGTTGCGGAAGCGCTCTCGGAGATCTCCTGTCTTATCTCATTTATCAGCCCTTTTATACTTTCTGACATTTCTAGACGGTTAAGGTGGTAATCTATCTGTGACGGTCTTGAGATAGCAGGATTGACGGGCTTTTTGGGAAATAGACGCTGTATCGCCTCCTGAGCACTGAAATCGAACGGATCTTTGAATGCTACAGTGACGCTCAGATCGCTCTCTCTGATAGGCAGTGCGCCTATCTTCTCAAGTTTTTGCATAGGAAGCCTGCCGACAAGGCGCAGATCTATATCTACCTCATCAAGGTTGATATAGTCCATATTCATCAGCTTCGCCAGGTGCATCAGGACTTTGTTTATATTTATAGAGCCGCCCTCTTTTTCGAGCATATCGAGCGAGAGACTCCCTTTTCTCACCTCGTCGGCTATAAGTTTGTAGATCTGTTCCGGTTTTACGATCTGGTGCTCCTGCAGGGCCTTGATCGTTATCTTTTTCTCTTTCTTGTTCTTGAGCAGGTCGGCTATCTGCTCCTTCGTTACAAGTCCGTTCTGCATCAAAAGCTCAATTATTCTACTCATCTACCAATACCTGTGTGTCTTGATAATATGGTCATCCAACCTCTCTTCGATGATCATCTTGGTGACCTTTCCGGTTCTTTCCAGATAGAGGACATACATTAAACCGGAACTATTTTTCGGTATGAAATAGTATTTATCGTCGACCTTCTTGTACTCTTTTTTTGTATAAAGATCGAAGACCTTCGAGAGTATATAATCGGTTTTTGGAAGTTTTAGATTAGATATGTCGACACCGTCGAGGAGAGAGTGGTAAAGAAGCTTCTTCTGCAGGAGTATCGTGGCAAAATAGCTGGCATTCGCACGTTCGGTCTTCGTGTATCGCAGACCGGTCATAGGGACGGCAAGACGGTCTATATAGTCGGCGTTGAGACATGAGAGCCCGTAGAGCATCAGGAACCTCGAGTCTTTTTTATGCTCTTTGAACATCTTTAGTCCAAGCCCACAAGCCTGCTTGTACTTTTTATTCTGGTAGAGTTTATAGAGGCTCTCAATGTCTGCAGATGCTAGTGAAGAGAAGAGGAGCATGGTTGCAAGAATAGCTTTTTTCATCTCTTCGACTCCAGCCTTCTTAGGTACGATCTCACTTTTCTGGAGCTGTACTGGTTCAGATAGACCCTCAAAGCTTTGATGGCCTCATCCCTCTTACCCAGCTTAACTTTTGCACGGGCGAACGTGATCCAGCTCTCTTCACCGGAAGGATCGAGAGAGTTTGCCGTAACGCTCCACTTTACGGCCTTTTTGTAGTTCCCTTTTTTGTAGTAGCTCTGGGCTATATACGATGCAAGCTTCGGATCGTTGCTGCGGCTGAATCGTTCGATCAGAAGCTGAAGTGTATTGTTCGTCTTAGTAGATTGAATTTGTAGGCCCGAACCTTTACTTCTATCTGCCTTTTCCGTGTTCTCTATTTCGGTATCGTCGCTCTTTTTGGAAACAGGACTCTTCTTTCTCTCTGTTGTAGACGAGGCGACGATCTCCTCTTTCACCGGTATGACGGCTCTATACTCTTTAGCTGTGGAACTATCTTTCATGTCATCTAAAAGTGACTCCATAAAAGCGGTATCGGGATTGAGAGTCACCTCAGATTCTACGGTTTCGGTACGGCTCATCCGTACCTCTTTTTTTTCCGTCTCTTTAGTCTCTGTTTGAACAGAAGCCTTTTTCGTTCCGCTTTTGATCGGCTTTTCGACAATCGGCACACTCGCTTTCTCTACAGGCACGGAGGGCTCGATATTTGAAGAGGTTTTTGTTGCTGCGGCGGGGAGACCCAGAGCGGTCGCCTCGATCTCTTCAGCGCCATTTTTTAGAGTCGAATTGGAGCCCGTTTCGGTTAGCCATACTGCGGCGGCCGCCGCAACGAGAAGCGCAATAGAGGAAAAGATCAACGGTTTCAGACGTTTCAGCCTGTACCTGCGCCACTCTTTTTCTAACTTCTCTATTTCAAGCATTGATATATCCCAGCTTGAGTGCCGACATCTCGAGATATCTGTTTTTAATGGTAGAGCCGGCTATCTTGGAGGGTTTGTTGTCCTCGTAGTAGTCGTAGATCTCGAAAAGTGTAAACATGAGCTTGTTTATCTCTCTATAGTTTCCCTTTGTGAATTTATGGATCAGCTTTATGTTGCTTTTGCGGAACATATTTGCTATTTCGAAGTAGTTCTGTTGAATAAGTTTTTTTTGTATATACATGTTTGTATCGTGGATAGTTCCGTTTTTCAACTCTATCGTCTCCCAGATTCTCGACTGAAAATGCTCTTTTGCGATAAGATCCTCTTTCTCCGTTTTATGAAGAGAGACAACGAACTTGATGGTTCTTGTGTCAGATATCAGTCTTATCTTTTCCATAAGCGACGATGAATATAGCTGAGCTTCATCGAGCAGAACGGTAATATGTTTTTTATCTTTCAGAGCATTACATATATCGATGAACCTATTGTATGTTAGATCTTCCGGAAGTGTGGACTCTGGAAGCAGAAAGGTATAGAGCTTTTTTATAAACTCCTCTTCCTGCTGTATGGGTGTCGATATCAGAAAGACATTTTTCTTATCTTTCGCATCGTGGTATATCTTGTTGATCAGGACACTTTTGCCTGTCCCAGGCTTTCCATAGAGCAGAATCATCTTGAGAGGCTTTTGTATACTCTCTTGGAGCTTGTTGTAAAACAGTATCGAGGTATCGAGACCGATATACTGGTTTACCTCGATTCTGTCTATAAAGATACTCTGCAGCTGTCTGTATTTACTCATTGCATCTTGGTCAAATTGCTGTCGGAAAGTTTGTCGTATCCCAAATCCTTCAGTGTCATGGACGATTTCGCTTCGACAAGATGTGGTGTGACAATAATTACAAGTTCCACCTTCTCGTCCGTCAACTCATCGTATCTGAACGCATATCCAAGTATGGGAATATCTCCAAGCAGCGGTACTTTGTTGATCGACTTGTTTACTTTGTCGGTGATAAGTCCGCCGAGAATTACGTGAGAACCGTCTTTAACGGTAACAACGGCTGCCATCTGCCTGCGCTCGAGATCCGGTGGCATTGTTCTATTCAAGTTGTCATTGGTTACAGGAGTAATTGTATCACTTATAGAAGGGTTGATCTTCAGAGTTATAGTGCCGTCAGCGGCTATTTCCGGTGTAATATCAAGAAGTATTCCGGCAAATACGGAATCTATGATCTCGTTTTGAGCAACAGTGCTTCCTCCAGTATTACTGGTGGTAGTGCTGTTTTTTATTTTATAGAAGTACTGTTTACCAACAGTTATCATTGCGGCCTGGTTATTTAGCGTAAGCACTTTCGGGTTTGAGACGGAGTGGACGTCCCCCTGTGATTTTAGAAACTTGACGATTGTACCTATTTGAGCTGTCATGGCTATATCAGTAAATGTAGCGGTACCCTGACCAAAGGTTTTTATATATGGTACATCGATGGTTCCCGGATACTGTATTTCATATACATTTCCGTTTGTAGTAAGCCTCTCTGCATTTACTTTGAAATTTTGCAGATTGTATAACTGTCTCCAATCAATTCCCGTCTCGTTTCCTTTGTTGAGAACAACTGTGTACATCTTGACATCTATAAGAACCTGCTTATGAAGTCTGTCCATTAAGTTGTCTATATACTCTTCTACCCTGTCGAGCTGCTTTTTCGTTCCTGTAATTGTAACCAAACCTGACTCTTTGTCTACAACAGGATCTCCTGCTTCGTACGTGTCTTCAGGTCTATTTAGTATATCTCTGATCTGCTCTAAGAGTTCGGCCCAGAATATGAACTTGTCGTCTGAGGTTACATTTATACCGCTTTCGGACTCTCCGGCGCTCATGGTACTGGTCGATGGAGCTCCCTGCCTGTTCTGTCTTGTCGTCTGTTGCCTTGCGGCCCCGCTCGAGAGAGTCACCTTGGTACTGCTTGTACTCTCCCTGTCGGTACTGATATAGTTGACATGGAAAGTCTTCGTCAGAAGATACGATATCTTCAGTACGTTGCCTTCGAGGGAGTAGTTGAGATTGTGTTCATTGAGTACCACGTTTAGAACTTCGGGCAGTGTGGCGTCTTTGAGTGAAAGCCGGTTGAGACGTGTTCTGAGCTTCTTCGCCGCCTCTTTATCTTTGATTATCAGTGTCAGATCGCACTGGTCTGCGAGTTGATTTATGATTTCGGATGCCCTGGTTCCCTGATTGGCCTTGATATTGAAAAGATTATCTTCACATGCCGCCTGCAGATTTGCGGTAAAGCCTATCGATGCAGTCACGACAGCCGCCATAAGTGACAGCTTGATATTTTTCATACATTTCATTCCCAATCCTTCATTTAACGAAAAGTTTGATTTTTTTGCTCTTTGAACGCTTCAAGAAGACGCGAATCCGCTCGTTTTTACGTGTAAGTAAAACGTGGTCCTTACCGACTCGGCTGAGTCTGAAACCGTTGACTTTCGAGTTGAGCCCGTACCATCTGCCGTTTATCTTGACACGGTCGTTTATAACAGCGCTCAAAACGAACCTGTAATGTTTCTTTACGGATTTGGAAGAGCGGATGATCCGTCCGTACTTTCCGTTAGGGTAGATAAACGGATCTTTTGCACTTCTTATCTCGTTATCTTTGAGGCCTATGCGCTCCTGTTTTATGTCGTTGACAAGTTTGTCGATATCGTTGATCGTGATTTCGGCACTTAGCAGCGCTGCCGTCGAGAAGATTATAACGGACGATTTAATCAATAGTTTATTCCCCATACCGATACCTTAAAGTTTGCATTTATTTTTTTGTCGCTCTCCAGGTTTATACTGTATATATCGACAACGAGCTCGCTCTCTTCAATTTCGTTCATAAACCTGATCATATTCCTGTAGCTCCCTTCACAATCGACACCTATCTCGAGAACGTGACCGAAGCTGTCCTTGTTGTTTATGAACTTGTTCGAGATCAGTGAGATATCGATATTGTTTTTCTTCGCCTTTAGGGCGATCGAATCGAGGAACTTGGCCCAGTTCTTCTCGTTGAACAGAAGCTCCGAAAGGGTCTGTATCTGGTAGTCGGAATATTCATTGATCTCTTTGAGGTCGCTGTATCTTGTCTTCAGCCTCGCTATCTCGCCCTGCAACTGCTTTATTTTGAAGCGCTGGTCACCGTTTACGGTGACAGATGCAAGGTATGACTTTTCTGCATTTATTTTGCTTTGGAGCTGTTTTTGTATCTGAAGGTCCTTTTTTAGCTCTTTCTCTGTAATGGGGATAAGATATGAGTACGAAATGAGCCCAAAGACGGCTACAACCGCCAGTACCATCAGGTAGAACTCGCTCTCTCTCTTCTCTTCCAAGTAGTTATCGAGTTTTTCCAGCAAATCTTCAATTATCTTCATAGTACAGTCACCTTTAGATCGCCGTGATAAATCCCGGTCTCTTCATCTTTATAGATTTTGTCTATATCCGTATGGATCCTGTTTTCGTATGTATCGGTCAAATATTTTATAAATTGAGTGATCTTCTTCTCGCTTCTGGCGTAGAGTGTAAGGGTGAAGAGGTTGTCTTCATCGGTGATTTTGGTTACACGTACATCGAACTTGGTCATGTTGTTGCCGAACTCTACGATCGTTTTGGCCTTCATCGGGTAGTTGACCTTTTTGTCATATATCGCTGCCAGGATCTTCTTTTTCGTTTCGAAAAGATCGTTTTCGGCCTTTATTCTTGCCAAGATGTCGTTTTTTTGTTTCTCAAGCGACGTAATCTCGTTTCTAATCGATGTTGTCAGTTTATTGAGTTGTTTCTCTTCCTTTTTGAGCCTGTCGTTGCTAATCTTCACATATGTGTCGTATGTATAGTTGTAGACCGGAAGTGAGAGTGCCAGGACGATAGTAGCGGCCGTAGTTATGATGAACTGTCCGCTTCTTCTTGCGAAGAACGGGGGAGGGCGGAAGAAGACTGTGAAGTTGGGACTCTCTTCACCTTCGATATTTTTGATCGCCTCCAGTATGGAGAGGAAGTGGAACTGATCGACATACCAGTCACCCTTCTCCATCTCGTAGTCGAAGTCGAAATCGCTCGCTTCGATTCCCAAATATGTATGTGCATATTCGTTTAGACCGAGTACCGGACCCGTCTCCGATCCGGTGTAGAACATGTCGATCTTCTCTATCTCAAAGGCCCTCTTGGCATATATGAGAA
>JALWMA010000137.1 GCA_027081015.1 Campylobacterales bacterium | reverse complement strand
AGAGCCAGAATATGAAGAGCGCATACTCTATCAGCGTCTCCACTATCTTTACGCGCTCCGTGGAGATCAGGTAGTCGGCAGCCTTCATGTAGCGGCTGGGGGTCATCAATACAGAGTTCATATGTTTCGCTCTCGCCACATACCCTATCTGCATGACACTTATGTAGATTTTAATAAGGACGTATATGAAAAATATAATCGAGAGAGCCTGAATCATCCTATTTTCCCCTGCATCTTCATGGACCCTCCTGTCAAAATAATGATGATTATAGCCAAGTTAGGTTAAAATCTCGTTTCAATTCATTAATGTAAATCATCTTTGTAAGAAAAGGCTCCCATGGCACTCGTTGACCTGCTCGATGTTGACAAACAGTTTGAATCTCAAATCATCTTCAAAGGAATCAACTTTCATATTGATGAATATGAGAGAATCGTAATCGTCGGTCGAAACGGCAGCGGCAAGAGCACCCTTATGAAAATCGTCAGCGGTGAGATAGAGCCGGATGCCGGAAAAAGGGTCGTCAGGCAGGGAATACGCATAGAGATGCTCTCCCAGCAGCCGCTCTTCGAACCCGGTGTAAGCGTAAGGGAGGCGATAGAGAAGGAGCTGACACAGATACAGGAGGCGAAAAAGCGCTTCGAAGAGATCTCCGAAAAGCTTGCCGAAGATTTCGGGAACAGAACTCTTCTTGAAGAGCATGCGAAACTGACGGCCTTTCTCGACTACCACAACGCATGGAACCTCGATGACAAGATCGAACGCATCCTGAAGGAGTTCGACCTCAAAGCCTACGAAAACAGGCCGGTAAACCTGCTAAGCGGAGGAGAGCAGAGACGCGTGGCCCTGGCGTCACTACTTCTCAAAAAGCCGGATATTCTGATGCTCGACGAACCCACCAACCATCTGGACGTCTATATGGTGGAGTTTCTTGAGGAGCTTCTTTTGAAAGAGAAGTTCACACTACTTCTCATCTCGCACGACCGCTACTTCATAGACCGCATTGCAACCAGAACCGTAGAGATCGACGACCATAAGCTCAGAAGCTTCAAGGGCGGTTACGAGAGCTATCTTCACCAAAAGGAGCAGCTCCTCCACGCGATGGCCAAAGAGCATGAGAATCTTCTCAAGCTCCTGAAATCGGAAGAGGAGTGGCTCCGACGAGGCGTAAAAGCGAGACTCAAACGCAACGAAGGGCGAAAAAAGCGGGTAATGCAGATGCGCGAACAGGCGAAAAAGAACCCTTCGGTCATACGCAAAATAAAGCTGGAGCTGGAGCGCGAAAAGCACCACTTCAACCGCGAAGAGGGGGTGAGCAGAAAGAGGGTTCTCTTCGAGATAGAGCATCTTGAAAAGAGGCTTGGAGAGAGACTCCTCATTCACAACTTCTCGAACAGGATACTCCAGAAAGACCGCATAGCCGTAGTGGGCAAAAACGGAAGCGGAAAGTCCACTTTTCTGCATCTGCTGCTCGGCCGCGAAAAGCCCGACGGAGGAGTCATAAAACGCGGGGATTTCAAAATAGGCTACTTCGACCAGCACAGAGAGATGCTCGACGACGACAAAAACCTTATAGAGACATTCTGCCCTTACGGAGGAGACCGCGTAGACGTACAGGGTAAAAACATGCACGTCTACGGCTATCTGAAAAATTTCCTCTTCCCCAAAGAGTACCTCGATAAAAAGATAGGCGTACTGAGCGGCGGCGAAAAGAACCGCGTCGCACTGGCACTTCTGTTTACAAAAAAGGTCGACTGCCTGATTCTCGACGAACCCACCAACGATCTGGACATCCCCACCATCAACATACTCGAAGAGTATCTGCTCAACTTTCCCGGCGCCCTGATCTTCGTCAGCCACGACCGTTATTTCGTCGACAAGATAGCCAAAAAACTGTTCATCTTCAAAGGGCACGGCATAGTCGAAGAGAGCTACCAGCCCTACTCCGAGTTTCTCGCTATCGAAAAGGAGCTCAAAAACATACAGCAGTATG
>JALWMA010000136.1 GCA_027081015.1 Campylobacterales bacterium | reverse complement strand
CCGCTACGGAAGAGCTTGTATTCGGCGACAACGACCAGCTCTCGGCCCATGTGGCGTACTACTTCGATGCGGAGCTTCTCGTCATTCTCTCCGATATAGACTGCTATTACGACAAAGACCCGAATCGCCATGAGGATGCCAAACCGCTAAAGGTGGTACACGAGATTCCCGAGAGCGAGCTCTCGGCCGAGTGTACGCCTAACGCTTCGTTCGCGACCGGGGGGATAGTCACGAAACTGAAGGCCGCCCACTTTCTGCTGAAGCGGGGGAGAAAGATGTTTCTTGCGAGCGGTTTCGACCTCAAAGATGCCTACGCCTACCTGATAGAGGGGCGCCACGAGGGGGGCACACTCTTTTTCGGCCGCGATTGAGCCTATCCATTCTCCTTTTGTTAATCATTGTATATTAATATAAAAAATTTAATATATTTGTCGATATAATTGAACCTATAAGCCTGTGATACGCAAATTTGGGGCCGAGCCCGCAGCTTGGCAGCAGGTGAGCGGCCCGGCGGCTATCTGAAGCCTCGAAATCTTCGATACCGAGACGCTGCTGTGCATTTTGCGTAACGCCGGTTAAATATTACAACGGTTTCAAAGGAGGTAAAGAAGATGGAAAACCGTATCGCGGCAGCCCTTCTTACGGCGGTGCTATTCGGATTTGGCGGATGTAACAGCGACAATGACGCAACTCTGCGGACACATGCACTCTACGGGGATTACGAGTCGTCGAAAGTCTTCAATATAGATGTCGACAGAATGAGCCTCGATGCGGTTGTGAACGTATCTCCGGCCCTGGGACCTTACGGGGTAGATATAGAGACCGATACCGAAGCGTTCGCATTGACGCGCAGGAGCGATTCGATAGCCGTCGTCAACTTCAGGAACAACAGGGTGGAGAAGGTGATTCCCCTCAAATTCCACCCCAGATCTACCGCTACGCTGGACAATCTCGACCTTGTATTGGTTTCGGGAAAGACCAAGCCGATGTCGGTAACGATCGGCAAGACAGACCATGAGGTCAAGAGATACTTCGGTGAAGATGTGGATACATCCGTACATCCTGTAGACAGCGCAAACTACTTCGGAGGCGGTAACGCCACCGGCCACCCCTTCTGGCTTGCAGACGGAAAACGGTTTCTGATGCTCGACAGGGTGAACAGAAAGCTGATTCTCTATACCAAAGAGAGCGAGACTCCTCTTGCCCAGATAGATACCGAAACGACCGCACACCATGTCTTCAATATCGCCTCCGAAGTCGACGCGTCCGGAAACGGGACCTACTATATGGTTCTTGAGGGGCCCAAAGACCCCCAAAACAGCTCCATTCCGGCCGCAGGGATCATGAAATTCACGATCGACTCTTCAGACACGATTACGGTAGATACGATCTTCCATGCCGCCCACGAGGACGGAGGTGCGCACCATGCACGATTCTACGGTGACAAATATATATTTTTCCCAACCTATAGTGGAAAAGTTTACGTAGTGGACAGAAACAGCATGAGCGCGGTTGCAAGCTTCGAAGCGGGTCTCGGTGCGGGCCACATAACCTTCTCTATCCCTAAAAGATTGGCAGTCGTTACCAACCATAAAGCGACATACGTGACCGTGGTAGATCTATCCAATCCACAGAATCCGAAGGTCATCGCGAATGTGGATGTGGCCAGGCCACTTACGGCGGAGGAGAGGGCTGCAGGCAAGAACGCACAGGCCCATACCAGCCATATAGACGAGAGCGGCAGGTACTTCTACAGCTGTGCCAACTGCGAGGCGAAGTTCTACTCTCTCGATCTCGACTATCTCTGGATCTCGAAATCTATACACCTGCCTGGAACGTATGTGGCGATGGGCGGCTTCATACGCTACTGAAGAGACGCTGCGGCATGAAATTCGAACATATCTTTCATGCCGCGGTGCGGGTAGCCGCTATTTTTGACGGTTTCTACCCTCTTTCTATTCGTTTAAATTAAGATATATATAATTATTAATATGCAACAATGAATATAGAGTCTATTATTAAAAGGATATAAAGATGGAAAGAAACAACCAAACGGTAGAGCGTGAGATCGACGAGGCGAAACGCAGTTTTATAACGAAGTACGGTAAATTCGCCGCGACGGCTCCGCTTGGGATGTATCTGCTGATGGGTCCCGGAGCATCCAGAGCGCAGGCATCCGGTTCTTGCGGTCACGGCGGTCACGGTGGTCACGGCGGTCACGGCGGTCATGGCGGTCACGGTGGTCACGGTCAACCTTGATATAAGAGAGAATAGAAGCCCGTTTTTTTGGAAAAGTTTCAAAAATGCCATCTCTATGCCAAATCTATATCCGCATATAAAAAAGAGGAGACTCTTCTTCTCTTTTTTAAAGAGAGCGGTCGTGTCTACGGGCTCGAGAAGGAGCATGCCGCACTTTTTCTGCAGATAGACGAGCTTCTTCAAAAGCATGAAGAGGGCTCTATACAAACCTTTTTTCCTCAAGTTCCCGCCGAATATATCAAAAGCCTGATCGACCTCAGATTGGGCCGGTACGAGAGTGACGATATGGAGGAGTACGAGCCTCCTCTCGAAATCGGTTGCTTCAGAGAGGATGAAAAAGAGAGAGTCTGTTACGATACAGGCTGGATACTCTTCTATGTCGCTTTCGAGAATCGAGAAGTGAGAGAGAAGATAGAGCCGATTTTCTCCCATCTCTGCGTAAAGCGCGGGGGCGGAAAAAAGATAAATGTAGATTTCTCTCTCAAAGATTCAAAATGGCAGATTCTCTTCAACGGCAGACCGGTAGCCGCTGCCGCACCGAAGGAGACGCTGCCGCTGATTCTTCAGGAGAACATGATAATAGTTCACTATCAGTCCGAGCCATATCTCACGGCGATTCATGCGGGGGCTGTGGCCATAGAGTCCAAAGCCGTCATATTTCCCGGCTCGAGCGGTTCGGGCAAAAGTACGCTGACGGCGGCGCTGGCAGCAGACGGGCACTCTCTCTTTTCAGACGAGATAGCGCTTGTCGATTGTGAAGGAGAGCTATCTTCCATCCCCTTTTGTATGAATATCAAAGAGGGGAGCTGGGGAGTTTTGCGAAACACTATTCCGGCTCTTTCGCAAAAAGAGAGCTATCTGCGATTTGACGGCCGGAGAGTCAAATTTGCGCCGCCTCTGAATCTTTCGCAAAAAAAGAGTCCCGTCGATATGGTTATATTTCCGAAATATAGTGCCGGGAGCGATCTGTTGCTGAAGAGACTCTCTGCATGTGAAACGCTAAAACGCATAAAAGAGGCCGGTTATCAGCTCGGCGGTGAACTGTCTGAGCGAAGTTTTGAAAAGATTCTCTCTTACGTTCTTGAGGCGCCTGCATATCTTTTGGAGTACGGATCGCTCGAAGAGGCCAAACGCCAGGTGGAACGGCTGGTTCGTGGATAGAAGAGAAGAGATAGTTCAGCTCTGCCGCATTCTTTCGCTTGCCTATGACAACACGAAGGCAAGAGATTTGGCGGAGGAGGTTCAAAGAGGCTCTATCGACTGGGAGAGGCTGGTCGAGGTGGCAAACCTGAATCTCCTGACACCGGCCCTCTATGCCGTGCTGAGAGACCATAATCTGCTCGACCTGCTGGACGACAGCCGGCTGACGGGCTTTTTGAGTGAAATTTATGAAATGAATCGCCGAAGAAACGAAAATATACTGCTTCAGCTGCAAGATATCGAGCGTACTCTCGATGAAGAGGGTATATCCGCTCTTTTTCTCAAAGGCTCCGCTGTACTTAGTGAAAATCTCTACCCCGACATCGGTATGCGGATGATGAACGATATAGATCTCATGATAGCCCAAGGGAAGTTCGACAGAGCGCTGAAACTTCTGAAAAAGAGCGGCTACGAAGAGTTTGGGCGCGATTTGGGGCGATGGCACCACCACACACCGCGCATGGCGAAAGAGGGTTTTCCTGCCGCACTCGAGCCCCACTTCCGTATTGTCTCGGATCCTAATATCGAGTATATCCCATACACAAAAACCACCTCTGCTCCAAGCGGTAACCCATCTTTCAGACGTTCTTACGTACTTAAACCGACATGGCACCTCTACCACGCATTTCTACACACTTCGATAGTGGACCAGAACCATAAAAAGTGGAGACTGGGGCTGCGCTACCTTTACGATTTCGTCCTGCTGGCAAAAGCCTACTCGGAACGTGTGGAGTGGAATGAAATCTATGAACTTGCAAAAAGATACGGTCATGAAAAAGTTCTGGAGGATTTTCTATACAGCGCAGAGGCTCTTTTCGGCCTGAAAACTCCGATAAAAGTGAACCGTTTCAGGGGATGGCTCCATCTGAAAAAGTCTTTGTGGCAGTCTACTCTGCAGACCGATACCAGGATCTTCAAAATATACAGGGCATATACGGAGCTCGACGAGATATACTCCTACAAAGCTCTCAAAAGCTTTTACGGCCTGAAGTCCAAAAGTGAGTACCCATTGGCCCTGCTGCGTTACATCGTCTACCATATCCGAAAACACCTTTTTTGATATAATCGTACTATCCCGGATGCGAGGGAGGATATGGCCGAGCTTACAAAAAGAGTTTTGGATCTCGATACCGAAGCGGCAAAGATAGTTAGTGATGCCGAAAAAGCGGCGGCAGAGCTGGTTCTGGAGGCCCAAAAGAGTGCACAGCAGATAGTTTCAAAAGCCAAAAAGAGCGCTGCCGAAAAAAGAGAGGCGGAGTTTGAAAAACTTAAGAAGTCCCTGGAGCTTTACAGGCGGCAGAGGCTCAAAGAGCTGGAGGGCAAAAAGAGTCTTGTGAGCAAAAGATTGTCTGAAACCAAAGCGGCCGAAGAGATTGCAGGCGAGATAACAGAGCGGTTTTTTAGAGAGATGAAGGGCGGCTGATTATGGGGGGTATGCTTCTGGGCAGAGTCGTAAAGTTTGGCTATCTCAATGCCAGATGCAGAGCCCTCAAGTCGAGGCTGCTGGATAGAGATCTGCTTCGAAACGCCGTTACGGCCGAGGGGCTCGGCGAGATATATTCACTATTGAAATCCACACCGTATGCACCATACATAAACAGCGCCCGTAGAGAGACTATTTTAAACGGTTTGGAGGAGTCGTTCAAAGAGCTTTACAAAAAGTCCACATCTGCTCTGACAAAAGATGAGAAGAGGATATTCGACCTCTTTTTTATAGAGCGTGAAGCGATGGAGAGCAGAAGAGCCGCTTTCAAAAGCGGCGATGAGAGCTACCTGGAGTACAAGAGAGTAGAGCTGGAGTATCTAAAAAGGGTAAAAGCGGCTCTTGAAAAGATGGAGAGGTCTCTTAAAAGGGATCTCGCCGCTATTGTCGGAAGCTATTTCGACTGCCTCAACCTTTACACCATCGTAAGACTCAGGCTCCTATACAAAAAGGAGCCTGAAGAGGTTGTGCCCTTTTTGGTTCCCTACGGTATAGCTTTTGGAATGAAAGAGCTCTCGAAAGTCGCCGGTATGAGCGGTATCGGCGAGATTTCCGATGCTCTGCATGGAAAAATCGGCACTCCGTTTGGCGGCTACCGCGAGTTTATGAGGGCCCTAAGAGAGTTCCATATGAGAGCGATCGAGAGGGTCTGGTACGGTTATCCGTTCAAAATCTCCGTTATCTTCTCCCTTCTAAGAATGAAAGAGCTCGAGATAAAAGATATAAGAGCGCTTGTGGAGGGCCTCTACTACGGGCTCCCGGAAGATGAGATAGCCAAGATGGTAGGGGGAGTCTGACCATGTTTCTGCCCGAGAGGATGGTCAGAGTGGAGATATCGATACCGAAAGAGAGCCTCTATGAGACTATCGAAGCGATAGGAGAGAGCGGGCTTTTGCATATAGATACAAAAACGGAGGGTCCTCTGTTTCATGAGCTCGGCCGGCGTGCAGGCAAACTTCTGGAGAAGATAGAGGGGTATCTGCAGACACTGGGAATAGAGAGTTTCGAAACTGCTGCCGAGGGGCCGGAGAGCGACTACGAACGACTTCTCGCGGATGCGGAGAGGTTCGTATCTGCCGTAGCGCCGAAGATAGAGTCTCTCGCAAACAGAAGAAAAGCTGTTGAAGAGGAGCTCTCTTCGCTCGAGAGGGCCGATGAGTTCGCCGAAGCGCTTGAGGGTGAAATAGAGTGCCGTGAAGTTTTCAAAAATCTTAAGTTCATAGGCGCGATGGGTATCGTACTGGCGAAAGAGAGCCTCGAAATGTTCATGATAGCGGTCAGGCGCTACGACCCTTTTGCCGTATATGCGCCCCTCGCTTCTGGAAGTGTGGCGATGCTGCTACTTTATGACTCCGAAGATGAAGAGCGTATCGGAAACGCCGTAGCGAAAATGGAGGGGAGGGAGGTCGCGGCCGAATATTTTGAGGAGGCCAAAAGAGAGGAGGCGAAGGCAGAAAAACGCCGGCTCGATCAAGAGTTCGAGAGCGCCGCGAAGCGATTCGGAAACGAGCTTGTCTCTTACTACATCAAGCTCAAAAGGGCCGTCGAAATCTTCTCCGTCAGAAGCGCTCTGCAGAGGGCGGGAGAAAACTACCTGCTTTACGGATGGGTGCCCAAAAGAGAGGCGGACAGATTCGCCGAAGCACTCAAAAGCGCGGATGTAGCCTTTTTCGAAGCCAAAGACGATGCTCCGGTTCTTCTTAAAACTCCAAAGATACTGAAGCCGTTCGAGGTACTGATAAAGAGCTTCTCCTACCCCGGCTACAACGAGATAAACCCCACAATCCCGTTTGCATTCGCCTTCGTCATAATGTTCGGGGCGATGTTCGGAGACATAGGCCACGGCATGGTTTTGACGACGGTCGGCCTTTTCGTCTCCAAAGTGTACAAAAAGTATGCCGATCTGGGAAAGGTCTATGTGCTTGCGGGAGTCGGTTCTGCGATATTCGGCCTATTTTACGGCTCCTTCTTCGGCTTTCACGACCTGGTGCCGCATCTGCTCTTCGTTCCGGTGGAAAATGTGGATCTGAGTATCTTTACGGGGGTGGTCATCGGCATCTTTTTCATCACCGTAGGCTTTCTGCTAAATATCTATTCGCTGGCGAGAAGAAAGCGCATCTCGGCACTCTTCATAGGGGAGGGAGGGGTGCTCTGGCTGCTTATATACTGGTTTGCCATAGGCATCGCGGTCAAAGCGCTGATATTCGAACTTCCGGTAAAGTACGAGCTCTATCTTCTGGGTGCTCTCGTTCTCGTTCTGCTTCTGATCCTTCTGGTAAAAAAGAGAGAGTATGCCCAAACCCTGCTCGATGCGCTTATCCAGATGTTCGAGCAGGCGGTCAACACCGTCTCTTTCGCCAGACTCGGGGCATTCGCCCTGGCGCACGGAGCTCTGTTTACGGCCCTCTTTTCGATTGCGGATATCCTCTCGAAGACCGATTCCAAAGGTATCGGATACTGGTTTATCATCGTTTTAGGAAATTGCTTTATAATAGTTTTGGAAGGCGTTGTAGTCACTATACAGACGCTAAGGCTCGAGTACTACGAATTTTTCAAACACTTTTTCAAGGGGGGCGGCACACCCTACAACCCCTTCAGACTGGAGAGTAGAGTATGAAAAAGATCTCTGTTATACCGCTTCTTATGGTGATGTTTCCCGCACTTTTGTGGGCCGAAGGCGACTCCGACTCGTGGGCCTACATGGCAGCCGCTCTCTCCGTGGGGCTCGCCTGCATAGCTGCGGGGATCGCCGTGGGGCTCGTGGGCGCGGCCGCTATGGGAACGATGGGTGAAAAACCCGAAATTTCGGGAAGAGCGCTGATATTCCTGGGGCTTGCCGAAGGTATCGCCATATACGGGCTGATCGTCTCCATAATGATACTCGGAAAGATCGAATGAGACTCCTCTTTCTCGGAAACGCGGAGGAGTGTATAGGCTTTTCCCTCTGCGGAGCCCAAACCTTCGAAGCCGGGAGCGAAAAGGAGTTTGAAGCCGAAATGTCGAAACTGCTCGATCTCGACGATGCCGGTGTAATAATCGTAGCCGACCGCTTTTTCGAGAGCTATTCGAAAACCTTCTCAAAAAAGATGCGTAAAAGGGCCGTTCCCGCAGTCGTATTCGTTCCGTCGTTCGACGGCAGACACGCTTCGACCGATATAAAGGGGTATCTTTCAGGTGTACTCGGAATCAGACTTTGAGAGCTTCTCGAAAAAGATTATAACCGCCGCCTACAAGAGGGCCGATGTGACCGTCGAAAAGGCGAAAAAGAGGGCCGGCAATATAACGGCCGATGCAAAAAGGGAGGCCGAACGTCTCGCAAAGGAGTCGGAAGAGGCCCTGCGGCAGGAGCTGAAAGCTTACGAAAAGGAGCATAGATCGAGAATCGAGAGTGAGATCGCGAAGGAGTGGAGCGGTTACCTCTCTGAAGTGAGATCGAAGATAGTCGACGAAACACAGAAGAGGCTGGAGGAGAGGTTCGAGGAGCTGGCACAGAGCTTTCTTGCGTGGATCGCTAAAAGATACAAAGAGGGGAAGATAGAGATATACGATGGGGTGGACAGCAGCAGGTTGAGAGGTTTCGATATTCGTAAAGTACCCGAAAAGAGGGCGGTTTTCAGCACAAAAAACCTTTTCATAGAGCTAAGCCCCGCCTCTCTTGTGGAGGAGTACTCCTCTTTGATAGAAGAAGAGATCGCAAAAAAGATCGGAACCTGAATGGCGTATGTAACCTATATATCCGGCCCGGTGGTGAAAGCCGCACTCGAAAACGAGGATGTAAAGCTCTACGAGCTGGCTTTTGTCGGCAGGGATTCACTGGTTGCCGAAGTGGTCGAAGTTTCGGCAGACGAAGCCACTCTGCAGGTCTATGAAAAGAGCGAAGGGATGAGGCTAAAAGAGGAGGTGCGCTTCAGCGGAGAGATGTTCAGCGCATATCTGGGGCCCGGGCTGCTCGGAAGAGTTT
>JALWMA010000135.1 GCA_027081015.1 Campylobacterales bacterium | reverse complement strand
GGATAGAGATACTTCGACTCATCCTTGTACTTTCTGTTGAACCTTCCGTTCTCACCCGTATGGCAGCTTGTCGCACAGAGCCAGTTCGCGGCCGGTGCGTGAAGATACTTGTCCGTCGTTACGGGATAGTGGCAGTTGAAACAGTTCGATTCGGTAATATTCTCGAATGCGACCCCCTTCTCTTCATTCATTCTCATATCGTGGCACTCGGCACAAACCTTCTCTTTTTCACTCTTGTGGAAAAACTGCTTATGGAAAAATTTCGTCGAGTATTTGAATTTTTTATCTATTACAGATCCGCGGTAGACGGTCTTGACGCTTCTGAACAGCTCTCTGTCACGGTCGTATACGGCCACGGTGATCTTGTTGACCCCCTCTACAAGCTCTATCGTAAAACAGAAAAATTTTCTATCGGACGGTATCCTGCGCTCTATAACCTCTCCGTCACCCACCTTTACCGTAACCCTTTTCGCACCGCTCTGCTTCAGATTCAGTACGACGGCGGCATATCTTGTAAGATAGATATCCTGACCGTAGGGCTTTACGAGCTCTATCTCCGAATCTACGGCAAAAAGGGTTCCGACCAGCGACATATAGAGTATCAGCGCGCCCAAAATCGTTTTCATTATCATCCCCCTTCGGAAAATGTGATGCAGACGTTTTCTATACCCCCATAATTTTCCCTAAGCAGATATGGCTTGTCCGAAGAGTGGGGATCGTGGCAGGTTATACATACAAAATCGCCTTTCAAAAATTTCCGATCGATATTTTCACCGGCAAGTACTCTATTCTTGAACAGCTTTATGTAGCTTTTTTTCGACCGTTTATCCGCATGGCACGATGTACAGAGACTCCAGACTCTTTTACGAAGGAAATTTTTGTTTACATCCGAAGAGTGTGGATTGTGGCATAGGTTGCACTTTCCCGCTCCGACCGGGTCGTGCATGTTCTTTCTCGATGTCCACTTCTTGTGGTTCTTTTTATGGCATTTAAAACATGTATCGCCTATCGGATCGGGGTAGAGAAACTTCGATCTTCCCCTGTATTTTCTGTTTTTTATACCGGTCTTGCCGTTGTGACACGGCAGACAGACGAAATTGACCGTGGGTGCATGTGCGAATTTTTTATAAAGAAGAGATTGGTGGCACTCGAAGCAGTTGGATTCGGAAATATCGTAAAACGCCACTCCCGGCTCTTCGTTTACGCTCATGTCGTGGCACATATCGCACTGCTTCTCGTTTTTGCCGTTGTGGAAAAACTTCTTCTCGAATCCGGGCGGTATGACCCTGTAGTACTTCGATAAAAAGGCCCTCCTGTAAAACTTCACTTTGTCAACGCCTACCTTTTTGCCGTCCCTATACGCTTCCGCCCTTATGGAGTGCTCTCCAAACGGAAACCTGAACAGGTAGTGGTAGAAATCCCTATCCTCTTCCGTTCTTATTATGGCCCTTTCGTTTTCGCTGCTGAAAAGTTTGATGGTATCGACACGATCGAGATCTATCTCTATAGCGACATCTATATACTCCTCTTCATATACACCCTTGTCGAACGGTTGTACTATGGAGATGAGCTTACCGCTCTTGACCAAAGATCCATTCTCACTCTTTGTTGCGGAAAGAGCGGCTGTACACGATGCGAACAGAAGAATCAGGTAGATAAAATATGCCGATCTTCTATTTCGCATCACACCATCCTACTTTTTAAATACATCTTCACTGAATTTATTCCTCTGGTTCACCCTGTCATACTCATATTTCTTGTGGCAGGCAGGCTGACACGATCCGCCCGTCTTGGTACCTACGTAGCGCATCGGGAACTTGATACCTCCAAACTCGGTGTACCTTCTTATCAGATGCGGATATTTCGAAGCGTGCTCGTCATGACATACACGGCATGCCCGGCCCTTTTTGTTGCTGACGTGCAGATAGTGGAGGTTCACCTCTCCGTCACGGAACTTGGTCACCTTCTCGGTGAGCTTCGTAGTGAACTTCTCGGGCTT
>JALWMA010000134.1 GCA_027081015.1 Campylobacterales bacterium | reverse complement strand
GGGTACATTCTGATCTACGGCCTCGTTTTTTACATGATAGGCAAAGCTAAGACCGAGGCATACAACCGATCGTTTTACACAACGTACCCCACACAAGATTTCAACGATAGTCGTATCCTATTTTATACAAAAGAGTTGGAGCGTTACAGCAAAGAGTTTATAGAGGCTAAGGGAATGTACGAAATTTTTGCCGCAGATGTGAAAAAAGACTTGGCTCTCAATTGCATTGAGGCGGCACTCAAAGAGCACAATGTAACCAATTGGATCAAAATGGGAAGCGGATTTCGCAAAAATGCCAGAAACAAATTTGCCAACAGTGAAGAGAGAATCGAACTGGCTAAAAGAAACGAAGACTGGATGGGACGACACTTTTATGATTATGATTTAAATGATGTAAATCATATTGAAGAGCAAATAGCCAATATCTGGGAAAAAGATAAAAATAGACAAACTTGCGATGCGCTAATGCCTGTCGAGAAGATGTTCGATACCCTTTTCATGCCGAAATATATAAAAAACAGAGAGGAGGCTCTTGCACGGTATAAATATGAACTAAAAACTGCAAAGCCCGGGGACTATTTGGACCCATCTTTTTATCGCAATATTGTGAATATACAGACAGCCTGGTTGAGTCAACTCAAATCCCATAACCCCAGGGCGCTCAAACTGCTTCACGAGCAGAAAGCGAAAGAGTTGCGAAAAAGAGAAGAGGCTGAAAAGCTTCGGCTGCATAAAGCGCTTTGGGAGTGCGCCACCAAAAACTCTTATTTTCCTTTAGGCTTTTTCGAAGGCGTTGACGCAAATATTCGCAATGAACAGGGGCAAACTCCACTCATGGTTGCAGCCATGAAAATGCACTACAATTGCATATATTACTTAGATTACGCGAAAGTAGATGTATATTTAAAAGACAATGAGGGAAGAAGCGCATATGATTATATTCCATCGCCCGCAAACAGTGAGGAGAAAATGTTCGCAGATAGAACAAAAGCGGCTTTGCGAATGTTGGAGGCATATCAAGTCGTTAGAGGAGAGGCGAGAATAGTTCATGCCTCCTACACAAATAGAACCGATATCGTAACCATAACGATAAAAAATAGAAAATGTAGTGAGTTTCGTTTCCCTTCCTATATCAAGTGTTACGATTTAAATCCGGATGGCAAGTCGTTTGATAGTGCTAAATAGAGTGTACTTATTGATAAAGTTCCGACACTCTCAAGAAAAGCTAATTACAATAAACCCGGCGGCCCCGAACAGAAGCATAATATACCCCGCAATTTTGGCGTTTTTGCAAAAAAACTCTTCGAAGGGGTCGTTACCCTTTAGTCGCTGCTTCAACTCTGTTATCTTTTGATAGTCGCTTTTGAAGAGCCTCCTGTTTATTTTATCTTCGTTTATGATATACGCACCGAAAAAGAGGATGATCACGGCTGAATATTTTGCAATGAGATCGTGTATGCACGATAGTCGCAGCTCCCCGCCGGTCAATAGCAGATATAGGAGATTCAGCAAAAAGATGGCTATGGGGAGTGCCGAAACAGCGAAGACTATTTTGAGGTAAGCTTTTTGAAGGAGGGCTCCATCCTCTTTTTTCATCTCCTCTCTGATCTTCTTGCTTTCCGTTACCGCTCTTTTCATCAACTCTGGGTAGAATCGCCTTAAAAATCTGATAAACGGCTCGATAAGCACAGATATCGCGATCAGTGCGATAAAGTAGGGGTTTGTAAGAAGCGGTAAAAGATCGTCCCAACTGTACATGGTCTACTCTTACGGCCGTTTCAGCTCCTGCGCCTTCTGCATCTCCTCTTCGTGGACCCTCTCTACCAGCTCGAGCGCGTCGATCGTGTTTTTTATGATCTGCTTTTTGCTCGTAAGGGGCTTCATGGCGAGGTTTTTGGTGCGTTTGTCGGTTTTGGGGTCGGAGATGATCTTCATCGCTTCGCTCTCCAGCTCTTTTATGTACTCTTCGAGACACTCTTTGATGTTCACTTTTCAAGCTCCTTTCGCAGTTTGAGCCAGCGCTCTTTCAGGTCTTTGC
>JALWMA010000133.1 GCA_027081015.1 Campylobacterales bacterium | reverse complement strand
AGACAGAAGCGCACTACACCATTGAAACCGGAGGCAGCTACAGCCACACCGTTGGCGGGGAGGTTAGCCTGAAGGCGGGCGGGGGGATACGGGAGGCGACTACCGTATACCGCGTAGATGCGGGTGAAATCTTCACGGCAAAGGGTGCCGGAGGGGCCATCATAGTGGACGGAGGGGGAATAACCCTCAAGGGCAATGTGACCATTATGGGCAATGTGGCGATAAGTAGCGGTGCGGCAGATGCGGTGAAGTCGCTGAAGCTCCGGGCCGAAAACGGGGACGATATATGCATACCGTGCCTGCTGAAAAAGCTTGAAGGAGGTGGCTGATGCCGGGTAGAACCGTAAACGACGTGGCAGACAGCAACCGCTGCGGAACTCTGAGAATCGGTCTCTTTTTCGACGGAACGGGCAACGATGACCATACCGAAGCCTACTACACCAACGTCAAAAAACTCTACGATCTCTACGACAACCACATAGACCCGAAAACCGACAGGGTCATCGTAACCAGGGAGGCCGTTGACGATAACGACAGACTCGGCTATCCGTACCTGATGTCCGCCTATATAAGGGGTGTCGGCTCAAGGAGCGAAGCCGTAGTCGAAAGGGCCGAAGCGAAACTCAAAAATGACATATACGAAAAGAGGCGCCAGCTGGAGCGGTACAGAAAATATATAGCGAGCGGCCGCGCATCGGGCCACAGAAGAATGGTGGCACGCCAAAAAATCCCGCAGCTCGAAGCGAAGATAGCCGATATGCAGGCGCACCCCGAGAAGTACCTGACCCCCTTCAACATGGAGAAGGCCTTCGGGGGAGGCCTGGGTGCGGGAGGGTTCGAGAGGCTGGAGGGTATGCTTTGGTATATGCAGGTAGCCATAAAATCTTATTTTGATAAGAAAAAACACTACCCTAAAACCCTCGAGCTCGACATATTCGGCTTCAGCCGCGGAGCGGCCCAGGCGCGCCACTTCGTCAACGTCCTGAAACAGGACGGGGATTTTTGGAAGATGAAAGTGAGGTATGAAAAGGACGACATAAAGATCCGCACCCTCAACCTCTTCGATACGGTGGGCTCCTTTTATACACCCGGAAAAGATGTTGACCCCGGCTACACCTACTACATAAACCCGGGGTGGGTCACCGACTCCATAATCCACTTCGTAGCCGACGACGAATACCGCTACAACTTCGACGGACAGCTGATAGGCACCGGCAACGATACGGAGTACCCGGTAGACAGAACGCAGGGGAAGGTAAAGGAGTTCGTACTCACAGGCGCCCACTCCGATATAGGCGGCGGCTACAGCACGAACCTCGATCACGGCATCAGCAACAACGAACTTTCGAAACTCTACCTTAACATGATGTACGAGAAGTGCGTAGCGGCAGGGGTGCCGTTGCGAGAGAGGCCAGAAGGACGTGGCTGGACTGTTTCAAAGAGAGTTGCGGAATTTGTAAAATATTTTAACGATTTATATAAACAATACGGCCCGAACCTGAAGGTTGCCCACAAGAAGCTGAGGGAGTGGCAGGCTGCAAGGGGCGACGTATACAGGGACAAGGATGTGCTACTCTATGCCCCGCCGGAGTTTGACCTCACAGAGCCCCCGCCCGACTCCAGATCGAGCATACGGCTCTTTGAGAAGTCGAACGCCCGCCACTGGGAGTCGGGGGCCATCGGTTACATAAGGGAGCTTTACGAGGCGCTCGGTTCGGATATGGGCCTCTACAACGAGTTCGTACGAAAAAGCAACGAGTTTCACAACAGGTATGTCCATGTCTCCCACGAGATCACGCCGATGGGCATTCCGACCTCGCCGATGGGCGCCGAAGCGGACCGCTTCGGGCAGATTCTGCACCGCGACTACTTCATACCGCGTTTCGAAGATATGGAGGAGCTGAACAAAAATAGTGAGCAGTACCGCGGAGAGATGATGAAAAACGCTGTTTTATCCGGAAATATGCTCAACCTTGCGGCGGCCTATATGGCCACCGCAAACAGCAGCTTCAAAGTGCTGCGGGCCGTGAAGTTCAGAAAGTATTAGGAGAGATCGTGAA
>JALWMA010000132.1 GCA_027081015.1 Campylobacterales bacterium | reverse complement strand
TTCTGATCAGCCCCTCTATCGAGATAAAAGCGAGCGAATCGGCCCCTATGAACTCACACAGCTCATCGGTGCCCATCCTGGCGCTTATGAGTTTATCTTTCTCCGGCGTGTCGACACCGTAGTAGCATGGATCGGTGGTGGGCGGCGAAGAGATTCTCATATGCACCTCTTTCGCTCCCGCCTCTTTTAGCATAGAGACTATCTGTCTGCTCGTCGTGCCTCTGACTATCGAGTCGTCTATGACGACAAGCCTTTTGCCCTCTATCACTTCGCGGATCGGGCTCAACTTCATCTTCACCTTCAGGTTTCGAAGCTCCTGCGTAGGCTCTATGAAGGTCCTTCCGACATAGTGGTTTCTCATGATCCCAAGCTCGAACGGTATTCCGCTGCGCTGCGAGTAGCCAAGTGCGGCGGCCACACCGCTGTCGGGAACGGGCACTACCATATCGGCCTCCACCGGCAGCTCCTCGGCCAGCTCCTCTCCCATCCTCTTTCGGAGATTGTAGACGTTTTTGCCGAAAACCACGCTGTCGGGACGGGCGAAATAGATATATTCGAAAATGCACTTGTGCGGATCGGGCTCGAATACCTGTATCGATTTCGGTGTTTTACCCTTTTCGAAAACTATCATCTCTCCCGGCTTCACGTCGCGTATGAACTCGGCACCCACCAGATCGAAGGCACAAGTTTCGCTCGCGACCATATAGCCGTCGCCGAGCTTCGCGAGAGAGAGAGGCCTGAAGCCGAAACGGTCCCTTATCGCATACATCTTGCTTCTGCTCTGTATGACGAAGGAGTATGCCCCCTCCACTCTGTGAAGGGCGTCGATGATCCTGTCTAACAGCCGCTCTTTTTCACTCTTGGCTATCAGGTGGATCATATTTTCGGTATCCATGAAGGTCTGGAAAATAGCCCCCTTTTTGATCAGCTGGTCGCGCACCTCTTTGGCATTTGTCAGGTTTCCGTTGTGAACGATGGCCAGCTCGCCCAGATCGTAGCGGGCATATACCGGCTGCGCATCGAGTATCGAGTCGTCGCCTGCAGTGGAGTAGCGTGTATGGCCTATCGCCATATCGCCTTTGAGCTTCTTTATCTTCTTTTCGCTGAAGACCCGCGTCACAAGGCCGCGGTCTTTTATCATATGGAATCTGCCGTCTCTGTTGGAGCATATTCCTGCAGCCTCCTGACCGCGGTGCTGAAGGGCAAAAAGCCCGAAATATGCGATCTGAGACGCACCTTTGACTCCGAAAACGCCTACAACGGCGCACTTTTCGTTCATATCGTTCATTCTACAGTCCCAAACAGTCGCTGATATCGTAAAGACCGGCCGGCTGTCCGGCAAGCCATTTGCAGGCGCGCACGGCGCCCTTGGAGAATGTCTCCCTGCTCGTGGCGGTATGGTTGAGCTCTATAAACTCGCCGTCGTTGTAAAAACCGACCGTATGGCGCCCCACCACGTCGCCGCCGCGAACGGCCATTACGCCGATCTCATCTTTCGTGCGCTCGCCTGTGATTCCGTCCCTGCAGCTTACACGCACCTTCTCCAGGTCGAGCCCCCGGCCCTTCGCCGCGAACTCCGCCAGTGTCAGCGCCGTACCGCTGGGGGCATCTTTCTTGTAGCGGTGGTGCTGCTCCACGATCTCTATATCGAAATCTCCGAGCTTCCCGGCCGTCATCTGCACAAGCCTCTTGAGCAGGGCGATACCGGCGGACATGTTCGTAGCATAGAGAATCGGCATGATTTCGCTCGCCTCTTCCAAAAGAGCCTGCTGTGCGCCGTTCAAGCCCGTAGTACCTATCACCAGGGGGCACGGCCTCTCCATAGCCGCCCTCAAAAGCGCCTCCGTAGCCTCCGGCACGGTAAAGTCGATAGCCGCATCGCAGCTGTCGAGAAATATTTTGGCATCGTTGGTTACGAGCGACCCCTCGGGCGCATGGTAATCGATACGGTCGCGCTCGCATAGTGCGGCGACTTCGGTATCGGGATCCTCGAGAAGATTTTTCACCAGCAGCTGCCCTACGCGGCCGTTGGCTCCATAGACTCCGACTTTCAGCATATATTCTCCCGTTTCAGATGTTCAACATAGGC
>JALWMA010000131.1 GCA_027081015.1 Campylobacterales bacterium | reverse complement strand
AATTATACATAAAATAGCAACCTTGCGCAATAGCGGTACGGCTCTTCAAACTTCGGGAAAAAAGCGAAAATTTACATAAAATAGAATAGAATGGGTTCAACAATTCGGAATGGGAGTCTAAATGTTATTAACCAGGGCGAGCGAATATGCGCTCCTTTCACTGGCACTTATCGGAGAGAGCGGCGAACCGAAAGATGTCGACACCCTCTCAAAACAGCTTGGAATATCGAAAAGTTTTCTCGCCAAAATCCTGCAGAGTCTGGCAAAGCACGGAATCCTCATCTCATACAAGGGGGCAAAAGGCGGCTTCGCCCTCAAGAAGAAGTTTTCGGATATCTCCATAATGGAGGTTATAAACGCCGCCGAGGGTAAGTCTCCCGCGGTTTTCGAGTGCTCACCTTCTCAAAGCAGCTGTCCGAGCGACCGCGGGATGCAGTGTATAATATGGCCCTTTCTGAACCGTCTGCAGAACAAGATAGACGGCTTTTTGGAGAACCTGACACTAAAAGACATACTCGAAAAGTAAGGCTCACTCTTTGGCTAAAGCGACACGCTCGAAACTTCTAAAGCGCGCAATCCCGTTTCTTGAGACCATCGCAAACGCCAAAGACCTGACCATCGTTGCTATGATCATCGCCATAATGGCGATAATCATCGTTCCCCTTCCAAGCGGCGTACTCGACTTTTTCCTGACCGTTTCGATAGCGATATCGGTCCTTATGATACTGATCTCGGTCTTTATAGAAAAACCTACCGACTTCACGACATTCCCTACGATGATACTTCTCATAACCCTCTACCGGCTCTCGCTAAACATCGCAACGACGAGAATGATTTTGAGCAAAGGGCACGAGGGTCCAGAAGCGGTAAGCGACATCATCACCAGTTTCGGCGATTTCGTGGTGGGCGGAAACTACGTCATCGGCATCATAGTCTTCACCATAATCGTGATCATAAACTTCATCGTCGTAACGAAGGGTGCGACCCGCGTCGCGGAGGTGGCGGCCCGGTTCACACTCGACGCGATGCCGGGAAAACAGATGGCCATAGACGCAGACCTCAATGCGGGCCTCATCGACGAAGCCGAAGCGAAAAAGAGGCGCGCCGAGATCCTTCAGGAGGCCAGTTTCTACGGTGCGATGGACGGTTCGAGCAAGTTCGTCAAGGGCGATGCGATAGCCGGCATAATCATTACCATCATCAACATCATAGGCGGATTCCTGATAGGGATGTTCCAGTACGACATGACCCTTTCGGACTCCGCGAGGGTCTTTACTCTTCTTACGATAGGCGACGGGCTCGTCTCCCAGATCCCGGCGCTCATCGTCTCCACCGCCACCGGTATCATCATCACCCGCGCCAGCAAGGACGAAGAGAAGAATTTCGCCGAAGGGGCCATAAACCAGCTCATAAAAGAGTACCGCACCCTCTTCATCGTCGGCTTCATCCTATTTCTATTCGCCCTCGTTCCGGGCCTGCCGACCCTGCCGCTTATGTTCGTGGGGCTCCTTTTCGTCGGCCTGGGATTCCTTATAAGAAAACAGGGAATGAAAGAGCACCTCAAAGAGGGAGGCGGCGGACCGGCCCCGATTCAGGAAGAGGAGAAGGCGCCTGTCAAAAAGAGCCCGACGAAAGAGGAGGAAGAGGCGGCACTCGAAGATATCCTGAAGGTGGAGATGCTCGAACTCGATCTCGGCTACCAGCTCATAAAACTGGCCGACACGAGCCGCGGCGGGGATATTCTGGAGCGTATAAGGAGCATGCGCAGGAAGATAGCCATGGACTACGGTTTCCTCATGCCGCAGGTGCGCATACGCGACAACCTCCAGCTGCCGCCCAACACATACCAGATACTCCTCAAAGGGGTAGAGATAGGAAGCGGGGAGGTATATGCCGACAAGTTCCTGGCGATGAACAGCGGAATGGCCACCGAAGAGATAGAGGGGATCCACACCAAAGAACCTGCATTCGGCCTCGACGCCATCTGGATAGATGCCGACAAGAAAGAGGAGGCGATCATAAAGGGGTATACGGTAATAGACCCTGCCACCGTAATCTCCACACACATGAGCGAACTGGTCAAAAAGCATGCCGAAGATCTGCTCACGAGGCAGGAGGTCCAGGCGCTGCTGGACAAGGTGAAGAAAGATTACCCGGTCGTGGTGGAGGATGCGCTCAAAGTCGCATCGCTCGGGCTTATCCAGCGTGTTTTGAAGCAGCTGCTGCATGAGCGAGTGCCGATTAGGGACATGCTCACGATTCTCGAAACCGTAGCCGATGTAGCGGAGTATACCAAGAGTGTCGATCTCATAGTCGAGCAGGTACGCGCACGGCTTTCGAGAGTAATAACGGGGCTCTACAAAGATCAGGAGGGGAGGATAAAACTCCTCACCCTGAACACCCAGACCGAACAGAGGCTCCTCGACCACCTGCAGGAGAACGAAACAGGGCGTCAGCTTCTGCTCAATGTCGGGCAGATAAACGAAGTGGTCGAAAGAATCGGTGAAGAGGCGCAGAAGGTACTTCAAAAAGGTGTCGCACCGGTCATCCTGATAGTCGACCCGATGCTGAGAAAACCGCTCGCCGAAATCTTCGAGCGCTTCAGGCTCGACGTCATAGTGCTCAGCCACGCCGAAATAGACCCCGATGCCAAATTCGAGGTTCTAGGAAGCGTGGAGATAGATATCTGAATTAAGTAAAAACTATAAACTAAAAACTAAAAATTTAGGAAATGTCGCTTCGCTCCTTTTCTTTTATTTATATGGATCGTCCGCTTTGGCAGCCACATAAACTTTTAGTTTTTAGTTTTCAACTTTTAGTTCATAAGGATCCACCTTGAAAAAACCGCAAAGCGTATACCACCTTTCACATACCGACCTCGACGGCTATGCGTGCCAGTTTCTGACATCGCGCTGCTTCGAGAATATAAGTTTCCAAAACAGCAACTACGGCGACGAGATAAACGGCCGGCTCAAGATCTTTTTCGATCAGATGCTGCTCGATTCGGCGAAGGATATTCTGCTGCTCGTAACCGATCTGAACCTCTCTCCGGCCCAGTGCGAGTTTATAGAGCAGCAGATAGAGAGGCTTCAGAGCTTCAAAAAAGGGATAGACATAGAGGTTCAACTTTTCGACCACCACGCCAGCGGTAGCGACTCGGCACAGAAGTACGGGTGGTACTACCTCGACACATCCAGAAGCGCGACCAAAATCACCTACGACCGGCTAATAGAGAGTTTCGACTGCAAAGAGATAGAGCGCTACAAACAGCTGGTCGATGCGATCAACGCCATCGACATCTGGCTAAAAGAGGAGGAGGGTTTCGAGTTCGGCAAAGTTCTCATGGGGGCCGTAGCCTCATCGAGGGAGGTCGGAAGGGCGCTCTTCGACGAGCACGACCGCGCCCACAAGTTCCACCTTATAGAGTCGGCCGACAGGATAATAAACGAACGCGACGCCCACATCAGGCTCGACAACGAGATGCACGCGATCAAAAAGGCTTTCTTCTCCAAAGGCAGAGCCGACAACACTCTCGACAACCTCGTAGCGGACTACCTTACAGACCTTCTTACAGCAAGAAAAGAGGAGCTGAAAATCTCCTACAGAGACAAAACCGGCGTACTTACCTATGCACTCCCCAACATCTCCGTCATAGGAAACGCATTCCTCGTAGCCAATCCCGATATCGACTTCATACTAAACATTTCTCCAAACGGGTCGATAAGTTTACGAAGTAACGACAGGGCCGACGTAAGCGAAATCGCAGCCACCCTCGCGGGCGGAGGCGGACACCCCAACGCGAGCGGCGGACGTATACAGGGCTTCAAGGAGCTCTACAGTTACGACCAGACAAAGGCGTTTATCGAAAATCTGATAACCCAGAAGACGGAATAGACGTATCAAAAAGTGCAAGGAGGTGCATAGATGAGCAGGCCTCATCCTACCGCTACGGAGCGGAGACTCAAAGAGGACGATTTCATCGTCTCGAAAACCGACCTGAAGGGTCGAATCATATACGGGAACAAGATGTTTATCGATATCTCCGGCTACAAGGAAGAGGAGCTTATGAACAAGCCCCACTCCATTCTTCGCCACCCCGATATGCCCAAAGCGATTTTCAAACTGCTTTGGGAGAGGGTGCAGAGCGGAAAGGAGATCTTCGCATATGTAAAGAACCTCTGCAAAGACGGAGCATACTACTGGGTCTTCGCCAACGTCACCGTTACATACGACGACAAAGGCAACCCGCGCGACTACCACTCTGTACGCAGAAAGCCGAAAGAGAGTGCACTCGAAACGATAAAACCCCTCTATGCCGACCTTCTGGCAGAGGAGAAGCGTGGGGGACTCGACGCTTCGACGAGACTTCTAAACAAGATTCTCAGCGAGAAAGGAGTTGGATATGACGAGTTTATCCTCGGCCTTCAGCAATAGACAGAGCCTTGTTCTTCTGCTCTCGGCACTCGGCGCCGCAATATACCTGCTTGCGACGGGCGCCTACATCGCAGGTGCCATAGTTGCCCTCGTAGCGGTTACAGCCCTCTTCATACCGCCAAGCGGCGGCTCGTCGAGCGAAAAGGCTTTCAACGACCCGCTCATAAAACAGATCAGCAATGTTGTCGTCAGGGCAGGCAAAGGGGAGCTCTCCTACCGCATCACCGATATTCCCGAAGATCACACTCTGCAGGGGGTGGCATGGGGTATTAATGATCTGCTCGACCAGACCGAGCAGATCATACGTGATATTCGTGCCTCAATAGACGCCGCCAACGAAGGCAAGACTTTCCGCATAATCTTCTCGGAAGGATATAAAGGAGACTTCAAAGCCGCTACTCCACATCTAAACAGAGCGATAGAGTCGATCGCCGGCTCCTTCAAGTCGGCCATGCGTTCACAGCTTTCGCAGGAGTTCGAAAAGTCTACCGGCGGAATAGCGAGCGGTCTTGGCGTAATCCAGCAGGATATATCGAGAAATACGAATATTCTCGAAAAAATAGCTAAAAATACTTCCATTACATCAAACGAGGCGTCCGCAAGCCAGACCACGGTTCAAAATATCGTAAACAGCCTCGATGAGCTTATCCGGTTCATCTCACATACGAACGACGCTATCATTTCACTAAATGAACGGACCAGCGAAATAAGCGCTGTTGTGAATCTCATTAAAGATATTGCGGACCAGACGAACCTGCTTGCACTCAACGCGGCCATAGAGGCGGCGCGGGCGGGCGAACACGGCCGCGGATTCGCCGTGGTGGCCGACGAAGTCAGGAAGCTCGCCGAGAGGACCCAGAAAGCGACACAGGAGATTGCGATAACTATACAGACACTACAGCAGGAGTCCAACGACATCCAGGGCAATTCGGAAAGGATAACCCAGATTGCCACAGGATCGCAGGAAGATGTCAACTCCTTCCGGGAGTCGCTGGGCAACTTCGCAGAAGTGGCCGATATTTCTGCAAAAGAGGCGAAGTATATACGCGACTCACTGCTCGGCACCCTGATCAAGGTAGACCATATAATCTACAAGTCTAACGCATACAGGGCCGTTCTGAACGAAAACAGCCAACTCGCCGATACATTCGGTGATGAGCACGAATGCAGGTTCGGCAAGTGGTACGACAGCGACGGCAAAGAGCTCTTCGGCGAGACAAAAGCATACAAAGAGATGGCCGAACCGCACAAAAAAGTTCACGACATAATTCTGCAGACTATTCCTTGTGCCGGGCGCGGCGCATGCCTCACTCCCGACAAGCGGCAGGATATCGTACGAAACCTGAACGAAATGGAGCAGCACAGCGGAAAAATATTTAACCTCATAAGGGAGATGATAGAGGAGGCCAACCCCGAAGTCAAGCTTTGACCGAAGGCTCTTTGCGTCGGCCGGCGAGGAGCCCTATTTGAATGCTGCGAAAGTGGCGAAGTTGGCCCACTGGAAGAGCGGGTCGACCCTTTCAAACCCCCCTTCAAGTAGCATCTCCCGATTCTCCTGCAGGGTGTAGGGGACGAGCACATTCTCAAGCGCCTCACGCTTGCGCATGATCTCCGTCTCGGAGTAGCCCTGCTCCCGTTTGTAGGAGTGGTAAATATCGATAATCTGGCGGTTTAGCCAGCCGTCTTCCATCAGTATCTTCTCGCTGCAGACAAACATCCCGTCATCACTCAAAGAGGAGGCTATCTTCTTTACCAGCTCCGAACGAACCGGCGGCCTGATGAACTGAAGGGTATAGTTGGCCACTACGATATCGGCACCACCGAACCCGGCCTCCATGATATCTTCGCACCTGAACTCCACCGCACAATCGAACGCTTCGGCCTTTTTCTGCGCAAGCTCCACCATGGCCGGGGCGTTGTCTATGCCTATGAACTCGGCCTCCACCCTGCACCTTCGCGCCGTCTCTATCAGAAGAGAGCCCGTCGAAGAGCCCAGGTCGACGACTCGTGAACCCTCCTTTATCCGCCTTAGAAGCAGCTGGACAATGAGCTCCATATTCTGGCGGTAGAAGGGCACGGAGCGCTCTATCATGTCGTCGAATACCGCCGCCACCTGCTCGTCGAACCGAAACTGCCGCTCGATCGGTCTGCTGAATATATCGTCTCTCATAGCGCCTCTATATCCTTTTCTATCTGCTGCTTCAGCTCCGAGAGCGAGTCGAATCTTCTGTTTTCCCTCAAAAAGCGGAGCCACTTTATGCAGACCTCTTCCCCTGCCATCTCTTCGAGCTCTCTTCCGACTATATGGCTCTCCACGGCGAACGAACCGTCGGTAGTGGCTCTCTTTCCGACAAAAGAGACGGAGCCGTAGCACTCACCGCCTATGCAGGTCTCGGTGGCGTATACTCCCGGGGTCGGAAGCAGAAATCGGCCGGTATCGAGATTGAGCGTGGGAACGAGCGACCTGGAGCCTATACCCTGCCCTCTTACGACCCTGCCGCACACTTCGTACGGGTGCCCCAGCATAGAGGCTGCATCCTCCAGCTTCGCGGAGGAGATCAGCTCCCTGATAAATCGCGAATGTACGGGGCGGCCGCTGCAGTGAATCTCGTCTACGGCCTCCACCTCTGCGTCGAAAAGCCGGCGGAGTGTCTCCACATCGCCCCTCCTGTCGAAACCGAACCTGAAATCCCACCCGACTACGATCTTCTTCAGATTCGGAAAGGAGCCCTTCAGCCTCTCGACGAACCCTTCGGGCGAGAGCTCCCTTATGGAGTCGAAATCGTAGAAAAAGAGGGGCAGAGAGGTAAATTTGGCACGGTAGATATGGGGCGTGAGAGTGGCCCTGTAGTGCTCTATGACGCATACGCCTCCACTCTCACCAAGCCTCTTGAAAAGCGCCTGGTGCCCGAGGTGCATACCGTCGAAATTTCCGATAGCCACGGCTTCAACCGTTGACGAACAGGTAGAACCACTCACGATTCCCCTCCTTTCCCGGAAGCGGCGAGAGCTCTTTGACGATCAGCCTCCAGCCCAGTTTCAGCGCCTCCGCCTCGAATTTTTGCATAGCAGACTCTACCGCCACGGCATCCGTAACGACACCGCGCCTGTCCCGTGCCGCTTCGCGCCCTACCTCGAACTGCGGCTTGAAAAGGAGTATTAGCACACCTTCAGTCAGCCTCTGCAAATCCTTTATGATGTTGCGAAGGCTTATGAAAGATACGTCGCAGGTCGTGACTTCGAACGGCCTATCGCTTTCAAACTCCCTGATGTCGGTGCGCTCCACGCTGATAACGCGCTCGTCGTTTTTGAGCTTCTCATGCAGCTGAAGGCTACCTACATCGAGAGCCGTAACCGACGCCGCACCCCTTTCGAGCAGTATCTGCGTAAAACCGCCGGTGCTGGCACCCACATCGAGGCAGCGTTTTCCCTCTACGGCGACCGGGTGCACCCTCAAAAAGCCCTCCAGCTTTTTCGCCGCACGGCTTACGAACAGCGTAGTCTCATCCAGCTCGATCTTCATATCTTCGGATGCGGTGAACGAGGGTTTTTTGACCGTTTTGCCCTCCACCTTCACAAGGCCCTCGCTTATCAGCTCCTGCGCCTTGTTTCGGCTCGGCACCAGCCCTCTTTCCACAAGAAGCCTGTCAAGCCTCACCCGCAAGCTCCCACATCTCCTCTTCGCTCAAGAGCCTGACGCCCAGTTTCTTGGCCTTATCGTACTTGCTGCCCGGATCTTCTCCATAAATGACGAAGTCTGTCTTTTTCGAAACGCTGCCCGTAACCTTGGCCCCCAGATGCTCGAGCATAGCCTTTATCTCCCCCCTCGGCTTCTTCATCGTACCGGTGAGCACGACGCTCTTTCCCGTGAAAGGAGACTCCACTATCTCCTCTTTCTGTGGAGGCTTCGGCTCGATTATCTGCATCAGGCGCTCCACCTTATCCCTGTTGACCCGCATAAACTCGAGATAGCTCTCGGCCATCTCTTCGCCGAACCCCTCTATCGCCATCAGCTGCTCTCTGCTCAGATCTATGAAGTCGAGCCCGTAGGTCTGGCAGATCTTCTTGCTCGCTACCTCTCCTATATGCTCTATGCCCAGGGCGTTGATGAAACGCCAGCACTCGGCACCCTTGCTCCTCTCTATCGCATTCAGCAGGTTCTGCGCCTTTTTCTGCTTGAACCCTTCGAGTTTCAGAAGATCCTCCATCTTCAGGTGGTAGAGGTCTTCGACCTCCCTTACGAGCCCCTGCTCGTAGAGCTGCTCCACGATCTTGTCTCCGAGACCGTCAATATTTAGGCACTGTTTGGAGGCGAAGTAGATGATGGAGTTTACCACGCGCGCGGGGCAGTTGATGTTCTGGCACTTTATGAGCTTCCCCTCATCAAGCAGTTCGCTGCCGCACACGGGGCACTCTGTCGGCCGCTCTATCCTCTTCTCTTTTCCGGTTCTGTACTGTGTGAGCACCTTTATGATCTTTGGAATCACGTCTCCGCTTCTAATAAGCGTGACCATATCACCGATTCTGACATCCATCTTCTCGATATAGTCGAAGTTGTTGAGGGTGGCACGCTCTACGATCACACCCTCCACCTCCACCGGCTCCAAAACCGCTACCGGAGTTACGACACCGGTCCTCCCCACCTGAAACAGCACATCCTTTATGCGGGTCTGCTTCTCGACCGCCGGAAACTTGTAGGCCACCATCCATCTCGGGGCCTTGACCGTGTAGCCCAGCGCCTTCTGTGCGGCTATGCGATCCACCTTCACCACCATTCCGTCCAGCATCACATCGAGG
>JALWMA010000130.1 GCA_027081015.1 Campylobacterales bacterium | reverse complement strand
TCGGCACTTTTTCGCCGCCTCCTCCTCTTTGTCGAGAACCCACTCTGTAGCCTTTTTAAGGAACTCCACCATTTTCCATCCTTTCCATAATCCAATGTTGCACACGGTGCGTAAAATCAGTAGTGCCGAGCTTGCCGGCAGCGATCCTGTATGCGTGCTACTCGCCGTAATCCCTCCTGCAGGCAATCTTCAAACAGTTCGGAAGCGGCTTTGACTCTATAAAAGCTCTCATGTTTTCAAGTGAAATCTCCATGATTCTCATCAGAGCCTCTTCGGTATAGTATGCCATATGGGGTGTATATAGAATATTGTGGCGGGGCACATACTTTACATCGCTTATCACATCGAGACACAGCCGGTTTTCGACACTCCCGTAGAGCTCATCTTCGATAATCTGCGCCCTTGCGACATTGACTATGATAGCATCTTTTCTTACCTTTTTTATGTTCCGACCGTTTATGAGCCCCTTGGTCGCCGGCGTAAGGGGAAGAGCAATCATGATTACGTCGCTCGATTCGAGAATAGCATCCAGATCCTCGCTGAACTCTATGCCGAGCTCATCCACTATTTTGCGTCTCGTCCGCGACCATGCAGCCAGCCTCATACCCATGCCGGCGCCTATATGGGCCATTCTCGAGCCTATTGTACCTAGCCCGAGTATCCCCAGACGCTTGCCGAAGAGTTCGATCCCTTTTAGATCCCTATATTCGAAAACCCCCTCTTTGGCCCTGCCGATAGCCGTATGTGTATGCCTTGTAGAGTTCAGCAGCAGCGAAAAGGCGAACTCGGCGACTGCCGGACCGCCGTAACCCGCAACGTTCGAAGCGACGATTCCGCGCCTGTAGAGCGCATCGCATACAATGTGTTCGTATCCGGTAGACCTGGTTTGAATATATCTGAGCTTTGGAAGCTCCGAGAGGATCTCGTCGTCGATCCTGGAGTGGACGAAAACGCTGACGGCATCATAATCGGCTTCAGATTCCAAAGCCTCGTTGATCGTCTCATCGAAGAAGAAGAGCTCCTCCTCTTTCAAATGCGCGGAGAAGAACTCTTTCTCCTCCGGTTTGATTTCGAAAAACGCAATTTTCATCACCTCTCCCTTCCCTCTTTTTCGCTCCTATGCACCTATATGGATATTGTACCATTCGGAGGTTAACGGGCAGCCATTCACATCGTGAGCAGGGTGTGAACAGTTTTTATCGACCTGTCTCTTTTTGCTCTTTGTAACAAGGTGCAAAAGTTCAGGGATTTGAGAGGTCGGCTTAAGTACAATCCCACTTATCGAAGCGCAAACGGACGCATACGACAGGAGAAGGGCCATGGATCGCAACATAGAAGAGCTCGGTATCGAAATCGAACGCCGCATAAGACTCTTTACGGAGGGCATGGACGAAAATGCCCAGGCGTACGAGATCGCCGAACTTCTCGAGCAGATGCGCGAAATGGACAAAAAGCGTTTCATAGAGCTGCTTAAATCTTTCCCTGAAGATCTCAAGGCGGACGTACTTTCGGAACTTTCCAAGAACGCACAGGAAGATGCGCTCGAAGCGATAGACGCGAAAGAGCTCGCCGATATCATCGAAGAGATGGATACCGACGACGCCGCAGACATCGTGCAGCAGATAGAAGAGATCGACGAGACGAAAGCCGAAGAGGTCCTCGACGAGATAGACAAAGAAGAGAGCAGGGTCATCCGCGAACTCATCAGCTACGATGAGAACGAGGCGGGCGCGCACATGCAGACCGAACTCTTCAAAGCCTATATCGACGAGACGATCGGCGAGTCTGTAAAACGGCTCAAAAAGATGAAGGTGGAGGGGGGACTCGACAACGCCTACCACGTCTTCATAGTCGACAGAAGTGACCGTTTCATGGGAATGATGCCGATGGAGGACCTCGTTTTGCAGGGGCCGGACGAAATATACCGCAACGTTCTGGCAAAAGAGGGTGCGTTGACCGTGGCTGTGAATCCGAAAGAGTCGATCGACAAAGTGATCGAACTGGCCGGTAACTACAACATGAACGTCATACCGGTCGTAGACGAGTTCGGTATTCTTCTCGGTCGAATCACGGCCGACGACATCTACGACCTTATGGAGAAGCAGG
>JALWMA010000129.1 GCA_027081015.1 Campylobacterales bacterium | reverse complement strand
AAAAGCCCGTTTTTGCGGGCTTTTACAAGATGTGATAAAAAAAGGGTCAAAAATCCGGAAGTGTGGCACCTTTGCTTAGTCCGAAAGTATTGAACAACCCCTCTTGTCGATGAATTGACGCCTTTTTTTCGATAAAGACTCTGGTTCGCTGACCTGTAGAGAGACTATTGAGGTTGAAATAAGGCAGTCTGTTTTTTTCGATTATCTCCTCTGCATCGTAGGAGCTGTATCGTTTCAATGCCTCTTCGAGTGTAATACCGTGTCGTTTGGCGTATCGTTTCGCCATGCGCTGCGGATTTGTTTTGAACTGTTTTCTACGAAAGATTACATGCCTGTGAGAAGCAGGTGTCTCTCGAATTTCCGAAAGAACAGTGTAATCGGAAAGTTCTGAAAGAACACGACCCAGATTCAGCTGCTTCAGTTTAGACTCATCCGGTGCAAATATCCTAAGGCGGTTTCCCAAAGGGAAAATATCGCTTTTGTATCCGGGAAACGTAAATCCGACCGGAACGCACCCGTCGGCATCTTTTAGAGGCACAAGGGCCATATGAAGTCGCTCGTAGAGCTTTTGCCAGATGAACCCCAGCGAGATTCCGGTATCGTCGAAGAGCCTTATCTCTCTATATATAGGCATCATTTGTCACTCTCCCCGAAGACACCGCCGCGCACCAAAACAGCCATAACGTAGTGGCGCTGATCGCTCTCGATCTCTTGACCGGCGATTAAGGAATCAAAAAGGGTGAAAAAGTCCTCTCCATTTTTTGGATTCCTGAATGCACGGCCCAGATTTGTCACCGCTCCGTAGGGTTCGATGGCGATAGGGCGCTGCTCTTCGATGTAGTCGCTGTACCATGTGTCGATGGTACGTAAAGCGTTTCCGATTTTTTGGGAGTGCATCGCCGCTATACCGTCGACTTCGTAGAGAACTTTACTCTTTTTTCCCTGTCCCTTGTCCAAAACGAGCTCTTCACTCGGATATACCTCCTGAGCGTTTCCGATTTTGGCGTAGCAGACGATATCGAGCAATAAAAAGTCCTCTGAAGAGGCTAACGTTGCAGCAATGCGGTTACCCAGCTCTTTGATCTGTTCATCTTCTTTGTCAAAATCGCGGAACGGGTAGGATTTGGCATCGAATCGCCACGATTGCGAGTTTTCGCCATTGTGGGTCATTTCGGTTACTATCACTTCGATCGCTTCGGCACCTACACGGTTGCGCCAGAGGAATCTGGCGTTGGCCAGGTTGAGGGCATAGCGACGACCGAGCTCCTTAAAAGCCTCTTCGTCTATGTAGTTTTGGACCGCTTGCCGGTAGACTTTCAGGAAGTCAGGTTCGTTACAGGCCGCAGGTTCCAAAAGATTACCGAGTACTTTGAGTGTGAAGTGGAGTTTGAGAGTGTCCTGATTTTCATCCAGAGCACAACTGTCTACCGTTTGAAGGTTGGGTTTCTCCACCTCGGCATTGAGTTTTGCCGGATCGTTGGCAACCGACGGTTTAAGTCGATTGCCTATAGTACCGCGGACGGATTTTTCCACCAGTTTAAGCGGTGTCACTCTCTCTTTGTCGTCTCTATGTTCCCAGTCGGTTCCATAAAGATAGCCGTCGGAAGGGACCAGTTTTTTCTCGAATGCCAGAACGGAAACCGTGTTTCTCTTTTTTGCCATTTTTTACTCCTTGTTCGTTGTTTTTGTTTCACATAGATAGAGGGAGGCGTCTTCGTCATAGCGATACTCCCACAGCATCTCATCCAAATTCGGCAGGCGATGGGGCATTTTGAATTCGCCCACGGTGACCACACTTTCGGCAAAGCGGTGAGGGGTGTCCGGATCGCGTTGGTTTTTTGCTTTTCCAAGATCGGATATGCCAAAAAATCCGATGGCGACAGGGACGACCCACCCCTCTTGAGCGCGGCTCGTTTCCCATTGTATCTCGTCGCCCGCCTCTTCACACCGATGGTGCACGGCCAGCAGATCGATGAGCGCATCGAGAGCGTCGGTCCCCGCTTGCATGGCCTCTTGCATCAGATCACGCCGTTCGATCAGGGCGTAAACCGGGCCCAGTATGCGCAAAAGCTCTACGGGTTGGTTTACGGTGACTATTCTGGGCGCCTTGAAACCGAGAATGTCTCCGCCGGCCAGCTTCATTCGACTAAACCGTTTCGAGACGACCGCCGGGAGACTATTGCGCATCGATTCGCGAAACCCACCTGATAGTTCGATGACCAAAGAGACCTCGAGATGGATCCGTGCCTCTTCTATGAAAGAGGGGCGTTCGCCTTTCTCATCCAACGGATTTGCCGTTCCCACGATGGATGACATGAAGTCGCCGGGTCCTCGGTAGGTATGCAGATTGCAGTCGTGGGCTACTATTCCTACCGATGTGAAAGCCACTCCCTGCAGCACACCGTAGAGTCTGCGTTCCAGTGCGTGTACGGCACCCAGCCATGCGGTAACGGCGGGAAATCCAACAGTGTAAGGGCTTGAGAGGGCGTTGGCGTTTTGAATACGGATATGGGGAATGATCAGGCAGTTCATCGCAATGCCTCCTTGGACGCTTCGACACTTTCGCGGATATCGGCCAGCTCCGCCGGGCCCAGTTTTAGACCTTTTCGTTTGGTGTTGCTTTCGATCAGGTGCAGGATCCATCGGCTGATATGATCGATCAGGTCATCGAGCCATCTCTCTTGCTCTCGGCGCTCTTTGCGATAGGCGTCACATAGCCAGATTTTTTGGTATTGGGGTAAACGGGAGTCTTCCTCCCGGTACTGCTTGGAGCTTACGCTTCGCACCCGCATCATCTGCGTGATGATTAGATCCATCAACTGCTCGTAGCGATATTTGCGTCCGCGGCGGATATCGACATTGTTGTAGTCGGTCGTGATGATGGCATCAAGACTTTTGAGGATCTCTCGCACCCGCCGATAGGGGATTGACTCGGTGAAAAAATCTTTTTTGGGAAAACGTACCAAGCGCCGCTCGATCTTTGGCGGCAAAGAAGAGAGCAGATAGGCTTTGCCGCCGTAGCGGTTGTTAAGAACCGAAATGTTTTGAGGTTTTGTGCCGCCGTAACCGACAACCGTAAGATCGAAGAGCTCCTTGTAGTGCGGCGGTTCGATGCATTTGCCCTCTTTGCGAGCTTCACGTGCCGCTTTGGCCTCCTCGGAGTATCGTAGATTGTCGATACGCACTTTGAGAGCAAAGACGATGCCTGAATTGGTCAAGATAGACAAGAGGTGGTACTCCCGTCGTGCGATCGGGAAATAGACCTGTTTTATCTTGCTGCTGGTAACCGTCTCGTTTTCGGACACACAGATCATCGCCAAGAAGCCGTCGCGCAACTTTTCGTAATTCTCGGTTGCGATATCGAGCAGTTTTTTCGCCAGCGGCGACTCATCGCGGATATGATCGATCACTCTTTTGCCGTCTTCAAGCACTAGATCGAGAAATTTGTACACATCCAGTGCCGCCGCATTGCCCAGTGCATCGGTTTGAGTGTTTTTTACATTGCCGCAGCGAAGAAGCCCGTCTGGGGTCGAGGGAGCTTCACAAATGATCGGCGTCACGTTGCCGTTTTTGTTTTTGCGGCTGGAGGGATGAGAAAAGGTGCACGGGTGGGTGGCCATAGCCATCTGTCCCGCCCGCCTGGCCGCATCGGGGAGCCAATGTTCGGGCGAAAACTTCTCATCCGCCTCCTCGTGAAGTCGCTGAACGGTCGCTGGGTCCATCGACTTCTTGATCTTCTGCTTGAGCCACGCCTCTTTCCGTTCGCGGAAAAAGGCTTCGATTGTTTCATTGATCACAATTTGACCTCCTTGTAGTGGGGTGGGTTGAAAAGACCAAATTGATCGTGATACAGGAATTCAGTCTTCCCTATATTCGACTCGCTATATATCTGCCAGTTCAGTTCTCCGAAGCGAAGCGTCAATGCCTGCGGTGATAGTCCGAAATTCTCAGCATATCGTTCGATGATAGTTTTGTAATCACGCTCTATCCACAGGCGTCCGTTCGATTCGATGGATATGTTGTGAATGTTCAAGATACCCTCCCTGTCGATTGGATTGCCCCTCTCGTCCAATTCTGCGAAATAGATTCTATCTTTCTCTTCGTCGTAGACTCTGTAGCACTTTAGAGTCGGTGTACTTTTACGGAAAGGGTGGTAGAACATAGGAAGGCCGGTTAAATACCAGAGTCCCCTCAAATACCCCTCCAGATTTCCGGCATAGGGTTTGTCGTATTGTGTCAGCCACTGCGCTACGGCGAAATGCTCCAGGTCGGCCAGCCGTTTCGTCGGCTCCAAGGGCTCGTTTTTTCGGATTCTGGGGATCGCGTCGATTCGTTCACGTAGCGCCTCTTCATCGATAAGTTCTTTCATGTCATGGGAGACCAGCGTCGTATCGACCTCGAAACCGGGATGAAGAAAATAGCGTTTGCCGCTTCGATCCCCATCGAGGAACGCACGATAGTTGTAGCGCAGTATGGCCATATTGGCCTCTTGCACCTCACCTTCGCGGTGCCTACGCACCCGGCCGGCCAGCTGGATGATGGAACGGTACGAGGAGGGCTCCACCACCGCCCAGTCAAAATCGTGGTCCCTTCCCACCTCTTCTACAGGCGTAGCAACGACGACAAATAGCAGATCGCCGTATTCGGAAGTTTCGATGTGTCGCCTGATGATCACATCGTCGAAAATTTTCAGCTTATCTTTTCTTTTTAGCAGCCGATCGAGGTATCGCTCCTGATCGTGTCGCATCAGAAGCACCTGTTGGGAGTGGTAGACCGTAAACCGCAGATCGAAACGCCCCAAAGGAACGTCCGAAAGGTAGCGTCCCAGCTCTACACACGGCGTGATGTTGGCCATACGCACCACGCCGACGGAGACCCGTTTGCCGGTTTTTGGATCGACGAGACGGTGGCGGTCATGAAGCCGCACCATCTGTTCGACGATCTCCTTAAAATAGCGTTCCGCCGTGTTCTGTTCGTCCGGTTGCAAATCGGTGATGATCCCGCGTCGTTTGGGCGGCAGAGCCTGCAGTTTTTTGACGCGGGCATCAATGAATCGGCGATGGGCGCTTCGGTAAACTTCCTGTGCTTTCTCATCACCCGATACGGATCGATGGTCACTCTTGAACTCGTCGCACCAAAAGGCGTCGATCATCCCGTCGGCACCGTCGTGGGATTCGGCGAAGATGCGCCATCCCATGCTGTAGGCATGGAAAAAGCCTTCGGCAAGATCGGGCGGAATCGTGGCCGATGAGATCATCACCTTACGTCCCGACATACCGGCCAAAAAAACAAGCCGCCCGATGGCGATGAGATCCGATTCGACAAAGTCGTCGATCTCGTCGATGACGATGTCCGAACTCATCAGACGCAAGGCCGGCAGCAGCCATCGTCCTCCCTTGGGGGTATCTACCGCACCCATGAGATGATCGATCGTCGCCACCAAAACGGGCGCATAGAGGATTTTGCGCTCTTTTTCGCCCCGCAAAACGGTAGTGAGATAGGCTTCATCCACCGGTACGTCATAATCGACCGTTTCGTCGATGAGCGTTTCGAGCGATTCGCTGCCCGCGGCTTCGGGGTTGAGCGGTGCATCGTCGGAGAGTTTTATTGAATCCTCATGCAGTTGCATCGTTGCTCTGGAGCCGATGATTACAGCCATATCTTCATCACTCAACCCCACATTTTTACGGTATTCTTCACCGGTCTGCAAGGTTAGGGTGCGTAGTCCGAGAGCCAGAGTATATCGCAGGCTTTTACCATCTTTGGATACGGCGTGCATGATTTTTGCGTTCGCAATGGTCTTGCCCATACCGGTACTTGCCATATTTACGGCAAAGAAACCTCTTTTTCTGTCATTAGGGCGGTAAAATTCGGCGATTTTTCTTACCGCTTTATCCTGCCATGCAAAAGGAGCGGGCGAGGGTTTACGCAGTTTTGCGACCTTTTGGCTTTGTGGCACCTCTTCACGCAGTATCGGAAGACGGTGAAGAACCGAGAGTGCCATATCGCATACACGGCAAAGATGTTCGTCGAGTCGCTGTTTGTACGCTTTGGTTTTACGATCGGTATTGGCGAAGAGTTCGACGGTTTGAGGCCATCTCTGATCTGCAGGCCTATTTGAATAGTTGTAGTCACCCAGCATTAAAGCGAGTCTGCCGAAGTGTAAAATATATCTGAGTGTACCGCTTTGCAGAGCATCGGCCAGCCGCTTCTCCTTTCCTTCCAAATGTCCGACCCACCGTTTGAGTTTGTTGCGCCACCTATGCGACTGCAAAAGCAGTCCATTAGGAAACTCAAAGCATGGTGCCGGGTCTTCTTTGTGGTTGCGATAACCCCATACTTCCTTGACGGTATAAAAAAACTCCTCCAGATCGGGCATTAGGCTCTCTCTGCCGACGTTGATATTTTTGTCCGCGAAGAGCGGTAAGCGGTGATGGGAAATAACCAGCCATGCAATCAGTTGTGCATCGAGGGAAAAGGTGAGAAACTCTTCAAAATTAAATGATTCAAGCCTCTGAAGTATCTGTTCGGTATCCATATGGTCGTTAAGGATCCGTTCTCTCCAGCTATCGGGATCGACGGCGATAAAAGAGCCGAAGAGCAAGACACTTACCCACTCGTGGCGCAGGGCGTCGGCTTTGGGTGTGTGATCGCGTAGCTTTTCCTGAAAACAGCGGCTTGCCTTGCCCCAGTCATGCAATAGTGCGGCTACGGCAGCAAGCGGTTTCATAAGATCGAGATCTCTCCAGTCGTTCTCTTCGTATTGTTCGAGCAGATCGATGGAGGTGCGATGTACGGGAACGACGCCCTGGGTGTTGAAACGATCCCGATTCCCCACGATCCACAGCAGATCGCTACGGTTGCGGCTGCGGATCCAGTGGCAGGAGACTGCCGTACTTTTGGTGGCGGTTTTTCTAAGGAGCTTGTGGACGGCCTTCAGTCCCTCTTTGGTGATGATGGTGCGCCAGGTATTGGTACCGATCCGATCCGCGAAGCTGTCGAGAATGCGTCGGGTGCGCTTGATGGCCCCTTTTTCGCACTCGGAGACGAAGATCACCATCATGATCGCGCTCCGAACCGTTCGCAAATCACCTCGACACGATCGAAGAGAAAACCGAGCGCGCCATGCTCGACGAAGCGTTGCAGGCATTGTGTGCGGAAGGTCTGATCGTCCACTCCCTCTTTGGCACTGATAAAGGCTTGGGGTAGCACGATAGCGTCTTTGATGAGATCGGCGATATCGAAAACCAGTGCACCCCGTCGGGTTTTGCCGTGCATCAGGGCGAAGGCATGGGGTATGCCCAGTGCCCAAAGGGTCGTAGCCGCCATGCCGTAGGCGAGGTAGTTGCCGTGGTCGAGAAAGTCGTTTGCCGGATCGGCATTGTTGCGCAGACGGGTAAAACCTGAAAGACCCGTCTGTTTGGCGGCGAATTTATAGAGCCGTTTGGTCAGGTCGGCTTCAAGCTGCAAAAGCTTTGCCGTGTTTGGGGCACCTTCGATTTTTTGTAAAATGCCATCCGCCATCTTTTCGATCGCCTCCGCCTCGAACCCTTGTATGCGAAAGTCACGATCTTTTTTCCAGACATACCCGATAAAGCGTATCCGCTCCTGCTGCAGGTACCTTGCCCCTTCGAGCCGCTTGGCTTCATCGAACCAGAAGGAGAGCCACTTTTGGACATATTCGGTGGGTCGGTATTCGCTTTGCGGTGTCAGCCACTCGATCTCGGCTCCCATAAAAAGAGGTGTGGCTCCGCCGCCGCAAAACCCGACCAAAACGCCGGCCTGCGAGAGCATACGCATGGCCGCCTGTGTGATAGAAGTCCCCGTTCCCAAAAGGAGGCATGTAGTGTTGGCGATAGGAATATTCCAATAGCGATGATCTTTTTTCTCTTCGCTCAAATAGACGACGCGGCCGTCTTTCTGCATTACACGGCACATCTCGAGATAGTAGATGTTGGCCCGTTTGGAGTGTAGAATCGCCTTCAAGTCGCTCAACTGATCCATTATGTTCCCTAATGTTCTAAAGTACCGACAAACAGATTTTATCGAAAATTCAAACAAATTATAGATCTTAACGGATATTTCGAAAGAGTGCCGATTGCCGCATAGGCTCTTCCGTAAATTTTCGCGGTGACAGCTTTCATGGATAGAGCCCGCCGGAACTTCAGACTTTAGACCTGACACGGTTTACAAATATTGATACAATATAGATCCGGTATTTGCATATCAGGGAGAGGTATTGATGACATTTTGGTTTAAAGAGCAGAGGGTGAGAGATGATCTTGAGCGGTTTGCAAAGGCAAAAAACATGAATGAATCGGAGTTAAGTCAATGCTTCGAGAGGCTGCTGATGCACCGGCCTGAGATAGTTGAAAATGCCCAAAACGTCACTCTATTGGCGGCTTCCGTTATTTACAGCTACCTGAGGATGCACAACCTTCACGGCCGAAGGGGAATCACCGCCAAGGAGGTCGGGGATTTTTTCCATATTAAACCTTCGGCTATTCAACAGAAACTCTTTTATGTTTATGATGCGATGGTCGGAGCTTCCGGTTTCTGGATGGATGGTGAAATCGAACTTCCCCCGGCGCCAAAACGGGAGTTCGTAGATATGGATCGTTACGATGCAGCCTCCGAATATTGGGATTTTCTCGAGAGCGGCACTGCAGAAAAAATCGATTCGGCCATCGAGGCCTTGAGAGAGATAATTAAAAAAGATCCCGATTATCTGGACCCTTATATAGAGTTGTATGGATACCTGACGGAGACAGGGGAGGAGAAAGAGGCGATTGAGACAATGAAAACAGCTTATGAGCGTGCCATCGCCCTGATAGGCGTATCGAAAGGAAAAGGTTTTCCGGCTATCTCCTGGCTATTTCAGGAGAATCGCCATATTGTCAGGGCTTTATACAGTTACGCAACTATGTTGTGGGGAAGGAAAGAGAAAAAGAGCGCTTTGCAGCTCTATATGCAGCTTCTCAGATCCAATCCGGATGACAACATAGGTGCCCGCTACGCAGCTGCGGCTATTCTCGACGGTTTTGAGTCACACGATGAGTTCGAAGATAGATTTTCGTCACCTGATGGTTACGGGCTGAATGTCATGCTGCTCAATACATGGTTCGAGTCGGTATCTTTGAGATTTCCGAAAATATTCGAATGGTGGCACATGGAAATGGAAAAGAGATTATAGGGTCGTGGCGGACAGGGAGGGATTCGAACCCTCGGTACCCGTGAAGGTACGCACCCTTAGCAGGGGTGTGGTTTCAGCCAGCTCACCCACCTGTCCATGAAGTGGATGAAATTATAGCGGCTGCTTCTTAATATACGGCTTAAAAAACGGTGCTGAGGCTATATCGCCTT
>JALWMA010000128.1 GCA_027081015.1 Campylobacterales bacterium | reverse complement strand
AAACGACCCCGCAAGAGAAGGGAATGTTTACCGGTTCGCCATCCTCCGTTTCCGCAGGCGACTCCAGCACTCTTGCCTGGAACCTCTGTATGACCCTCTGCGCACTCCTTGCATCGCAGTCGGGAAGCAGAAGCACGAAACGGTCGTCATCGCAGCGGGCCGCAAGATCGCTCTCTCTTATCGAAGATCTAAGCATCGAAGAGAAGTGTCTCAAAACCCGGTTCCCCGCTTCGTAGCCATACTTTTCGTTGATTTCGGAGAGGCTGTCTATATCCATAACTACGAGGCCCACCGGCCATCTGTTACGTTTGGCAAGCTCTATCTGTGCGGTTGCAAGCTCTTCAAAAACGGTACTTCTGTAGAGCTTCGTCAGCTCATCCAGCAGCAGATCGTCCTTCCGCTCGCTCTGCAGACTCTCGAGCCTGCTCTTTTGGTAAAAGAGCAGGAAAAAGAGCGGAAAAAAGATCGCGATATAGAGTGCACTCATTATGGCCGTTGCAAGGTTCGAGTCGCTGCCGATACCGTTTCGATGCAACAACCACAGAAGCAGTCCGAGCAGCACACTGCTGCCAAGAGCCGCAAAGAACGCCGTTACGGCCGTTTTCCAAACAGGAGTGTCTGCACTTGACATGCTCTTACTTTACCATATTTTATCTTAACACCCGATGTTACGCGAATTCCGGGCCAAACCATCAATTCGGCCCGGGTGAGCGGGCCTGAGCCCACCTGAAGCTTCGAAATCGAATATTTCGAGACGATTTCTCAGGCTCTCTTCTCTTTCGCCCCCGCCACCGCGATCCCGGCCGCCACTATCAGGCCTATACCGAGCCATGTGAGCGGATCGGGGAGCGGATCACCGATGAATAGGCCGAGAATTATGGAGAAGAGGATGTTGCTGTAGCTTACCGCCCCGACGATTCCCGCCTTCGTCACCCCGTACGCCTTTGTCATATAGAACTGTGCGAGCGTCGCGAAGATACCCATAAACACGATAAAGATCCACGCTTCGGCGGATGGCGCGACAAACTCTCCGAAGAGCATATCGAGCTCCGGCGCGTTCACATAGGGGCTTACCGCCATCAGGACGAGCGGGCCGACACTACCTATGACCGTGAACGAGAGCACTATGGCCCTCGTGTCGTAGTAGTTCCTGAGCTCTCTTACCGCCGTATATGCAAGCGCGGCGCCGGCGCCGCTGAATATGCCGAGCCACGCCGTCTTGTCGAGCACGGCACCGGAAGGCTTGGCGATAAAGAGGATGCCGACAAACCCCAGCACGAGAGCCGCCCACCCGACGGCTCCCATCCTCTCTTTCAGAAAAATCCACGCAAAAAGGGCCGTAAAGATCGGGGAGGTTTTGGAGTATGTCATGGCATCGCCGAGGGGTATATGGGCTATATTGTAAAAGAAGGCCAGAAGCGCCAAAAAGCCCATCATGCCCCTAAAGAAGAGGAGCCACCCTTTGCCGCCCCTCTGTTTCATCGGCCTCTTCACAAGCGTGGCCGCAATCAGAACCGCACCGAAGAGGTTTCTGAAAAAGACGACCTCCAAAGAGGGCATACTCTGGCTCAGAATTTTTGCGAATACCCCCATCAGCGCGAACATCAGGGACGCAAAGAGCATATATCTTACACCGGCATCGATACGTCCTATCCGATCTCTCAAGACCCGCTATCTCTTCCGTTCCAAATGTGTCAGCTTTCCACGAATGTCCCCAAACATTATCACATCTTTCAGAAGCGCTTTTCGGGCTATGAACTCTCTGTCAAGAGAGAGGTAGAGCTCCCCTCCTTTGGATCCGAAGAGTTTCTGGTAGATCGTCACCTTGAGGTAACAGGGCTCATCGCCGAGGCTCCTTTTGAGCTTCTCTCTCCCCTTCCCGGTAACGGTCTCCACCCTGACCCGGCCGGTTCTCTTTTCGGCACCGACCGCCTTCAGATCTTTTGCGAAAGGCTCTTCGCAGCTGCCTATAATGTCTCTTATGTTGAAATAGAGAGAGAGTATATCGTTTTCGGCATAGTACGGAAGCGTCTCGTCCTTCTTGTCCTTGAGCTTTCCGTCGCGGTAGTTCTCCTCGTGGAAAACGACCCTCTTCGCGACATGGTCGAAAGTGTATATCTTGATACGCCTCTTCCCTGAGCGCTTTATA
>JALWMA010000127.1 GCA_027081015.1 Campylobacterales bacterium | reverse complement strand
TCACTTCCGCCGTGGAGGCGCTGCTGGCGCATATGCAGAAACATTTCGAGTATGAAGAGAATATGCTTAAAAACAGGGGCTTCGGGATGTTCGACATACACAGAAGCGACCACAACCGCATAATGGGGGAGACCCGCATGGCCTACATGAACTGGAGAAACTTCAAAGAGCGCGAGGCCCTGAGAGAGTTTATCGAAGATGAGTTCATGGAGTGGCTGAACCTGCATATTCAGGCCATGGACAGTGTGGCGGCCGATTTTCTGAGCCGATTAGAGGATTCTTAGGGGTTCGTCCGAATCTCTTTTTGATACCGAGGCTTTAACCCCTTCGGTCCACTTCCAGACCCTTTGGGATGTAAGATCTTCCTGGTTATCCTCATCTATGGCAAGACCCACGAAGGCTCCGTCTCTAACGGCCGTGGATTCGTCGAAGTCGTACCCTTCCGTCGGCCAGCCGTCGCCGACTACTCTGGCGCCGTTCTGCACTGCCTGATCGTAGAGAGTTCCCATCGCATCAACGAACGTGTCGGGGTACTCTTCCTGGTCTCCCGTACCGAAGAGCGCGACCGTTTTGCCGGATAGATCGATCTTTTTGAACTCGTCGAAAATATCCTCCCAGTCATCCTGAAGATCGCCCTCTCCCCACGTGGAGCTGCCGAGAATCAGCAGATCGTACTTTTGGAAATCTTCCGCCCTGGCATAAGCCACGTCGATCAGGTCGGCATCGATGCCGAGCGCCTCTTTTATCATCTTCGCGACCCTTTCGGTATTGCCGCCGCTGCTGCCGTAAAATATTCCGGTTCTCATCTTTGCTCCTTTTTCTCTCTCGGCTTCAGGTCGATATCTTCCGCCCCGGAGGCTTCCGGGCACTAACCGCCATCTGGCGCTGTGGCCGCCGTTTTGAGTGCTTTTCACGCTTCTACCTCTCTGCCGGTTTCAAACCGCCTTTTACAACTGCGCGCCGTTGCGCTTTACACCTATATCTTATTTGTTCTCTGTGTAGTTTTTGTGCACTCTTCGCAAATTCCGATTCTTTTGGTAAACTTCAACCAAAAAGAGATGACGATGACGATACTTTTCGCACCGAGCGAAGCGAAACGAGAGGGCGGCAGCGCCAGCCTCGATAGAGATTCGTTCTGCTTTCCCAAGCTTTATGAAAAGAGGCTCGAAGTCGCGCAAAGATACAGCGAACTGCTCGAAAAGGGCCCTCTCGAGAAGATAAAAAAGGTTACCGGTCTCAAAGACGAAAAGCAGATAGGGCGCTACCGCACAAACATACTCGAAGCGCCCGTCATGAAGGCGGTGGAGCGTTACAGCGGAGTGGCTTACGAATACCTCGGTTACGAAACGCTGGCACCGGGCGGGCGGGAGTATATAGATGAACACCTGATCATATTCTCGAATCTCTTCGGGCCTATATGCGCAAGCGACAAGATTCCCGACTACAAGCTCAAGCAGGGTGAGCATATAGAGGGTTTCGCACCGGAGAAGTTCTACAAAGAGCACTTCAGCGATGCGCTGGATGAGTATCTGCAAAAGAGGGGCACGGTGGTAGACCTGAGGGCCGGTTTTTATGAAAAGTTCTACAAGATAAAGAGCCCTCATATAACGATGAAGTTTCTTAAAAACGGCAAAAGCGTAAGCCACTGGGCGAAAGCGTACAGGGGGAAGGTGTTGAGAGAGATGGCAAAACGTGCTATCATGGACGAAGAGAGTCTGCTGGCTATGGATATCGAAAATCTCGGTATCGTAGATATGAAGCAGATAAAGAACCGAAAAGAGATCGTTTACGAGATAGTGCAGTGAATATCGAACAAAACAGCGAACACTCCATAGATTTTTGCATGCTCGACTACCCGTGCAGCTATCTGCCGGGCGAGAAGACCCGTATGTACTACCGCTATATGCGAAATGCAAGCAGGAGCCTCGTTACGAAGCTTGTCGCACGCGGATGGAGGCGTTTCGGCTGCTACTTCTTCCACCCCATCTGCGCAGCCTGCAACGGCTGCAAAAGCCTTCGGATAGACGCGCAGAGCTTTCTGCTTACGAAGTCCCAAAAACGTACCGTCAAGAAAAACAGAGATACGCTCATTCATATCAGAAAACCCGGTATGACACAGGAGCACCTCGAACTCTACAACCGCTACCACAAGC